>NZ_JPRS01000477.1 GCF_000738085.1 Cryobacterium sp. MLB-32
GTCGTCGCACTCCGCCAGAAGCAGCTCCGCCAGGAACCCCTGATAGGACAGCTGCTCCTTCTGGGCGACCGAGGTCGTCTCCCCGACGACGGCGCGGATCGTGGGAAGACGAAGCCGCCGGCAGGCCTGATCGATGGCAGCGTCCGCGGCCTCCTCGGTCAGTCCCCGACGACGCCGGAGAGTCGCGGTGATGGTAGTCGTGGTGGTCATGATCCTGTTCCTTTCTCCATGGTGGACGTGATTGCGGGAGCCGCCCGATCAGGCAGGCGAAGCAGCTGGTCGTAGGCGGCAACCGAGGGCAGCGGCCTCGTGTCCGCGGGGAGCCCGGCGATGACAGCGGCAGGATCCGCGAGGCGCCGCTGCGTAAGACTGACCACCCGCCGTCCGGGACCATGAGTCTGCGCAACAGGTAGACGATCATCCAGAGCCCCGCCCAACGTCTGGTGTCGGCGGGCCTCGACCGCGACGACGTCGGCGGTGACAGCGCCGACGGTCAACGCCGCAGTGATGCCGGCGACAACATCCGCCGCGGCCATCGACCTGTGCAGCAGCAGCACGTCGATCAGCGCCCGGGTGCCGCCCGCGTCCCCGTCCGTCTTCCGCGCCGCCGCCCAGAACGCCTCATGGGTCGACGTGAACACCCCCGACGCCCGAGCATGGGTCAGGGCCGTCGACCCCGGAAGCGCGCCCGGCTTGTGCAGCAGTACCTCCAGGTAGTGGTCGAGGTTCACGCTCTGCCCGTGGAGCGCGACCACCCGCGGGTGGCGTGCGATCTCGTTGCGGCCGTCGAAGACGATGACCTCCGACGCGCGCAGGGACACCCTCACCAGCCGACCGATGAACCGGGCCGG
>NZ_JPRS01000478.1 GCF_000738085.1 Cryobacterium sp. MLB-32
ACCGGAGCAGCGGCAAATCTGGACACCCAATAGCTGAATCGGTCACTCATATCACCTGGCCCCACGATCAGGCCAGGTCGAGCAATCAGAAGACGATCGCCAACCGCCGCCATTGTGGCGCGTTCGGCGGCGACTTTCGCCTGCGCGTAATCGTCAAGGTCGACTGGCTCGACGAGGATGGCGTCCTCATCAGCACCCGGTTCAGCATTGGTCGCATACACCGACACGGAGGAGACCAAAGTCCAATGCGCCGTGCTGCCCGCCAACGCTTCAAGCGCTCCAGCGACAAGGTGCGCGTCACAGCTGAGCTCAATGATCTCGTCCCAGGATTCCCTCGCGACAAGATCGTAGGCCTGGGGCGATCGTCGGTCGGAGCGGACGAACGTCACGCCGCGTGGAGCTGCTCCAGATTCACCGCGAGCCAGGCACGTCACGTCCTGACCTTGACCCGCCAGCTTCTCGGCTATCTCTCGACCAAGCCAGGCAGTTCCCCCGAGAATAAGTGTGCGAGTCATAGCCACAGTCAATCGCACAACCGAGATACAACAATGACGGATTCGCTCTGAGCGTCGCCGAGGCGGCAAACGTACTGCGATGTCGCCGAAGGCTATTCGGGTAATCTTCGGCTGGCGCTGACAGCAGATTCTTGTCTGGAAGAATTGAGAGATGACTGTGACCCTTAAGCGAATCCTCACTAGCGAGTTCCCGTCGTGGTTGGACCGCAGCTGCAGCGAATATGTCGGTGATTTGGTTACCCAAGGCGGATCCCACGAGGAAGCTCAACGTATAGCGGCCGAGAGCATGGCTCGTTCGTTCCCGGAGGGTGCGCTGAGCC
>NZ_JPRS01000479.1 GCF_000738085.1 Cryobacterium sp. MLB-32
TAACGGGGATTGAACCCGCGACCTCCTGGACCACAACCAGGCGCTCTGCCAACTGAGCTATACCCACCATGCGTCCCTTCCTCTTGCGAAGAAGGGCAACTCATGAATTCTATTACACCTGAGCACCGAAGTTGTGCACGACGTCCTCAGATTGGGTTTTTGCCTCGTCACTGGAGGGCCCCGGATCCGCTACAAACACGGTTTGACGGTAGTAAGCGAGCTCGCGAATTGATTCAAGAATATCTGCGAGGGCGCGGTGGCCACCGTCTTTTGTCGGCGCGTTGAAGTACACGCGGGGGTACCAGCGTCGTGCGAGCTCCTTGATGGAGGACACATCCACGTTGCGATAATGCAGGTGCTTGTCGAGGCGCGGCATGTAGCGGGTGAGGAAAGCGCGGTCTGTGCCGATGGAGTTTCCGGCCAGGGGAGCCTTCTGGTCCTCGGGAATGAATTTCAGAATGTACTCGATCACTTGGAATTCGGCCTCGGCGGCGCTCACACCGTTCGGGATCTCGTCAATCAAGCCCGATGTCGTGTGCATGGTGCGCACGAAGTCGCCCATGTTTTCCAACGCGGATGCATCGGGCTTGATGATGATATCCAGTCCCGGATCGAGCACATTAAGGTCGTAATCGGTGATGACGACGGCGATTTCGACCAGTTCGTCTTTGTCCAGGTCGAGACCGGTCATTTCACAGTC
>NZ_JPRS01000480.1 GCF_000738085.1 Cryobacterium sp. MLB-32
ACAATAATCCCACTTTCAGGCTTTGGAAACTACCCCCCAAAGTAGAAAAAATAAATGTTAAGTCGCGACAAAATTTCCTGATTCTGAGCTGTTTAAGTGGTTTCGTATCGCGCATTAAATGATCGGGCGAATTTTACTGCCGACCACCGACACTCCCGGAGCAGTATTTTCGCTCCCTAAATAGATACATGCGCATCAACCCGTCCAAATTTCGCGCACGGATCGCTTTAGCGGAGATTTGCGCCACACTGGGGGCATGGCACGGTCTGAGATCCTGATGAAGAACGCCCCGGCGCGGGTGAAGGTGTTTCAGGAGCTATTCGCCGCTCCCGCCCGCATCCTCGTGCTCCGCGCGCTGCTGCCTCAGCCTCTCAATTACGGTGAGCTCTTTGACGCTCTCGATAACGTCATGAGCCGCCCGGCCATTCACGGCGCATTGATCGAACTGCGCGCCCTGGGATACATCGAAGACGATGCCCCCGAAGGCGTCATCCGCCGCCCGTCCACCACCAGGCTCACCGCGCGCCGCGACCGCATCACCCACGACTTCGGCCAAGCACTCGAATTCGTTCTGGGCTGAACCACAGTGCTCGTACGCCGCCTTGCCGGCGGCAAAGACAACAGATCTTCCAGGTTGGTATCTACTGGGTCTTAATGCAGTTCAGTGGTGTCAGCAACTTTGCAGGACCAGTCGCAGGCGAGACTTTAATGACTGACCTCCGACACGCCGGTGGGATGTCGTTTCCTTAAACGAAATCGTGCGCTTTACTGGTCTCATGGCAAGGATAAATCGGGGACGACCCAGCAAGGGTGATCGTGACGCGTTCATGACCAAGCC
>NZ_JPRS01000481.1 GCF_000738085.1 Cryobacterium sp. MLB-32
CGGCGCCAGGGTTCCGTTTACCAAGGATCCTTCTCTCTTTGCAGAAGTGCGTGACGTTGGTGCCGAGTTGATCTACGCGCAAACGTTCGGGGCTCGAGCGATCGGCCACGCTGCCCATGACGATTTCGCAAACCGTCAAGGCATTGCTTGGTCCCAGGGAGTGACTCACCTTCCGGGTGAATTTGAAATCTCTTACGACGAAGAAACCGAGACTCTGAACGTAGCTGACGGCACGGTATCAGGCGTGAGACCCGAGGTCTGGCAGTTCTCCGTCAGCGGTTGGCCGGTAGTTCAAAGGTGGCTCCAGAATCGGAGTGCTCTGGGTAGGGGGCACATTCGTAGCAAGCCTAAACCGCTCGACAGGATCCGACCCACGCATTGGATCGATGACTGGAACGATGAACTTCTTGATCTGCTCAAAGCCATTGAGCGCACTGTTCGACTTAGTGGCCTGCAAGAGCTGCTGTTGGAGAAGGTGTTTCATTCGGAGCTTTTTGACATCGATGAATTCCCAGTCCCATCCCGCGCGGAACGGATGGAACCCAAGTACTGAAGTCCGTCCGGCTGTTGCGCTGAATTCCCATCGTCGC
>NZ_JPRS01000482.1 GCF_000738085.1 Cryobacterium sp. MLB-32
ATGGACTCCGGTAACCTCGGTCGCACCGTGAACGCGGCCATTCGTGGCCTGAACGCCGTGTCCGAGCAGAGCCACATCAGCTCGGTTCGTTCCATCGAAGATGGTAACGACCGTTCGCACGCCATCGGCCTGGGCCAGATGAACCTGCACGGCTACCTGGCCCGCGAGCGCATCTACTACGGCAGCGAAGAGAGCATCGACTTCACCAACATCTACTTCTACACGGTGTTGTTCCACGCCCTGACGGCCTCCAACGCCCTCGCCATCGAACGCGGACGCACCTTCGAGGGCTTTGAGAACTCCACCTATGCCTCCGGTGCGTTCTTCGACAAGTACACCGACCAGGTGTGGGAGCCGACCACCGCCCGCGGTGCCGAGCTGTTCAGCCAGGCCGGGGTGTCGATTCCGACGCAGGCCGACTGGGCCGAGCTCAAGGCATCCGTTGTGAAGCACGGTATCTACAACCAGAACCTGCAGGCCGTACCGCCGACCGGGTCGATCTCGTACATCAACAACTCCACCGCGTCGATTCACCCGATCGCGGCGAAGATCGAGATTCGCAAGGAAGGCAAGCTGGGCCGCGTGTATTACCCGGCGCCGTTCATGACGAACGACAACCTGGACTTCTACCAGGACGCCTACGAGATCGGCTACGAGAAGGTCATCGACGTGTACGCCGCGGCGACGCAGCACGTCGACCAGGGACTCTCCCTCACCCTGTTCTTCAAGGACACCGCCACGACCCGCGACATCAACCGCGCCCAGATCTACGCGTGGAAAAAGG
>NZ_JPRS01000483.1 GCF_000738085.1 Cryobacterium sp. MLB-32
CTTGGCGGCCTCGCTGCCGGGCGTCGGCATGTTCCGAATAACCAGGAACTGCTGAATCATCGTCCAGAAGTTCGACGTGAGCCAGTAGAACATGACGCCGAGCGGGAAGGCCACACCGGAGAAGGCGAAAACAAGCGGCAACAGGTAGAGCATGATGCGCTGCTGCTTGAACATAGGGCTCGCCTTGGTCTCGGGCGACATGTTCTTGGAGACAATCTGCAGCTGAGTGATGAACTGTGACGCGGTCATCAGGACAACCATGGTGGCCGCAATGATCATCACCGAAGCGTTGAAGGGCTCGCCGGCGAGCATCGGGGTCCACTGCGACGCGAACGAGCTGTGCAGCGGCGCGTCACCGAACAGGGTCGCATTGCCGAAGCTGTGGGCCAGCTCGGTGTTGAGTGGGCCAACGCCGGGCAGTGAGCGTTGCGCGTTGTTCAGAACGGAGAACAGCGCGAAGAAGATCGGCATCTGCAAGAGCAGGGGTAGGCAGGAGCTCAGCGGGTTTGTACCGGTGCGCTTGTATAGCGCCATCGTCTCGCGGGACATGGCCTCGCGGGAGAACTGGTCTTTCTTGCCCTTGTACTTGTCCTGAATCTTCTTGAGCTGGGGCGCGACCTCGAGCATCTTGCGCTGGCTCTTGATCTGCTTGACGAAGATGGGAATCAGCGCCGCACGCACCACCAGGACGAGCCCGACAATCGACAAGACCCAGGTGAG
>NZ_JPRS01000484.1 GCF_000738085.1 Cryobacterium sp. MLB-32
CACGCCCGGCACGTTTTCCTCAACCGTCGGTCTCGAGCGCGCAGACCTGTTGAACGACGTTGATGTGCTCTTTACCTGGTACAACGACACTGCGAACCAGAGCGCAATCGAAGCGCAACCCTTGTTCGCGCAGATTCCCGCGGTGACCCGCGGTTCCTACGTTCCCAATCCCGACAACCAGCTCGCGATGGCCTCAAGTATGGTCACCCCACTCAGCGTCCCGTGGGCGCTGAAAGCATACCTGCCCATGATCAGTGAGGCTGCAACCGCAGCGACCAGCGCTCGATGAGGGCGTCCCTGCGGGCCCCCCGTCGCCGGGTCCGCAGGACTCCCCTCTCCGTCGGAGTTATCGCGGCCGTCGGGCTGTTGATCGTCATCGTGCTGCTCAGCCTTGCTGTGGGCAACAAATACGTTCCCATTCCAGACGTCATCGGCGCACTTCTCGCACCCGGATCGGATGGCGCTGACCCTTACTTGGAGAGCGTCGTTTTTAGTCGCATCCCCCGCACGATCCTCGGAGTGATGGCCGGCGCGAGCTTGGCGGTGGCTGGAGCAGTTATGCAAGGCATCAGCCGCAACCCCTTAGCTGACCCCGGATTGTTTGGTGTCAATGCTGGAGCGGCAGCCGCGATTGTTACCGGCACAGCCTTCTTCGGGTTGGGGTCGGCGGCCACCAGCGTGTGGGTGGCGCTCCCGGGAGCATTCGCCGCCGTTGTTATTGTGTATCTCATCGGGGCAGGCGCTCGGAGCGGGGCGACACCGGTGCGTTTAGTGCTGGCCGGCATCGTCGTCACGGCAGTACTCGCCGCGTATATCCAAGCGGTAGCACTTAGCCTTCCGGCCGTGTTCGATACATACCGCTTTTGGGTCGTCGGCTCCCTCGCAGGGAGGGACCCGAGCGTGATCCTTGATGGGCTCCCGTTTATTCTCTGCGGTCTGCTGTTAGCACTA
>NZ_JPRS01000485.1 GCF_000738085.1 Cryobacterium sp. MLB-32
GACGGATGGGCCGGCTAGTCCTTGAGAGGTTGATGCAGTCCGCGAGAGCGAGTGCGCCCGTAAACGCCATAATCGATGAGTCGATGTGAGCGCTTGAGACGATCAATTCATGCTGACTTGCTAGGCAGGCGTTACAAACGCTTGCAACGCCCGGACAAACTAAGCAGTCGTCGCCGACACCGCATGGATCAACTGGATGATCCTTGTTCGCACGCATCGGCGCAGGTGCCGGTGAGCGTCGCACCCTCCCACAAGACGCTGGCGCTGTCGCTGATCTGCGCGCAGTCCAAGTCAACATTCGCGCTTGCGCTAATCTCTGCCCGGCTGAAGTCGACAATAGCGGAATCACCGATAGCAGTCCGGTCGAAGGCGACCTCCGCGGTGCCCGTGATGCGAGCCCAGTTGAAGTGAAGGCCGGAGGAGCCTCCGAGAGACGCGTTCTTGAACCTGACGTTTGCTGCGCCGCTGATCGCTGCCCAGTCGAAGTGGACAGCCGAGCCGTCGCTGAGCGACGAATCGCAGAATTCGACCGCCGCACTGTCGCTGATCATCGCCACGTCAAAGTGCACTTGTGCATTTCCGCTGATCTTCGCCGCTCTAAATTGGACAGTGGCATTGTCCCTAATCGTTGCTAGCTTGAAATACACATTAGCTTTCGCGCAAATTCTTGTCAGGTTGAGTTGGAT
>NZ_JPRS01000486.1 GCF_000738085.1 Cryobacterium sp. MLB-32
TTACGCGACCCCCTCGTCTTGAAGGAAAAGTTTGACGCCACTGACGTGGGATATGAGAAAGTGCAACTCTTCCGCATCATGTCAAAACTTTATCCCGAAGGAATCCCAGGTGACGCGGCATTCAAGAAGTTTGTGAACGAGTCCTATCACATCGAGAACGAATATGTCATGCAGCTCAACCCCAGAGATTTTGACTCTGTCCCTGAACACGTGGTGAGGGCATGCGAGGCCCTCGTCAATGAGGCCGCCAATTTGAGGGACGATCTTCAGGTGCTCGTGTGATGTTCGGGCACAAGGCGCGTGCTGCCCAGGTGAAGATCGTGAACGCGATCTTCTACATGTCGTCGCTTCGATGCTTCGCGTAATGGCTGGCCGCAGCGCAGATGGCCTCGATGAAAAGCCGGTCGTTTCTAAGGAGCAAAGTTGATCCAGTTCACGAGTTTTATGCCTGTGCCGGAGCCAGCACGGACCAAGGTGAAGTTCAACATCCGAGCTGGGCTCGGAGGTGCCTCAGCCTGGGATCTCCTAATGGCCGATGACACCGAAGATTGGTTGGACATGAGCCGCCACCGTGAGCGGCACCAGAACAACAATCTCGACCGCGCCGAGTACTTGCTCGCGTTCGCGCAGTACTACCCGTATGGGCCC
>NZ_JPRS01000487.1 GCF_000738085.1 Cryobacterium sp. MLB-32
CGGCGACGTCAATGTCCATTCCCGTCGACACATCCGATTGCGGATCGAGATCAACCACCAGTGTTCGCACACCGCGGGCGAAGGCTGCAGAAGCAAGACCAAGGGTCACCGTGGTCTTACCTACACCTCCCTTGAGGGAGCTAACGCTGAGTACATGCACAAGTAGACACGTTACCTTCACTAGTCTGGGAGAACCTAACCGTTGGCTGTATGCCGGTATGCGTTCGAAAGGTCTGCATGTTTACGAAAATCCTTGTTGCCAACCGTGGTGAGATCGCAATCCGTGCCATGCGTGCGGCCGTTGAGCTCGGAGCGAAGACCGTCGCGGTGTTCCCTTTTGAGGATCGCAACTCCCTGCACCGCCTGAAAGCCGATGAGGCGTATCAGATCGGCGAGGTCGGCCACCCCGTGCGTGCGTATCTGGACGTGAGCGAGATCATTCGCGTGGCCCGGGAATGTGGCGCTGACGCCATTTACCCGGGATACGGTTTTCTTTCCGAGAACCCGGAACTGGCCGAGGCCGCTGCCGCGAACGGAATCACATTCATCGGCCCGGGCGCCGACGTACTGGAAATGGCCGGCAACAA
>NZ_JPRS01000488.1 GCF_000738085.1 Cryobacterium sp. MLB-32
CTCCCGTTCGAGATTCCGATTTGCCCGACCTTGTGGCACTCGCACACGAAGGGATTCACGACGCCGCTGCGATGCCATTTGATTTTCCATGGACGGCCGGGACCCCCGACGAAGTTCGATTAAGGCTCCTGCAGTTCCACTGGGGGCGACGTTCTGCCATGACGCCAGCATCGTGGCAACTTGAATCCACAGTCCGTTTCGAGGGAGAAATCGTTGGTTGCCAAGGAATTTCGACCAGTGACTATCTCGTGACGAGAACCGGCGAGACAGGATCGTGGCTCGGGGCGAAGCATCACGGACGGGGCATCGGCACGCTAATGCGCCAAACTCTCTGTGCATTCATGTTCGACCATCTAGATGCAGCTGAGGTCACGTCCGCAGCGTTCACCGACAACCCAGCGTCGCTTGCCGTGTCGAGAAAAGTCGGCTATCGAGAGAACGGCCTGGTTCGCCGCCGGCGGCGCGAAGGTGAGATGGCTTTGAGCCAACAACTGACATTGACTACCGAAACGCTCAACAGATCCGATCAGGAGTTGCGCGTCACGGGCGTGCCTCAGCTACGTGAGTTCCTTGGGCTCGAATCGGTTTAGCCGCACGAATCACCTCATTAATTGCACCGCGCGTGCAGGTGCCCAGTAGACGTATCTGTATGGTTCGTCCAAACCGAGGTAGAAGTTGAGAATTCTAGGCTGGACGCCACGCGCAACGACTGCAACATTCAAGGCATGTTTCTTCGATAAACGCGCCAATCCACGCCGACCAATCTAACTAGCCACTCTTTTGAATTGAGGAACAGCGCGATGACATTGCGTATCCGCGACGCGGCCACTGAGGACATCGACTTTCTCGCGGCGATGCTGCTCGAAGCGTTCAACTGGCGCGAAGACCGCCAACCTGCGACTCTGCAAGCGATCATGGATAGCCCCGACAGGTCACGTCCCGCTGAGTGGTGGAGTTTCTCGACACCGTGCAGGTCAGTTGTTTTAGTTTAGGCGGCAGCGAGTTCGGGGAGGATCACCGCCTCGTCGATGACCTCGACGGGGTTGTTCATTGTGGTCAGCTCGAGCATCGAAGCTTCGGAGAAGTAGCGGCGTT
>NZ_JPRS01000489.1 GCF_000738085.1 Cryobacterium sp. MLB-32
AAAATAGCGGAAGAGCTGCGAGGCATGCTCGAGTTTCAGGGCCTCCTTGGATTTCTTGCACTCGATGAGGATCTGCACTTCGCCGTCGCGCATGATGGCGTAGTCGATTTTCTCGCCCTTCTTCAGACCCACATCGGCGTTGAATTCAGGAACGACCTCGAGTGGATTGAATACGTCGTAACCCAGAATTGTCGAGATGAACGGCATGATGAAGGCGTTCTTCGTGGCTTCCTCGGTCTGAATCGCCCCTCGTTGATTGCGAACCTTCAGCGCCAAAGCTGCCAGCAGTTCAGAAAATTCCATACTTCCCCCAGAGAACGATCACTTCTATAAGCCACATTAGCTGTAGATCCCATTTTGTATCGCGACAGAAAGAGGACACCACCATGCTTGAACAGGCGGGGCAGGCGTAGTAGCAGTGGCTCAGAAGGAGCGTTGAAGCCTGGCGGGTTGGGACAGGGCCCGACTCGCTCTGGCTTGTCGGGCCCCCGCGAAAACCGTCGCCTGAGAGCGATCAGGGCCGAGGTGCCGGTCATGCCCCAGTGCGTGCACACTATGGATCAGCGTAGGCCCGGCAATATGGTCCAACAGCTCCAGCCGGAGTGGATGTCAGTTGCGGGAGCGCTGAGGCGCCTTCGTCATGGTCCTGCGTTTCTGCGCTCAGCTGCAGTGAGTGTTCTTCTCCGCAGGTGAGAATCTTTGCCAGTTGTGCACAGAAATACCCGGTCAGGGCTGTTTAGGTCGCTTCAGTGTCGGTGGTGGCTGGGAAAATTATGCCATGACCACTTCAACGGACCTCCTGATCGAGAGCACGGCGGAACTCGCCGAGACGTACTCTCGAGCTCTGGGTGGCGGGGTGTGTTCAGAGGGCGGGCCGAGTGCGGGGTTGGAGCTTCAGCGGATGACCGATGCGGGTTTGTTGGCTGTGGCGGATGCCGTGTTTGCGAGTGGACGGCGGTTGGACGCGCTGAAGGCGCAGGTGGCCGGTCAGCTGCAGGACCGGTTCGAGCATGATTCGGGGCCGCACAGCATCTCGGCACGAACCGGCAACAGGAATGCCGCGGCAGCCCTGACGGATATCGGGCATATCTCCATGGCGGAGGCCGGGC
>NZ_JPRS01000490.1 GCF_000738085.1 Cryobacterium sp. MLB-32
AGCATCCGCTCGATCAGTATGAACAGGTGGTTTTCCCTGGCGGCCAGCAGAGGGGGATCGTCAATCTCTCATGGGCCTGTACGGAGTTTGCCAAGGCGGGATGGTTGGTCAAGGGCGACGGACCTGAGGAAAAGTGGAGTGCTGCCGTAGATGGCTTGAAAGCTCTAATAGATTTTCCTGATCCCAATGATCTCGCACGTGAGGCGCGGGCGCGGTATTCAGTTTGGGTGGGAGAAACTAAAGCGAAGAGGGCGGACCTTCTACGAACGGTGGTGGTGCCGAGAGACGCGGATGAAGAACGAGTGCGTGAGGCCGCCCGTCTGTTCGTTGAGCGAGGCCTGCAGAAGGGTGCGTCGGTCTTCGAACCTGGTCGGACAGTCTGGAGTCGTTCTGCAACCAATGAGCTCCTCGCTCTTTGCGAAAGCAGTTCAAGTCTGCACGGTGGCACCAGCCTTGAAAAGCTGGCCTTTCCGCTGAGCGGTGCGTCCGATGATGCCCGACTGCTTCTCGCCGAACTCGTGACGTGGCAGCTTCTCCCCGTTTACAAGGGAACTCTCAGTGGCCAAGCAAAGCAGCAGCGAATTGAAACCATTCTCAATTCAATGGATCATCCCGTCCAAATTCCCACGTCGATCCTTCGAGCCCTGAAGACGGGAATCTTCAACCCAGGAAAGGCGATCACCGATGACTTGTTCCCTGGAACGCTATGGCTCATTCACGTTCTCGACGCCTGGTTGAAGCTTTCAGACAGTGAGCGGTTAGTGCGGGCGAATCCTTGGAGCTGGAAAGAATTCGTCTTTGGCGTGCCGGGCCCTACGTACGCATCTCAGCGCAACTCTCTTCTCTATTTGGT
>NZ_JPRS01000491.1 GCF_000738085.1 Cryobacterium sp. MLB-32
TGTCACAAACGTCTCTGGAATGATGAGACGTGAACAAACACCCCAGCCAGCACGCTGCCTGATTGTGCTCGACATAGGTTCCACTCGGAATCATCGAGCAGGCCGCCCCGGCCCTGCAATCTCGCCAGTCTCTGTGTCGCTCAAGGTTCGCCTCTGGGATGACAGCAATCGTTGACGGCGATTCGAATGAGCTGTGCAGACAAGTGCGGAAACTTGTGCGGGTGAGTACGGAAAATGACGTTGAACCTGTCCCGAAGTGTCTTGTGAACGATCGTTCCCCAACGCCACGTCGCAAAGCACAGAGCGTCTGCTAGTCGACGAATTCACAAGCCACCCGAGCAGGTCCCCGAGATCGCGGCTGCTCTGGAGCAAAGCGGCAGATCACCCTGGGCAACAAGCCTCAGTTTTCATCTGGCTTGAGCCACTATGCTCACGCCTAGTTTCATGAATGACCGACGACAGAAGGACCGACGAAGTGACCTCTGAAACATCTGTTCTGCTGGAGGCGATCAGCGTCCTGATGGATTGGGATTACCATCCCGAGGTTCGCGCAACACTTCGCTCAGTCGCTGGCAATGGGACCACGATCTTGACCTCGATCGTGGCGCTGCCCTCTGCGGAGACGTGGACGATCACGTACCCGGATGACTCCGCAGAACGCCGCGATGCGGACGGAATCTATACGCTCCGCTTAAGAGGCGCAGTCGTTGAAAGTTCGCCGCGAGATCCGCGACGCGTGCCGCCCGCGCTGTGGTTGATATTTCCGATGACGGCGCTCATCTGGGGGCGTCCACGTGATGGATGGAAAATGATCGGCGCAGTTCGGACAGGCAACCTCACCGAAATCTCATTGGAGCACGTCGAGCATCCGGATGTCTTGGCTCAACTCACTGTCGACCATGACCAACGCATGGCGACCAAATTCGTGACACCCTTCGATTCGATGGAGCTTCTGAACATTGGATAAGGCGCCGGGTATGCACTTAGCCAAGTACACACTTGGTGCCATTTTTCGCACCGCTTGAGCGCATCAACG
>NZ_JPRS01000492.1 GCF_000738085.1 Cryobacterium sp. MLB-32
ATCTTGACTTCGGCGATTTCGCGGATCTGTGCCTGCGTGAGCTTGGCAACCTTGATGGTGTGGGGGGTTCCGCTGCCCTTTGCAAGGTTTGCGGCCTTCTTGATGAGCTCCGCTGCGGGCGGGGTCTTCAAGATGAAGGTGAATGAACGGTCGTCGTACACGGTGATCTCAACCGGGATGACGTTTCCGCGCTGGGCTTCTGTCGCAGCGTTGTATGCCTTGCAGAACTCCATGATGTTCACGCCGTGCTGGCCC
Source organism: Cryobacterium sp. MLB-32 (assembly GCF_000738085.1). Lineage (GTDB taxonomy): Bacteria > Actinomycetota > Actinomycetes > Actinomycetales > Microbacteriaceae > Cryobacterium. The sequence goes on from NZ_JPRS01000492.1 coordinate 256, forward strand.
AGTGCCGGCCCGATGGGCGGTGCGGGGTTGGCGGCGCCGGCCTTGATCTGAAGCTTGATCAGACCTGTAACCTTCTTCTTCGGTGCCATTGTTCTTCCTTCTTTGTAAGTTTCGAGCTGCCCGTCAGGGCTGCTCTCCCGGTGGCCCGGACGGGCCCCGGTGGTTGGGGGAGGGTGCCTGTTACCGGCAGAGCCTAGAGCTTGGTGACCTGATCGAAGCTGAGCTCGACCGGCGTCTCACGCTCGAAGAGCGACACGAGCACGATGAGCTTTCCGCTCTCCGGCTTGATCTCGCTGATCGATCCGGGCAGACCCGCGAAGGATCCTTCCTTGATGGTGATCGTCTCGCCGATTTCGTAGTCGACCTCGGCTGCGATGACGCGCTGGGCGGACTTGCCACCGTGACCGTTGCCCTTGGTGGTGGGAGCCTCAACGATTTCGACGAGGCCCTTGAGCATGCCGAAGGCTTCTTCGA
>NZ_JPRS01000493.1 GCF_000738085.1 Cryobacterium sp. MLB-32
ATGAAGAGGTTTTCGGGAAGCTTGAACGTTTCCCCCTTTCCGCTGTACTGCAAGCGGATGCCCTCATTGCGATACTCCAGAAGGTAAAAGAGCTCACCGAACACTTTCGCGAGATTGGCACGGTTCATCTCGTCGATGATCAACACGTATGGATTTGCCAGATTTTCCGGCAGCGCTGCCTCATCCGCAATCTGTCTTAGCGGCCCTGGCCGCAAACTGAAGGTCACGCCCCCAGCGGTCGCCTCGGGGCGCAATCCCTCGAAGAAGTCCTCGTAGGCGTACGACGGGTGGAACTGGACCATGCGGACTCGACTCGGTTCTGTTCCGACCATGTGGCGCCCAAGGACTTGCGCGAGAAATGTCTTGCCGGTACCCGGAGGCCCGTAGAAGACGGCTTGCTGCCGACGCTGCAGGAGGTCGAGTATCTCCTGCAATTCGGCCCTCGGCATGAAGAGGGCCGCCGCGAGACCGTCTGTTGCGATTGGCAATTTGGGAACAGTTTGAACCTGCTTGACTTCTGATTCAGGGGCCAGCAAGGTACCCTCACTCGGCATCCATCGTTTGGATAGGACGCCATCGTAGAAGTTCACCGGCCCATGAGTCTTCCGCTGAAGCTGCAGAATTATTGCGAAGAGATCACGATCGATATCGCCCGTGCGTTCGGTGATCTCACTCATGAAGGCTTCACGCATTAGGGCCTTGTGCTTTTCGGAAACGATCGGCGCGAAGGTTTTGGGATGAACCAAATAGAGAAGAGAGTTGCGCT
>NZ_JPRS01000494.1 GCF_000738085.1 Cryobacterium sp. MLB-32
AAGACGCGGCTTTCTGCGTTACCGAAGATGTCTGGGCTTATATCCGTCACTCTGGCCGGAATGGCGGTGTTATATGGTGCCCTCGCTATGTTCCTACCAGACTCAGCGGGGATATGGATGCTCGGGGACAGCTGGGCCAGTGGATCGTCCTTAATCTTGCCTCTCGTGCTGGCGACAGCGGCCGGTGGGCTGTCCTACGGTGCAACGTCAGCGCTCCGTGCGATGCAGAAGGCAAAGCTCAGCCTAAACCTACGCCTCCTGACCGCCCCCCCCGTTGTTGCAGGCATAGCGTTGGGGGCGCTTTGGTATGGAGCTGTGGGCGCGCTAATTGCAGCAGCTGTGGGAGCTCTGTTTCAAGCGGTCGTCTGGTGGAGCGCATATCTGACCGTGTGGCACCGACAGGTGCGGAGAGACACTTGACGGGCTCTGGCCAGATGTCGGAACGGCGAGCTGTATGAACCTGGCCAATCAACACCTCATTCCCACGTCACACGGCCCGACCAAGCCTCCGGATAGTGGATACTTGTAAACATGGGGAATGTTAGACGCCAAGTTCTGACGTTTCTTTATGGCGCTTTTGGTCTCGCGCTCGTCATTGCCTTGGGCAGCAT
>NZ_JPRS01000495.1 GCF_000738085.1 Cryobacterium sp. MLB-32
TCAAGTGCGAAAGCCCTCACGACATGGAGCTCCAAGTGTGTCACACGGGAACCCCCTACGGGAATCAAACCTGTGACGTCTTGGAGGTGGTTTGACTAGGTTTCGGTGGGGTTGTTACGCGTCGAGCTCGGTGAGGAGAACTTGCTGCTCTTGCTGGGTGAGGCCGGATCGGCGTTCCCGATCGAGTCCGCGAGCCCGTTCATCCTTCAGCACATCCTGGAGGGTGTTCTGCAGTGAACGCTCGGTTCCGCCTGCCTCGACAAACCGGCTGCGGCTGCGCCGAGCGAAGGCGGTGTCGCTGCGGGGAAGCCACAGCGGCAGGGATCGCGGGCCAGCCCAGTAATTGATCTCGTGCGCGGCCAGCCAGTCGTCTTCGGCCGTGATCAGTTCACCTGTATGGCCTGCAACCCCGGCGGCGGCCAGCAGGACCGCTGAGAAATCACGTTCGCTTCCAACGACGTTGTAGATTCCGGTCAGACCGCGCTGCCCCGCACTAATGAGCCATTCAGCAAGATCCCGGACGTCGATGAACTGCACATACCGATCTTTAGCATTCGGCACAAGAACGGGTTGCACCGGAGCAGCGGCAAATCTGGACACCCAATAGCTGAATCGGTCACTCATATCACCTGGCCCCACGATCAGGCCAGGT
>NZ_JPRS01000496.1 GCF_000738085.1 Cryobacterium sp. MLB-32
TTGCAATCACTATGGGAATGAGGGATCGCATGATGCTCCAGAATCATGGAAAAGCCGCAACGGTATCACTGGCGCTCTTCACTCTGCTCGCGGTATCTCTTGTGCCGCCGGCGGTCATCCCAGTTCTCATGGTCGTCACGGCAAAGTTGTTTCTCAAATATCGGAACAAGAATGAACTTGTCGCAGCGGGCTGGGCCGCGTCCTTTTTCGCTACGGTCTTTGGCGTTCTTGTTGCCCTCAGCAGCTACCTCAGCGCGGGCACCGCGCTGATAGCGATCGTTTCCGCCCTGACTGTGGGGTCATACGCCAGCGCTGCGGTGGCTTTCGCAAGGGCTAGTCGGAGACGGCATGGCCCCAGCAAGGTGCGCGCAACATGCGCCATTTCCCTCGCCGCGGTGCTGCCACTATTTGTCACCTGTACGCTCACATTGGCCTACGGTATTTCTGCAAGTGATCGCGGTGATTCAGCACAGGGGTTGGCCGTTTACATCTACGCAACGGCTACTGCAACTCTGGTAGCCGTGATCCTGACAGCAATCACGATGCTTGTCCTGAAGTCACGCTCGGCAGCTCCGTCATCCGCCTAGCGGTGTCGCAGCGGCGCATTACCACGCCGATCATTG
>NZ_JPRS01000497.1 GCF_000738085.1 Cryobacterium sp. MLB-32
CTATCGACTGCTGTGGCTGGCGGATGTCGAACTCTTCCATTTCGAGTCGAGATCACGAGATCCGCTGGTGCATTCCTTCGAAGAGAAGATGATCATTGATCGCTGGGGTGGTCCTCAGCGTGACCCGTTCCTCGCCTGAGACAGCGACATGGGCAATCAATACTGGATACAGACTCGACCCTGACATAAGCTTGAAGGTACGAGGTGATTCTTGAACTAATTGTTGCCCGCACACGAGAACGCTCGGTCATCTGCGCTTAGACAAGAAATACGGATATGAAGTTGAACTGGATGCGCGCGGTGGCGCTCTCCCTCGCCCTCGTCTCGCTGAGCTTCGCGCTCGTAGCCACGCCTCAGAAGGCCCAAGCGTTATCCGGGGCGGAGTTCAACCCGGGGTACATTATCTCCGACGGTGCCTTCTACACGCAAGACGCGATGTCCCAAGATCAGATTCAAAATTTTCTCGATGCCAAGATCGGCACCTGCCAGAATTCCTTGTGCCTGAACGTTTTGCACGTGGACACTCCCACGACGACGCTGGCCTTCGGAACCTGTGCCACGTACCAG
>NZ_JPRS01000498.1 GCF_000738085.1 Cryobacterium sp. MLB-32
ATCAGTCCGATGGACACGCCTACCTGCCGCGTCGTGGTTTGTGAAACCGTGCGTGTCACGACGTGGGTCCGTTCATTCGGCGCACCGCAAGGAGCAGGATTGGTGCCCCGACGAACGCGGTGATGACGCCGACCATCACTTCGGCGGGGCTTGCGATTACACGGCCCACAATGTCAGCAGATAGCAGCAAGACAGGGCCAAGCACCAGACAGAAGGTCAGCAGCCATCTATGGTCCACCCCCGTCAATGTCCGAACAATGTGTGGAACCGCGAGTCCGATGAACGCGATCGGGCCGACCATCGCCGTCGCCGCGGCGCAGAGCAGCGTTGTCGAAACCGCGCCAAGGATCTGCGTGCGGCCCACGTGCGCACCGAGGGCCTTGGCGGTCTCGTCTCCGAGGGCCAAGGCATTCAATGGTCCTGCCAGAGCTAGTGCTAACAGCAGACCGCAGAGAATAAACGGGAGCCCATCAAGGATCACGCTCGGGTCCCTCCCTGCGAGGGAGCCGACGACCCAAAAGCGGTATGTATCGAACACGGCCGGAAGGCTAAGTGCTACCGCTTGGATATACGCGGCGAGTACTGCCGTGACGACGATGCCGGCCAGCACTAAACGCACCGGTGTCGCCCCGCTCCGAGCGCCTGCCCCGATG
>NZ_JPRS01000499.1 GCF_000738085.1 Cryobacterium sp. MLB-32
ACGAGGGGCTATTTCAAGCGATCAAAGAACAGGGGGTCGACTCCCGATGGTAATCATGGCGCTGATGCGCACCGTTGAGCAAATGGCCGAGGGTGACACGGCAGAATTTGCGGTGTCGTCGGCGAGTGAACTGGACCTCGTGCGCCGATGGTGCGAGAAAACGGGCAACACCCTCGTGAGCACCCTGATGGTCGAACAGGACACCGGCCAGGTGACCGTCGGCCGAGGTCGCCCGCGAAACCCCGGCAGCATGATTCCCCCCGACCGGATGCCCGGAGCGCGCCTGTGGCTATATACGAACTTCCACTGCAACCTGGCCTGCGACTATTGCTGCGTCGCGTCGTCGCCGAAGGCCGATCCGCGACTGCTCGGCATCGACAACATCCAGGCGCTCGTCAGTGAGGCCGCCGAGTGGGGCGTGCAGGAGCTGTATCTCACCGGTGGCGAACCGTTCCTGCTCCCCGACATCGACGTTATCGTGCGCGCCTGCGTCGACCGGCTGCCGACAACATTGCTGACCAACGGGATGCTGTTCCGCGGCCAGGGGCTGCGGAAACTGCAGGCGATGCCGCGGCAGGGCTTTGCATTGCAAATCAGTGTGGACTCGCCGACCGCCGACGTGCATGACTCACACCGCGGCGCCGGGAGTTGGAAACGGGCCCTTGCCGGGATTCGAGTGGCGCTCGATGAGGGATTCACCGTGAGGGTGGCTGCGACAATCTCGGCGCATGATGATCCGGCCCTCGACGAGCTGCATGCGCTGTTCGACGGGCTCGGAATCCCGCGAGCGGATCAGATCATCCGTCCGATCGCGCTTCAGGGCGTCGCCGAAGAGGGGGTCGCATTCACGCGCGAATCGCTGATCCCCGAGGTGACCGTGACGGCGGAAGGTATCTACTGGCACCCCGTTGCAGCCCTTGA
>NZ_JPRS01000500.1 GCF_000738085.1 Cryobacterium sp. MLB-32
CGGAGAGCTCGATGAGGGTGAGGCCCTTGAACTGCTCGAGCAGGTCTTCAGTGGAAAGCTTTGCCATGATGTACTCCTTTTAGTTTCTTAAAAATTCTCAACCGCAAGACGAGGCAGGTGCCTAGTTTGCGGACTCCTGCTTCTCACGCAGCGCGTCGATGGTGCGAACAGCCTTCGACAGCGGTGCCTGGAAGAGATAAGCGGCTCCGAACAGCGATGCCTTGAAGGCGCCGGCCAGCTTGGCCAGCAGCACCTCGCGGGACTCGAGGTCGGCAAGCTTGCCAACCTCTGCTGCGGTGAGCGGGCTACCGTCAAAGTAACCGCCCTTAACCACCAGGAGAGGGTTTGCCTTGGTAAAGGCACGCAGGGTCTTCGCGACGGCGACGGGGTCTCCGTGTACGAAGGCGATAGCGGACGGTCCGACAAGTTCCTCGTCAAACGAGGTGATGCCGGCCTTGTTGGCCGCAATCTTGGTGAGCGTGTTCTTTACCACGGCGTACGTGGCGTCCTCACTGATGGACTTACGCAGGCTCTTGAGCTGCGCAACAGTGAGACCGCGGTACTCGGTGAGCAGAACGGCGGTCGAGCTTTCGAATTTCTCCGTAAGCTCGGCGACCGTTGCTTCCTTGTTCGCCATGGTGCTCCTCTTAATAGTCATGTGCCGGGTAGCCCCCGATGCAAACATGAAAA
>NZ_JPRS01000501.1 GCF_000738085.1 Cryobacterium sp. MLB-32
CGCATTGCAGTTCGCGCAGGCGATGGTGGAGTCCACAGGGGGGCAGTACATCTGCACAATGAACAGTAACGACGTACCAGATGAAGTCCTTGATCAGGACTGGTTCAAAGTCGGTGTTATCCGCACCGTCCTTGACACGGAACCCGGTGGACTGCTCGGGCGTGTGTTCTAACAACCTGCCCGACCAGTCCAGGGAACACCTTGGTCTCGGACGATCGCCACCTATGTGTGAGAGGTGGCCTATTTTTTCGAGCATTGAGCATTGAGCATTGAGCATTGAGCATTGAGCATTGAGCATTGAGCATTGAGCATTGAGCATCGAGCGATGCGCTGGCATGCTTCCGCGCGACAGCGCATCGCTCGATAAGCCTGAGAAATCAGCAACGCCCGGTCTCGTAACCAATGTGCCTCGGAACCCACGGGTTATGAGACGGTCTGAACGGTCGAAACCTTGTCGCGTTAAAGGCACCTGAGCGCGAATCCTTAACGGGCGGGTCTTACGGGCACCTCCCGCCCAAGCGCGATGCGGAGCCCAGTTGTCGCGAGGGAGCGTCCGTAGGGGGTCCCTCTTGCGGGCATGCTCAATGCGTTTGGCGGATCACCTCTCGCATAGCGTTGGATGGCGTTTCAAGTGCTTGGCGGGGGGTCCTCGGCGGCGTCAATCGCGGCGTTGGTGAGCAGGGGCATCAACACCAAGAGGCCGAGCGTGAGCAGCCCCATGATTCCGAACATGGTTTGCAATCCGAGCCAATGGGCCAGGAGGCCGCCCGTTGCTGCGCCGATGGGCATCGTGCCCCAGGCCAGCAGACGATAGACGCTGTTGACCCTTCCGAGTAGTTCGTTGGGTGTGATTCTCTGACGCAGTGAAACGGTGATCACATTCCAGAGCACGACCAGCAGCCCTCCGATGAAGAAAATCAGACCGAGTATGAATGGGTTGTTGGTGACGGCGGGGGCGCCGACGAAGGCGGAGACTC
>NZ_JPRS01000502.1 GCF_000738085.1 Cryobacterium sp. MLB-32
ACATGACCGAGGACATCAACACAGAAGCGAAGTCAGGAAAGTTCGACTCGACTCTCACCGAGTGCGGCTGAAACGTTGAATCTGTATCCCACAAAATGACAAAGCTCGGCGTGTAGTTGTCGTCAGCGTCGACCACTAGATGCGGCATCAATCAGGGCCTGAGCCTCGCTGACGACTCACTCCAGACGCGCATCTAAGCGAGCACCGCGAGCTACCGGAACCATTTCGCAGCGGTTGATAAAGTTATCACCGTCCCCGTCGGCTGAAAACTTGATCATTCGTTCTGATCTGGTTGGGCGTGACGGTAAGCCTGAGTGTCGGAGCGTTAATCTGGTCTGGCTCGAGCCGACGGGGCCCCTCGGTTCGCGAGTTGGTCCCACACCCCAGGCTCAGCCGCGCCGCTGGGCGCGAGACAGCGCTATTGCACGACGGCGGTCTGCGCCAGGCGGCGACGCCGCCGGGACCCGCGTGAAGCCAGCCACGCGACGAAGATGAAAGCCAGGGAGCCAATGGCATCGGCGTTGCGAGGCGTCCGCTTCCTAGCCGTCCTCCGCGCTCCGAGCGCTAGGAGAAGGGGAAGCCCACTACCTGCCGGATGCGAGAGAGGGCACGCTACAGAGCATGCCCCGAAACTCAAATCTAGAGCGGAGTCGGCCAACATCCGGGCAAAAAGAAAGGCCCCGTGACCGATAGAATTACCGATCAAAGGGCCTTTATGTGTAGCGGGAGCGGGAATTGAACCCGCGACACCACGATTATCTATCGGCAAATATTGGGCAATT
>NZ_JPRS01000503.1 GCF_000738085.1 Cryobacterium sp. MLB-32
CGGGCCGACTGAGTAATTATCACCTTGCGGAGGTTAGGGGGGCAAGGAATTTCTTTAGGGTGTCTAATGCCGGTGTGGCGGCTCATCGCTGAGCACGACAGCCTGGGCAAACGAGGACGGGAGTCGGGCAAGTTTGGGCTTCTGTTCGAGAGATGGTGGGGTCGTTGGCATATTGTCTCGCTTGGCGTAGCTCGACCCCGTCGACACGTCGTCCCACAGCCACTGAGAGCGATCTTCTTAGAGGGTCCTCTGGAGGAGGTGGAGACGAGCAAGGCGTGCGCCCCGATATCCGACCAATGTGGCTGTGGGCACGGACAGCGCTGCCGGCGTGCGCACGATCCTGGCCGTCATCGCCGTCGGGATGCTCGTGAAATCTTCGGCTGGGCGGACATCGATGACATGGGCGTCCTGCGCCGGGGCAATCTGTTGCACACAACACAATTTGACGGGGTGGCGCTCAGAATCTAGTTGCTGTTCAACCCTCTCGTTACGGTGGTCCTCGCTCTGATCACTCCCGGATGAATTCTGTTGGCGACTCGGAGGCCTCCTATGCAGATTCAGTTCCTACTGACTGTGATGATTCCCGCCTTCGGGG
>NZ_JPRS01000504.1 GCF_000738085.1 Cryobacterium sp. MLB-32
GGTTGAGCTGAGGGGGGCTGACGATGGCAGTCAAGCGCGGTCACATGGTGTCAAAGGGATATATCAAGGCCTGGGCCGACGACCGAAAGGCCGTCGACGTCATCGACATTCAGGATCGGCGCGGTTTCACGACGTCCACCCGCAACGCCACGGTGGTGAGCTACGTCTACGACCCGAAGGTTCTGACCCATGACCTTGAAAACGCCTACGAGAAGATCGAGACAGCGGGCACACCCGTAATCGTCAAGCTGCGCGAGGGAACGCAATCCCTCACGCACGCAGAGCGCGACGCGATGATTGCCTTCCTCGATATGCACCTGGACCGCGGCCGATACGCGGACAAGGCAAAGGTCCGCGCGCCGGCCCTGGTCCTGAAGACCGGTGGCAAGGTCGAGGAGGCCGAATTCGGCCTTGGTGACGCACTGCTGCTCTCGCAGTCACTCCCGGAAGTGCTTAGGCTTAAGACGCTCGGGCTGGACGACTGGGAGTGGAGGGTATGGCCTCTCGACGTGGAACTTATAACCGGGGACGGGGCCGTTCTTCTTTGGACGAAGGACGCCAAAATTTGCACAGTCACATTCCCACTCTCCCCGAACCGGCTACTCATCATTGGCCAAGAGGTACAAGACGGGGTTTGGATGAATGACCGCATAGCTGCGAACAG
>NZ_JPRS01000505.1 GCF_000738085.1 Cryobacterium sp. MLB-32
AAGACATTCTGGATGAGTTCTGTGGTCAAAATCACGGTGGGATCCCCCTGCGCGACGATTTTTCCGTGACTCATGACGACAAGGTGGGTCGCGTAGCGTGCCGCTTGGTTCAGATCGTGCAGCACGACCGTCACTGTGCGTCCCTCCTCGTGCAAGCGCGCGCACAAGTTCAGCACCTCGTATTGATGAGCGATGTCAAGGAATGTTGTGGGCTCGTCGAGGAGCAGCAAGTCGGTTTCCTGGGCGAGGACCAGAGCGATCCACGCTCGTTGCCGTTGCCCCCCTGAAAGCTCCTCGACGGCCCGGTCGGCGAGCTCCGCTGTCTGGGTAACAGCCAAGGCCGCTTCGACGGCACGCGCGTCTTCTGCCGAGAAGTGGCGGAAGAAGCCCTGATGGGGGTAACGTCCTCGCCGTACCAAGTCGCGGACGGTAATGCCCTCAGGTGCGATCGGGTTCTGCGGCAGCATGGCCAGTTGCCGGGCGACGACCTTGCTTGGTAGGGAATTGATCATGCGATTGTCGAGAAGTACATTCCCCGCGACCGGCTTCAGGGTTCGTGCGAGTGCTTTGAGTAGCGTGGACTTGCCGCAGGCGTTTGGACCGACGATGACGGTGAAACTTGCATGAGGGATCTCGATAGATAGATCGACGGCGACGGGGTGCCGTTGGTACGAGAGGCTGAGCGACCGGGCCACGAGCCGTGGGACGGTCGGCGCAGAAGCATGGGTATGAATGTCAATCATCAAAGAGTTCCCTTCCGGAATTTCGTGATCAAAAGCAATCCCAGG
>NZ_JPRS01000506.1 GCF_000738085.1 Cryobacterium sp. MLB-32
TTGGTTGAGCAAGTGAGCTCGACCGAATGCTCGTGATTTTCCTCTCTTCGTCCCCAGCCGGTATCCGCCGGCTTGTTGTAGCCACGAAGTTAACCAAGAGGAGAGACGCATCAGCGATCCCCGTACAAATGACCGTATTCGCGTCCCCGAAGTTCGTCTCGTTGGTCCCAACGGCGAACAGGTCGGTGTCGTGGCAATTGATGTTGCCCTGCGCCTTGCTCAGGATGCCGACCTCGACCTCGTCGAAGTTGCACCCGAAGCCAAGCCGCCCGTGGCCAAGATCATGGACTACGGCAAGTTCAAGTACGAGGCTGCGCAGAAGGCCAAAGAGGCCCGGCGCAACCAGGCGAACACGATCCTCAAAGAGGTTCGTTTCCGCCTCAAGATTGATACCCACGACTACGAGACCAAGCGCAAACGCGCCGAAGGCTTCCTGAAGGCTGGCGACAAGGTCAAGGCCATGATTTTGTTCCGTGGTCGTGAACAGTCCCGCCCCGATCAGGGCGTACGACTGCTCAAAAAGTTTGCCGAGGATGTGTCCGAGTTCGGTTCCGTGGAATCGACTCCGACCATTGACGGACGAAACATGGTCATGGTCATCGGACCTCTGAAGAACAAGTCAGAG
>NZ_JPRS01000507.1 GCF_000738085.1 Cryobacterium sp. MLB-32
GCACAGTCAGGGCGGATTTCCGTTCCACGTGCTGCTGAACATGTACATGCTGTGGATTTTCGGTCGGGTGCTGGAGGGGATGCTAGGCCGGGCACGCTTCCTGGCTCTGTATCTCGTCAGCGGTTTCGCCGGATCCGTGGGTGTTCTCGTGCTCGCCTCCCCGTACACCGTCGTCATTGGGGCCTCCGGGGCGATATTCGGCCTTTTGGGTGCCTTGCTCGTTATCCAACGTGGCCTGGGCGGTAACGCACGTCAACTGCTCGTGTTGCTCGGAATCAACCTGGTGATCGGGTTCATCCCCGGGTTCAACATTGCCTGGCAGGCACACCTCGGCGGTCTGGTCGCCGGAGCTCTGATGGGGCTCATCTTCCTGCAAACCCGCCGCCTCAAACACCAGTGGATGCAGGTCGCGCTGATCGCGGGGCTGGTCGTCCTGATCGCCGCGGCGGGCGCCGTGAAGGTTCACACCTATCTCTAAGGCGTCGTGGCCCATGACACGGTACCCCTGTGGTTAAGTTATCCACAGGTTATCCACAAACTGGGGATAATTACACGGTTGTCATTAGCTGTTTGTGTGTCGGGTAGAACTCGCGATTAGCGCCAGCGGGTGGTCATGAGGAAGCCGACGAAGGCGATTCCGAAGCCAACCATGATGTTCCAGGAACCCAGCGCCGCGACGGGAAGCTGACTCTGGCTCACGTAGAAAACG
>NZ_JPRS01000508.1 GCF_000738085.1 Cryobacterium sp. MLB-32
AGGGTCGTCAGATGAACGCACTTCGTTTGACGGCCGACGATGTTCGATCGCAAGTAGCAATGGTGCGGACCGCATACGTTTCAGATGCTTCGGTTGGAAAAGCCAAGGATGCCGAGCTTCTCAGACTGACACGGCACCAAGCTCGCCTTCAAGAAATAGCGGATGCGCTCGGTCTCAAGTCAGACGTTACAAAGCCCCTGGTGAACAACACTGCAATCATCGAGGAAGTAGCGCGGACAGTTCACGATGAGGAACTCTCCATCGGGAGCATCAACTTGATCTGGAGGACCGGCAGCGCTGCCGCACACGGTGGCAGGTCATTTGCGATTGCGCGACTCAATCGGGGAGAAATACGCACGGGGGCATCGGGAGACAAATTTGCCCGGCTGAGTGGCGACCTTCAGACAGATGTCGGACCGGCAGCAGCTGCCGCCGCGATGGCCCTGAGCGGAGCCTTCAAACTCTTCGACGAGCGGGGGCGCCGACCATGATGACGGACGTTATGAGGTTGCTGTCATATTGGTCCTATGGCAGTTCTTTGCGATACTTAGAATAAGTGACTTATTATCTGACAAGTTTTGATTTCTCGGACGATACGATCGTCTTGTCACGTAATCGAACGTATAGATGACACATATCGAGCAGGGGTTGAGCGCCCTTTACCCGAACACTCAGCGGGACGCTTTGCTCAGTCGAGAACCTCGTGCGGGGCTCGCCGTCGCGGCTGCAGTCGGAGCGGGCCCGGTTGCGGAGGTACTGGGATGTCGCGCTCGAAGGCGCGCGTCAGAATGAATCCCCCACAACCTCCTTGTCGCCGTGAGATTCGAGTATGGCGGCGAACTCCGAGGCGATCGACTTGGAAGCTCACCTGACGCTTACGTCAAGCTGTCGTCTCGGGCCCATCCAAAACTTCGTCCAAATAATGCGGATGTCTCGACTCTTGTGCAAAAGCGTTCGTCTCGAATATTTCTTCACTCAGCCGTTGAGTCCTTCTGTGCGAAGCAAGCTCATTGTGGAACGAGATGGCCACCAGCAGAGAT
>NZ_JPRS01000509.1 GCF_000738085.1 Cryobacterium sp. MLB-32
CGCTATGCACTGCCCTGGAACGACATCGAGTATGTTCATCCCGGCCGGCTTGCAGTCGAATTCGGAAACTTCAGCGTCACGTTCAGCGTCACGGTTCAGGCCCTCCACTTCTTTCAGACCGTCGATGGGCGCCCCATAGATCTACCGTTCACAATGTTCGGCCCACGCGGAATGAATCAAGCCGCAACCCAGGATGCCAACAAGGTCCTTAATGCTTGTTCCCGCTATACGAGCATCGCCTGACCGACAGCCTTCCTTCACATGAAGTGGCGGTTCCGGATCCCGCAATCGGCACGACACGACTCAAGGATGGACGCATCGCCCGCGTAAGAACGAATCGGCGTCCCGGACAGGGTGCCCCTCTGACACGACCTCAGCGTCTTGGGCAGTTGCGCTGACTAGGCCTAGATCCGTCGCGCTGGCCGTCCCCCTGCGAAGCGGTGAACGAGCCCCAGCCCTGTCTCGGCAATTTATCCCAACTTGTGTCGCTGGAGTGCCAACACACCCGTTCAGTTCGTCGACGCAGGCCGCGCCGCTGAAGCGCTGGTTCCCAAATCAGGCGGGACCGAGTGACGCGTCACTCGTTTCGGTCAGAAGAGATCGCAAGGCCACAAAAGCATCATCGTCAATCGGCCGCACGATCATGCTTCCGACGACGACGG
>NZ_JPRS01000510.1 GCF_000738085.1 Cryobacterium sp. MLB-32
CGGGCGATCGCGTCGGGACTGAGGTTCTGACTGGCCAGTGCGGCAGGCGTACGGGTGAGATAGCGGATGATGGTGGATGTCGCGTTCATGGTGTTCTTCTCTCTCCTCGGACAACTTGTTTTTTTGCCTTCCGGCGAGAGAAATCGAAAGCGACCGTGAGCGGCGTAGTGCAGGGTCGTGGAATACCGGAACGCAGTGAGGATATGCCGCGAAAGCCCGAAACGCAGCCGCAGAGGAAGCTACGATGACCGGCCGGAATGGTCAAAAAAGCACCAAAAGGACAGTGCCGCGGGGCGGCTCCGCTTTGGCAGAGGTGACGGCGGCCGCGCCGCCGCAGCGTCCGTTGCTGTGCCCGCAAGGTGTCGTCCAAGAGCGGTGGGAGGTCTGAGGTTCCGGCCTCAGTGCCGGTGCCAGGGGAGCGCCCGGCGTGACAATGGGGGAACTGCCACACCGGACTGGTCGCTACTCTACGGGCTGGTCCTCATTGTCTGCCCCATCACCATCTAACGCTGAACGTCTCTATCCGTGGGTCCGGATCCTTCTAAACGACGACCCTCGGCAACAACAACCATTCCCTGGGTGCTGTCGGCGGCCAGGCGCAGGCTCTCCACCCACTCGATGTTGACAGCAGCCGACCGCGCCTGGTCGAACTTGAAATAGAGCGGAATGCTCGGATGAATCCAGATAGAACTACGACCCCCCCACCCA
>NZ_JPRS01000511.1 GCF_000738085.1 Cryobacterium sp. MLB-32
ACGGTGGTCGCTATCGCGCCTAGGACTATTGTTCCGAGAAGTTTCATGGGTTCAATTATGCTCGTCTACCTCCGGACACGTTGTCTACTGTCCGGACGGAGCGTTATCACTGGGCCTGTTGCGGTTATCTCGTCAGTGGGTCTTTAGCCTGATGCAGCGGGTTCGTTGTCGGTAGCAATGGTGTTCCCACAGCGCTCTGGGCGTTCAGGTTTGATCGAAAGCACGGGGGCGGAAGAAGTTCAGCCCCCGTGCTTTCCATCCCTGGCGTTAAGCCAAAAGATCGCTCAGAGCTCGGTAGGTGTTGTCACCCGGAAGACCGTCTACCGGTCCGTTGTAGCCTCCGCGTGCCGCCATTATCTGAAGGGTCTTGTAGGTGTTGAGACCAGGCACGCCGTCGATCGGTCCGGTGTATCCGGCGCCGTAGAGGAACGTCTGTAGACCTCGCCAAGAATTCGTACCCATCACGCCATCTGCTGGTCCCGCATAGCCGCCGAGGCGAGCAATGCGCTGCAAGGCGATGTATGAGTTCTTCCCCGGAGCCCCGTCAACGGGCCCGGTGTAGCCGAAGCCTGCGAGTACGGTCTGAACGCCCTTCCAGGAGTTGGTACCCATTACTCCGTCGACAACGCCGGTGTAGCCTCCCTTTGCCGCGAACCGCTGAAGCGCGGCCCAGGAGTTAGTGCCCATGACTCCGTCGACTGGGCCGCGGTAGCTATAGCCGGAAAGTACCTGCTGGAGCCCACGCCACGTGTTGGCACCTGGGACGCCATCCACGGCACCCGTGTAGCCTCCTGCCTTCGCGATCAGCTGCAAGATCTTTCCATTGGCCATGCTCGGGGCGCCGCCTGTGGTCCCGGTCAGGTATCGGTCAAGCGCCGCGAATGTCATTTCTCCCGGAACGCCATCAATAGGGCCTTCGTAGTTCCCCTCGCGGGCGAGGGTTTGGAGAGCGCG
>NZ_JPRS01000512.1 GCF_000738085.1 Cryobacterium sp. MLB-32
CTTCCTCGGCGAGGGCGCCATGGCCCGAATGACGTTCGAAAGGATGTGTCCGGCCAAGTTGTGTTCCTGCTCGGCGTAGATGAGCCGCCTCTGCCAGAAGTGAAAGCGACGACACGGCCCAGTATCTCATTACATTAGAACTTATGTTCTAATGGCATCATGGGACCGAACGAGACACCTCTCAGCGCCCAGAGCCAGCACAAGACAGTGCGCGCTGACACTCTTAAGCAGATTGAGCCTGATCGCGGGGGCGCGTTTGTTCTGCGTCCCTATAGCCTCACCGCCGCTGAGCTGGGAGACCTGCCGGCAGTTCTTGCCAGCGCCCCCGCCCCGGTACGCGCGTGGGTGAGATACCCGGCCACCGCCGACCAGGTGCATGGTCTAGCCCTGGCGTGGACTCCACGGGCCGTGTACGTCGAATGGGAGAGCAACGGCGCTCACCGCACATGGGTGTGGGCCTCAGCCGTCGAGAGCGCAACAACCAGCCAGAACGCCACCAGCACTCTCTCTCCCCAGCGGAGCCAGGTGAACGAGTTGACCATTCGGGACACAAAACCGCTCGTCGCACTCATCAACGCTCAACTAGCCCAAAGCGGCGCCGAGTTCGCAACGTCCATGGCGCAGCCGGCCGGGCCATTCGGCGCGGTCGTGTTTGGGTCCATCGACGACCACGGCGTGCGCTTGGAGTTCTTCATCGATCCGGCGACCAATATGTGCGCAGTCCACTTATTCGACATGACCACGAAAAAGGTGCTCGCGGATCGGGTGGCGGCACTGACGTTTGAGAAAGCCATCGAGGGTTATCTCTGGGCTGCGGCGATCGACATGCTGGGCAACACCTGACTACAAGCAGCGAGCCAGCGCAGGAACCCTTCCCTCAGCACCTCAGCCTCGAAGAGGCATTTTCACTCCTTGATCTGCTGGGTCTTCTACGATGCCCGAGTGAGCTCTGGCCCGTCTCCCTGTGCAGGGAGGGGTGCGACCCGAACGATTTCGAGTGCTGCTGCGACGGGTAGCGCAGCCTGTATGGCTGCGTCGACGACGTGCTGGTCACCGATCAGCTCGGGGTTCAGCCAGTCGTCCCACCAGG
>NZ_JPRS01000513.1 GCF_000738085.1 Cryobacterium sp. MLB-32
GTTCGAGCGAGCGATGTGCTCGGATGGGAAACCAAATCGGCGCGGAATGTGCCGCCGGCCCTCATCGCTGCGATAGCTCGCGAAATAGCCGTCAAAGAGGAATCGTTGGTTGTTCACGCCACGGACGATTACCTCCAAGAGGTAAGACTTAGCGCGACGTTCAAACAGCTCGCGCACCGCTGGGCCACCCTAAAGAGCATCACGCTAGAAGCCGCGATGGCAAGCCTCGAACAACAAACACTCGCGACCGTACATCGTGGTGGTCCACCTGACACAGCTCGCCTGCTCGCCACCATCGCCGCTCTCGTCGAGACAGCTGAACGCCGCAGCCGATGACGAGCGTCGAACGCTGGGCCGAGCGCTCTCTCTCGAGCATGAGCGCCACGACCCGCGAGGCGTTCGCCCTCGATCCGCTGGGCACGATGCGCGACACTCTCGACCTCCATGTCAGTCCAATAGAAGAGTTGGCAGCCGGCCGAGAAGACGGCGGGTCGTGCGATGGTGTTTCGTATCTAAGCGAACGAGTGATCTTCTACGCTCCCACCTCCAACAGCAAGCGTGAGAATTTCACGTTGGCGCATGAAGTAGGACACTGGCTCGTCGATCAGGACGAAGAAATACTCGACTGGATCGCAGATCAAGATGAGGCGGGCCTTGCCCTTGAGACACTCTGCGACAGAGTCGCCCAACGTCTGC
>NZ_JPRS01000514.1 GCF_000738085.1 Cryobacterium sp. MLB-32
GCTGAAAACGGAGTTCTACTACCGACGGATCTGGCCTACCCGGGCCCGGGCGATTCGAGACGTCGCGGCGTGGATCGAGGACCGTTACAACCGTCGCCGGCGCCACTCCTCGATCGGGCACGTCACGCCTGTGGACTTCGAGCTGCAATACTCGTCACAGGCCGCAGAGATCCAACTCGCCGCTTAACCCGTGTCCACTCACCGGGGTCAAGGCCAGGGCCAGGGCCACGCTGACGCTCACGAATACTGCCCATGCGGTCCGACTACCGCGCCACACGCCGAACAAGACCACCGCATGTGGGATCAGCCAGAGGATTGACCACACGGCGTCGTCTCCGCCAACGTATCCAGCGACTGTCAACAGAACCGCTACGGCAAACCACAGGGTTGCATTTACGCGCGTGATACCTTCCCACAAGCCGACCATGCCACCACCATATCGGTGGACGTCCGCAGGGGGTTCCCCTGATGGAACCTCGTGGTCATCGCGATCTTGATCTCAGCCCGTCGGCAGGTCGCGGCAGAGCAACACGAAGCGGCCATCCACAGC
>NZ_JPRS01000515.1 GCF_000738085.1 Cryobacterium sp. MLB-32
GTCTGACTACTTGCACTCGGAAGGCACGTCATCGACGTCGCGATGCCAATGTCCTGTCTCGTCAACTCGGAGTCCGTACCCGTCGAGCACCTGCTGGATCTCGTAGAGCTTGTTGCCTTCACGGTAGGGCGAGAGCAGCTCGTCGCCTCGGCCGGTTATGTGGATCGCCAGTAGGCGCACAATCATCTGATTGACCTCGCTTACGACATAGGACTCGTCGTGGTCAGGGAACTCACCCCGGTCATAGTGCTTGACGTCGTTGTAGTTATTGGCGATAGCTCGCGACAGCCCAACCTGGTCGCGAATGCGCTGGGGCCATCGCACGTCGAGGGTGGCCAGGCACCTATAGACGTACGTCGCAGTCGTGGGCCTCCCTCGGCTCCACGTCGCCCGTTCACCGTCATGTTCGCCAAGGATGCCGCCGGCCGCTTCGATACTCATAGAAGTGGAAATGACCACATCCTCAATGAATCTCCCCGTGCGACCCAGCACACTCACGCTCGGGAGAATAAAACGCTCCCAGATAGCGTAATTCTCAGCCCATTTAGCAAGTCCCTCGGCCCCGATTTGGACCATGTGTGCGATCGGACGTCCAAGATCCTTCTTAGACGGAACTTCGGTGAGCCGCTCGCGATAAGTGTTCCGACTGATGATCTCGGTCAGCGGATGCGCGTAGATGCGACCGCCGTTCATTCGTGAGGCAAAGAGGTCATCGCGCAGTTTGTGCTCGCGGAACGACAGCGGTCGCCCGAAGAGGAA
>NZ_JPRS01000516.1 GCF_000738085.1 Cryobacterium sp. MLB-32
GTCATCATGCCATCACCCCATCCGTGAATGTCACAGGCGTCACAGGTGAAGTTGACGAAGCCCAGCCCGGGATATTTCGAGACATAGCCCGGGCCAGGACCGACGATCTCGATGCGCTGCATGAGCAGCCCGGAGTACGGCAGATCAATAGCAATCCGGCCGTTCACGACGGAGTTACGGATCGTCACGTTGTTGGCCCGGACAACCACATCGCCGGCGAAGGCGTAGCCGTCATAGACAGCACCTGCGGTCGTGATCGTGATGCCGCCTGAAGCCTTCAGCGTGGTGCCCGCAGGGGGCCCCGTCGTGTCCGCGTTCGGGAAGGTGCCCGGCAGCGGAGTGGGTGTCGGTGCCGGAGTCGGGGTCGGCGCCGGAGTCGGGGTCGGCGCCGGAGTCGGGGTCGGCGCCGGAGTCGGCGTCGGCGTCGGGACGACCTCTGCATTGAAGGTCACATCGACGAAGTAATTCGATGCGTTCCACGTGGAGGTCGGGAATCCGCCGGATGCTCCGTAGAAGTAGCGTCCGTTTGCTGTCGATGCGCTCAGCGGGCCGCTGGTCTTGGCCGTCGAGAAGTACTTCGAGGTGTAGGAGTAATGACCCTGTGGGGCGAAATAGGACACGACGTAGGTTGTGCCGGCTGTCAATGCGATTGGGGTGGCCAAAGTCGCGGTCTGCCAGCCGGTGGCGGTCTCCCCGGTGAAGGTGACCGAGGCGAGCTTGGTTCCTCCCGATGTCCAGAGACGGCCGACGTGGGTGCCGTTGTTGCCGGTGCCTTTGAAGAAGCGGATACCCGTGGCAGAGCCGGCCTGGGTCGACGTGAACGCGACTCCCAGTTCAACTGCGGCGCTGTCTCCGGCCTCAGCGGCGACGACAGGTGTCTCGGAGCCGAAGAGTGAAGCGGACGGTGCCGGGACGGGGGCGGGTGTCGCAGTTGGAGTTGGAGTTGGAGTTGGAGCTGGAACGACGGTCGCACTGAAGTTCAGGTCGACGAAGTAGTTCGAATTGTTCCAGGAGGACGTGGGGAATCCGCCGGATGCTCCGTAGAAGTAGCGTCCGTTTGCCGTCGATGCGCTCAGCGGGCCGCTGGTCTTGGTCGAGGTGAAGTACGGGGACGTGTAGGAGTAATGACCCTGTGGGGCGAAATAGGACACGACGTAGGTTGTGCCGGCTGTCAATGCGATTGGGGTGGCCAAAGTCGCGGTCTGCCAGCCGGTGGCGGTCTCCCCGGTGAAGGTGACCGA
>NZ_JPRS01000517.1 GCF_000738085.1 Cryobacterium sp. MLB-32
CTATGGGTGACGTGCGGGCTGCGCCCGGTGTGACAGAGAGGTAGCGGAGATTCCGATGACGTCGATAGATGAAATCATTGCCGCATTGGGCGACTGGCGAGGCGACATGCTGGCCCGCATTCGCGGCTTGATCCTTGAGGCCGAACCGAACGTGGTCGAAGAGACCAAATGGAAGAAGACGACAAACCCGCTCGGCGTGCCGACCTGGAGCCTCGATGGGCTCATCTGCACCGGCGAGACCTACAAGGACAAGGTCAAACTCACCTTCGCGAAAGGCGCCTCGCTCGACGACGCCGATGAACTCTTCAACGCCAGCCAGACCGCCAGTGTGAGGCGAGCCATCGACCTACACGAGGGCGACAAGATAAACGCCACAGCATTCCAAGAGCTCGTCCGCGCAGCGGCAGCGCTCAACAAACCATAGACGAGCGACCCCGACCCTCGTTGGCCTCCCACGTGGATCGCTGTGATCGACCGGTAGAGATTCGGCATACGGCCATTGCATTCGAACCGAATTGCAGTTATCGCGCGGCGCAATCATGGAATTATGACGCGCACGGGCGCCGAATTAATCATGGCCACCCGAGGGCTGAACGGCGCGCCCGGCTCAGTGATCGGGCAGGGTTCCGTGGCTGTTGTTGTAGATCTTGCCGTTCTTCGGGTGCGTGAACTTCAGCCCTGCCCACGTGTCGTCAATGCGCAGGCATGTGCTCTCGACGAGGCCGTGACTGTATCCGATCTCGATGACCTTCGGCAGAGTGAGATCTGAGCCCAGCTTCCGCGCCTTGGGCCAGGAGAGCCACAACATGCCCG
>NZ_JPRS01000518.1 GCF_000738085.1 Cryobacterium sp. MLB-32
GTGTTGGCTTACACGAGGAATTCTCGCTATCCGAGCGGACTTGTGATTACAATCGGGGCGGTTGCCTTCGTTCTGTTGGGAGTGGCGGCAATTGTGCTTCTTCCGCGCTCTCTCTTAGACGCGTGGGCACCGGGTCTCAGTGCTCAGGAGCGTGGACCGCTGCTTGGGCCGATCAGTCAAGTCGTTCTGTTTGGGTTTGGCGGGCTGATAGCGGTCGTTGGCGTCGGACTGAGCTTGGCCCGACACGGCCAGGAACTTGAGGCTGCCGACCGAGACCGAGGCCGCGCGGATCTTCAACGGCAGACTGCTCTTTTGGATCGCGAGAAGGAGGACTCAAGAAGGGGGGAAGCGAAGAGTCAGGTCAGGATTGATGCCAACCGAACGCTCCGTGGCCGATTCGTAACAGCAGTTGAGTTGTTGAGCGCAAGCGACAGCGCGACGAAGCGAACGGCCGGCATGTACGCTCTTGTGGCGCTCGCCGATGACTGGCAGGCCTTCGGCTCCCGGGAGGAGGTGCAAGTCTGTATAGACGTGCTGTGCGGATATTTGAGGGCACCCTTAG
>NZ_JPRS01000519.1 GCF_000738085.1 Cryobacterium sp. MLB-32
GTGGATAACTTCGGTCAACGCTAGTCAATCCCGGTCGGTGAGGCGAATTCTGGGACCTCTGCCTGTGGAGTAAATGGCAAAATCTGTGGACATTGTTGTGGATAACCTTGAGTTTGGGGCCCTGAGTTTGACCAAAGGTTGCCGAGGCCGTAGTTTTAATCAGTTGACCCCATCCCGTGGGCGACAGTCTTTTTTCGCAGCCGCTGTTTCGGCCAGCGGAGATCCAATCACGTGGAGATTGAATAATGAGCAAGAGAACGTTCCAGCCGAACAACCGTCGTCGCGCGAAGGTGCACGGATTCCGTCTGCGCATGCGCACCCGCGCCGGTCGCGCAATCCTCGGTGCCCGCCGTCGCAAGGGTCGCACCGAACTCTCCGCGTAGGTATCGCCGTGCTTGTTGGGTTCTCGTGCTTGCACATGTGAACCGCATTACGAGCGGGAGCGATTATCAAGGTGTCGTTCGGCGTGGTGTGCGTCGCGTAGGCGCACACACAGTCATTTACGTGCGGAAAACCCCTCCAGTGTCCACGGACGCTCAGGGTGTTCCCGCACGTTTTGGTTTCATCGTTGCCAAGAACGTGGGTAACGCTGTGCGACGCAATGAAGTTCGACGACGTTTGAAAGC
>NZ_JPRS01000520.1 GCF_000738085.1 Cryobacterium sp. MLB-32
CTCGATAGAGTCTTCAAAAGTTGGCGCAGCACTAGGCTTTAGGCCCTTGTGCTGCTCAAATGTGTAGAACTTCAGAGAATTCCCATGGGCCGGAGCAAACGCCGCCCAAATGTCGCGTCTTGACTGTCGATTCCGACCGGTGGACGGTGACTAGCGGTATTGGACTCCGGGGCCCGTTGGAGGAGTCGCAGTCGCCGAAGGAGCCGGCCCTTTTGTTGAAGATCACGACGGCGTGACAGTCCCAGTGGTTGATCCGGACGACACTGCACCGGCGTCGCCGTGCTCGCACGCTGGCCGGCCAGAGAGATTTGAACCGCCATCACTCGCATCTCGGGGGGAGTGTTGCCCGACCGGCATATTCGCACTCTATGCGTATATGCCGGAGGGCGACTGGTGACGAGTGATATTCGAGCTGGCGGTATTCCTGCGGCGATGATTCTGGTCAGCGGCGGAGTGTCGGGTAGTGCGCGAACGTGTCTCCGGCGGAGGCTGCGTGCTGCGTCGTTACTTGATAGCTGTAGCCGAGTAGGTCAGCGACGAGTGGCGGTGGCATCTCGGTCACCAGGTCGTCGAGGGCCCGATTCTTTGCGGCCAGTAGGTTGATCCC
>NZ_JPRS01000521.1 GCF_000738085.1 Cryobacterium sp. MLB-32
TGTGCACGCCGTCGACGATCCCGTGAATATTCACCCGGGTGAACGTGGCATTGGAACCGTAGAAGCCCTGCACGTATACCGAAGGAATGCTCGGGAACAGCTCGGTATCGATGACGTTCAGATTCGCGAAGTTGCCCATGTTATTCACGAGCGCCGCATTGCCGGTCAACGCACGACCACGAATGATCGAGTTCTTGATCGTGACATTCGCCGCCTTGATCGTGACCATTCCACGGATATCCAGACCGCTCACCACCTGACCGGGCGTCGACAGCGTTAAATCACCGGTCCACACCGTCAGGGCCGTCCCCACCGGAACACCAGTGTTGGTCCCATCCGGCATCACCGACGGGACCGGGGTCGGAGTCGGAGTCGGGGTCGGAGTCGGGGTCGGGGTCGGAGTCGGG
>NZ_JPRS01000522.1 GCF_000738085.1 Cryobacterium sp. MLB-32
AACAGCCATCCCCTTCTCAAACACCAACTGATAAATGGCCTCCGCCTTCTCCGGCTCCGTAAAGACATCCGAGAACGCCGTCCCAATCAAATCCACCCGAGGAATACCCGTCGCCCGCACCGTCGCCTCATTCGCGTCGGTGATCAACCCGTCCGGACTGATCGCCACCAACGAATCCAAACTCGACTCAATCATCGACCGCGCCGCCTCAAACGCCTGCCGCGCCGCAGTGACATCCCGAGCGATTGTCGATGCGCCAACAACCGAGCCGTCGGCGTCACGGATGGGCGAGACGTTCAAAGAAACAGGGAAGACCGTCCCGTCCTTTCGGACGCGAAGGGTCTCGAAATGGTCAACGTTCTCGCCGCCTTTGATTCTCGCCAGGATGGACAAGCTCTCACCGACCTGGCCCTCAGAGCTGAGCCGGTCGATAGACGTGCCGAGCATCTCTTTGCTGGAGTATCCATACATCCTCGCGGCCGCTGGATTCCAGCTCGTGACGGTACCGTCCAGGGTTTTGGCGATGATGGCATCGTTCGCATTTTCAACGATCGCGGCCAAGAGCTGGGAATTCTCGAGTGCTTGCGGGCGTCCGTTGACCGTGGACTCTGCCGTGATCATCATCAAGACGTCTCCCGTATCAAGGGCAGACAAGCTGATACTGACCGGCACCTCACTCCCGTCGTGCTTTCTGCCACTCAGCCCACGGACCATGGGACGGCTCTTGGGGTCAGCGATGGTTTCGTTCGGAAGGTCGCCACGATCCTCCGGAAGATACTCAGGCAACAGCATCTGAATGGGCCGACCGACAAGGTCACCGCGGTCGTAGCCGAACAGCGTCTCCGCCTGGTGATTGACAAACCAAATGACACCCG
>NZ_JPRS01000523.1 GCF_000738085.1 Cryobacterium sp. MLB-32
ACACCAAGGACCATGGATTTCCACCACCACTGTCCCCTCGGCAGGGTGCGCGTGATCGCGAGCGCGATAAGGCCGGCAGGAAGAGCTCGCGCCAAGGATGCGAACAGTGGATGGTCTGGGGGCAGGAATTCCGTCGTCACGAAGTACGTTGTGCCCCACACCATCGGCGCAAGAGCGGTGAGCAGGGTGATGCGGACGGACTTCACGTGACACTCCTTAACGTTGAAATGTTCAACGTTGAAAAGTGTACCTGATGGTCTCGACTATCGTCCCACAGTGACGTCAAGACGGTGCAGTGCACGATCGCTGGACCGAATGATCGCCCAGTGCGCGCAGGTGCGCCCGGATCGTGATCCCTCTCTCGCTGTTCTCCAGCATCCAGATTCAACGGCCCTCCACGGCAGGATGAATTCTTCGTGTCCGTCCATTGACGGGGTGTTTATTCGCTGGACACGTGGTTGCCCTTTCGCGAAGAAGCAGAAAGCGATTCGCTAGTTGAGCGGAGCAGCCCGGCCGAGAGTCACGTTCACGCACGTGATGTCGGGTAGCTGGCGCGCAGGCACAATGCCTGTCCTCGCCGAGCTCTCTGCGATCCAACACACAGTTTTAAGGGAGATTCATGCCTGGATATGACAACACTCACATTCCGTTGACGGTCGTCGAGAAGCTCTGGGGTCAGGTGCTCGCTGATGCGGAACGGATCGCTGTCGAGTCGGAGGCCGGGACTCTGAGTTACCGGCAGCTGTGGGACCGGAGCGTTACGATCGGTTCCGCGTTGCGCGATCACGGAGTGACGACCGACTCGATCGTGGGGATACT
>NZ_JPRS01000524.1 GCF_000738085.1 Cryobacterium sp. MLB-32
CAGCAACTTTGCAGGACCAGTCGCAGGCGAGACTTTAATGACTGACCTCCGACACGCCGGTGGGATGTCGTTTCCTTAAACGAAATCGTGCGCTTTACTGGTCTCATGGCAAGGATAAATCGGGGACGACCCAGCAAGGGTGATCGTGACGCGTTCATGACCAAGCCTGCACGTCCGGTTGGCGATGCTATTCGGCAGAATGCTGAAGATCTTGGAATGACCTACGGCGACTACATCGCCTCCATTCTTGCCCGCGAGCTCGGCATGCCTGAGTACGCGCCCGTTCCGCCACACCCCAACGCTGAGGAGCCGCCCATCACCACGGTCGCTTAAACGAAAGAGCCCGCCGCTTGCGCGACGGGCTTCTCCAAGTTTCGTAGCTCAAACCCTCTTCGCTTGCCGGCACGAGGTCTGAGCTAATCCAGATCACCAGCCCTTGCGGGAGGTTTCTCTATGTCTGAAAGTGTAACTGATGTCTTGGCGAAAGCCCCCGAATTGGTTTTGGGCGTGTCTTCCCGTGCTTCGGTGAGTTCAACTGACGGTTTCGCGGTCTCGAACACTGCTGAACCGCTCGTCCTGAACGCGTGGGATTTGTCGCGCCGGTTGAGCCCGCGCGATCAAGTACGTGTGATGAAGCGAGACGCGTATGGGCGTTTGGATGAAAACAGTTACCCGGTCATCTTCCGTGTCGGGCCGA
>NZ_JPRS01000525.1 GCF_000738085.1 Cryobacterium sp. MLB-32
GTTCATTTATGCAGAGATGAAGTCCCGAACTTCCCTGGACTTCCTTGGTGAAAAAGAAACGCCGAGCGTTATCAGAATTGTTCCTCTTCTGCGTATATTCACGATCGCGCAAGCCCGTTGCATAGCCGTGGGCAATGTTCGCATCGTCGTCAGCGGGCTCCAGCAAGTCGCCTTCGAAGTCTTCCTGGACGGAATCTGGAAAGAGGGTACGGCAAGGGATAACTTCGCCCCTTTGAATCGCGAAGCGCCGGAGGGTTCGGATGAACTTGCTCGTGCAACATCCAGGCTGCAGGACCTTCTCGTCGAGTCAACTGGTGTTCTGTATAGTAATCCGGACACGGGCAACGAGTTCCACGCAGCCTTCGTTGCCAAGGGCGTCGCTGAACACTCGCGAAACGCGATTGCGGAGGTGAGAGAAGTTCGTTACGGTCTGGAGCTGCAGCTCGCAGAAACGAGCGCAAAGTCGAGCGTTGAAGGATCTCAAGGCTCCATTGTCTCTTCGCTGCTGCAGCTTGGGATCATTCTTGGCCGGGGCGCGGATAATGCTCGAGAGGCGGTCCGTGAGGGGCTATGGGT
>NZ_JPRS01000526.1 GCF_000738085.1 Cryobacterium sp. MLB-32
TTAGTGTCCGTGGCCGTCGGTTGTTCCTCCGTCATATGGCAATCCTACCGTCTGATGTATTTAATCCAATCACCTTGAAGTTTCTCAATCACCCTGTCAGAGTGAGCAGATGGTTCCCCGCAGCAGACACCCTCACCCCATGCCGCTGGGTTCGTCCTACTGGAAACTATGGACGTCCTCCGGGTTCTCCAACCTCGCCGACGGGGTGTTCACCATCGCACTGCCCCTGGTCGCAATCCAGCTGACCCAATCACCGTCGCTCATAGCCGGACTCGTTGTCGCCGCGAGACTGCCCTGGCTTGTCTTCGCGCTGACAGCTGGGGCTCTGGCCGATCGGCTGGACCGGCGGACGCTGATGCTCGTCGCAAATCTCGTCCGAGCGATCCTCCTCCTCGCGCTGGTTGCCGTCCTGCTTCTGGGCATCAGTTCGATCTGGGCGCTCTATTGCGTGGCATTCCTTGTAGGCGTCTCGGAAACGATCTACGACACGTCGGCGCAATCGATCCTCCCGCAGATCGTGCAGAGAGATCAGCTCTCCCGCGCCAACGGACGCCTTTATGCGGTCGAGCTCACCGCCAATCAGTTCGCCGGCCCCCCTCTCGGCGGAATGTTGATGGCCTTCGGGGCGATCGCCGGGTTCGCCGCACCGGCCACACTGTGGCTGATCGCCGTCGGCGCACTATTTCTCGTCCCCGGAAAATTCCGAATCGATCGCCTGAACAAGACGACCCTTCGTGTCGATATCGCCGAGGGACTGCGGTTCCTGTGGCACCAGAGGATCCTTCGCACTCTCGCCGTGATGACCGGAATGTTCAATTTCGCCTCCGGCGCCGGGTTCGCACTTCTGGTGCTCTTTGCCGTGGGCCCGACCTCGCAAATGGGATTGTCCGGGGTGGGCTACGGCCTGCTGTTAACGACCTCGGCTCTCGGTGCCTTCCTCGGCTCGTTCATCGCCGAGCGACTAGAGACGCGTCTCGGTCGATCTCGGGCGCTGACACTCGCCATCGTCGGAGTCTCCGCCTTCGTCGGCGCCCCCGCCGTCACCAACAACCCATTCATACTCGGTCTGATTTTCTTCATCGGAGGGCTGCTGGTCGTGCTCTGGAATGTGATCACCGTTTCACTGCGTCAGAGAATCACACCCAACGAACTACTCGGAAGGGTCAACAGCGTCTATCGTCTG
>NZ_JPRS01000527.1 GCF_000738085.1 Cryobacterium sp. MLB-32
TGATTCTCGACCGTTCGGGCGAAATAGCGGCCGGCTTCACCGTCCCAGCCCATCAGACTAAGTGTGTCGAACGGACCGTTCGCGCGCTCATCTTGCACGATGAAGTAGTTGCCCGAATGCCAACGGGCGGAGTGGATGCTGTTCCACGGACTCGCTCCCGCGTGCGGATTATCCAGCGACTGCTCGTCACCACCATAAGAGGTGCCCTCGGCATGCCAGTCACCCAGAAAAACTGCCACCTCTTCATGCTCAGCCATGATTCAACCTACGTTCGGGAGCCAAACCGGGCAATCATCTGAGGTGGCCGGTGAAGGATCGCCCGACCGGATGCCGGCGGTTCAGGCGTCAGCGTACCCGTTGAGCCTTGGCGGATTCAACCGGTCGTTGCAACGATGGGTTGAATCCGCCTTGCCCTTACGGGCGTCTTCTGAGATTAACTGTCTACCTATAGATAGTTCTATACACGTGTTATAGAATGGTCTATAGGAGGTGGTTTGAATGACCACGATTAGTTACCGCCCTGAGGTTCAGAGGGCGCGGACGTTGCGCCAGCGGCTTGACCTTGACCGTCTCGATTACCTTCGGGAGTTGCGGCGTTTGGCTGCGATCATGAGTCAGACGGAGCTTGCGTCGCAGTTGGGGGTGAAGCA
>NZ_JPRS01000528.1 GCF_000738085.1 Cryobacterium sp. MLB-32
CAAGGTCGATCGCGTCGTCATTGGACTGAGTGAATTCCTCGAGCGCATCCTTGGCCAGGAGATAGTCTTCGTTCTCGTCCAGATACTGGGTCAATGCCTCGGTCGCGTAGAACGTTTTCGAACGACCAGTTCGCTCGGCCAGGTATTGCAATCGGCGTTCTGTTTCATCGTCAACGCGAAGATTGATCTGCGGCATGCGGAACCCCTCCTCAGAGTGCTATACAAATATAGCACCAGAAGTGTCGCCGCATGTGCGGATGCCTGGATTCCCTCCGCAGCAGAAACGGAAAGCTGGCCCTGCCCGCAAGCAGCCGGCCCCTATGGGAACGAATTCCTGCGCCACAGCGCGGTGGGTGGGCGTGGCGCATTATGCGTCACACGGGAACCGCCATCGGGACATCGGAGGTGTCCGGGGAACGGATACGCTTAGGGGCATCCCTCCGGGTAGCGATCATTGGTCTGACTGGGTGGGAGGATTGCCATGAACGATCTGAACATTTTTGTGCAGCTTCTGATCTTGATGACCAAGGGGGTGCTTCTGTGGATAGTGGTTCCCGTGGCGGCCATCTCTTGGATCGTGTTGTTTGGGATTACCAAGACCTCGCTTGGCTCTTGTCTAGGTTGGTTTGACCTGAACCTAAATGCTTTGATCCAGCGGGCCCTATTCAGGCCATTCATTCCTAACCCGCCAGCGTCAT
>NZ_JPRS01000529.1 GCF_000738085.1 Cryobacterium sp. MLB-32
CATTCCGGCATCGGAATGCACACCCCGTTCAACCTGCACCACGGCCGCGCCCCCGCAATCCAGCACGCTCGCGCCCGCGTTCTCACGACGGCCTATGCCGCCCACCCGGAACGCTTCGTTCGGAAGGTCCCGCAACCACCAACGTTCCCGACCACCACCTGGATCAACGAACCCCTGAAGGAAGGAACGAACTCAATGACCACCTAAGGAAACTGACTCACATAGGTTGACATCTTCCGTCCGGGGGCAGGAGATGATTTCACTCTCTGCCCCCTGCTCCATCAATCCCCGAACCTTCCCCCGACACATACCCCAGGCGGAGCAGTCATGACACGAGTCCATCTCGATAACATCAGTAAGCGTTACCCGGGTGCCGCGCCCTCCGTCGCTGACTTGAGTCTCGACATCGGCGATGGGGAATTCTTCACACTTCTCGGGCCCTCTGGCTGTGGAAAATCCACCACGCTTCGGATGGTTGCCGGATTCGTTCAGCCGTCCGATGGCCGGATCATGTTCGACGACGACGACATGACGACTACGGCACCCAACAAGCGCGGCACCGGTATGGTCTTCCAGAACTACGCGCTCTTCCCTC
>NZ_JPRS01000530.1 GCF_000738085.1 Cryobacterium sp. MLB-32
AATTCAAAATCCGTAGTATGAAGGTTTGACACTACGATCAAACGTGAAACGTCCTAGCGCTGATGGCTGGATTGCTTGGTTCCCGCGCGACCGTGCGGGTGAGAACCCCGAAATGACGGAGCATTCCATGTCAATGTTGAATCCTGACGTAGTTACCCGGTCCGTCCGCCGCCACCGGATCGCCTTCCGGTGACGTTCAATCCCCCTGCCGAGTCTCGTTTTGCGGCGGCCAGCCGGTTTATGACGGCGCAGACTTGGTGGATCGCCAGCGAGTTGGTGCGTCGGCATCCGCATCTCCTCATCACGCGTGTGACAGCTGAAGACGACGGACCAGTAGTTCTGCTGCACGACGAGCAAGATGGCATGCGCATTCAGTTCGATTTGGAACGCGGCATCAGATTTGTGGTTTTGGGTGAGGCCGTCAACATTGGGTGGCGGCGCATTGTGAACTCGGATAGTTCGCACGAGATCGTGAAAATGAT
>NZ_JPRS01000531.1 GCF_000738085.1 Cryobacterium sp. MLB-32
ATGCCGTACATGTATATCGTGGAGTGCTCGGACGGCTCCTACTACGTCGGAAGTACGTTCGCGCTAGAGCGCCGGGTCTACCAACACAACAATGGCGGTGGAGCACGATACACCGAGAGCCGAAGGCCGGTGCGCCTTGTTTACTACGAGGAGTATGCACGAGTGTCCGATGCCTACGGACGTGAGAAGCAGGTTCAGAATTGGAGTCGAGCCAAACGACGCGCGCTCATCGACGGGCGCCCGGCGGACCTGCCCTTGCTGAGTAGATCCTCGGAGCCGAGTGATAAATCGGCGCCATCGTGAGGAGTCGCAGGGGATCGCGCCTCGCGGGTCGAGCGTGTCGAGACCGTGGTGATCTCGACAGGCTCGATCAGCGTGGGGGAGGGCATCTAGGTTGTGGCGCGTTGGTTTCACGTGAAACCGCGAGGTGGTTCTGTCTGCCTGGCACCTCGTTGGTCGAGCTTGTCGAGACTGCGATGATCTCGACAGGCTCGATCAGCGTGGGGGAGGGCATGTAGGTTGTGGCGCGTTGGTTTCACGTGAAACCGCGAGGTGGTGGACTGTGCCGTGCACCGCGTTGGTCGAGCGTGTAGAGACCGCGGTGATCTCGACAGGCTCGATCGGCGAGGGGAGAGTGGTGTGTGGATTGGCCTGCGGGGCGACTTTGTCTTGTGTGCCTGGCACCTGGTTGGTCGAGCTTGTCGAGACCGCGGTGATCGCGACAGGCTCGGACGGCGCCTGGAGTGCTTGGGTGCGTTGGTTTCACGTGAAACCGCGAGGTGGTGGACTGTGCCGTGCACCGCGTGGGTCGAGCGTGTCGAGTCTGCGATGATCTCGACAGGCTCGATCAGCGTGGGGGAGGGCATGTAGGTTGTGGCGCGTTGGTTTCACGTGAAACCGCGAGGTGGTTCACTGTGCCGTGCACCGCGTGGGTCGAGACTGCGATGATCTCGACAGGCTCGATCAGCGATGGGAGAGCGCGTGCAAGTTGGGGTCCGATAGTTTCACGTGAAAAGGCGAGGTGGTTCTGTGTGCCGTGCACCGCGTGGGTCGAGTCTGCGATGATCTCGACAGGCTCGATCAGCGTGGGGGAGGGCATGTAGGTTGTGGCGCGTTGGTTTCACGTGAAACCGCGAGGTGGTTCAGTGTGCCGCGCATCTCGTTGGTCGAGCTTGTCGAGACTGCGATGATCTCGACAGGCTCGATCAGCGATGGGGGAGTGCTGTGTGTGGATTGGCCTGCGGGGCGACTTTGTCTTGTGTGCCGCGCACCTCGTTGGTCGAGCTTGTCGAGACCGCGGTGATCGCGACCGGCTCGGACGGCGCCTGGAGTGTTTGGGTGCGTTTGTTTCACGTGAAACCGCGGGGTGCGTTGGAGGGGCGGAGTGCGCTCGGGCCAACATAGTAAGAGCCCCGCCGAGTTCATTCGGCGGGGCTCTTACTACGGGAGCGCGGGAGGGTCTAGGAGGCGTCGGCAATCGCCGCACGAGCGAGCGCGGTGTACACGTCGCCGAGGGTTTGGCCCGACGCTTCAATTGCCTGCGGAACCAACGATGTTTCGGTCAGCCCTGGCAGCAC
>NZ_JPRS01000532.1 GCF_000738085.1 Cryobacterium sp. MLB-32
GGCGTTCACGCCGACGCCATCATGGACCGCATAATCCACAACACCACCTGGGTCGACACCGGCACCTACAACATGAGGGAACAAGCCGCCCTTGCGACCGCGTAATCCGTGACGGGGAGCACCTGTGGTGCTGAGCCACACCACCACTGGTGCTCTTCCGCACGACCAGTGGGGCTCAAGCGCACGATCGGATGGGGCTCAGAGACTCGAATACTCATGGAGGCGAAATTGATCATTCCGGTCATCACGGCGAGAGTACGAAGGATCCTCTGGTGCCACAGGAACCGCAGTCCCTCGGCGATATCGACACGAAGGGTCGTCTTGTTCAGGCGATCGATTCGGAATTTTCCGGGGACGAGGAATAGTGCGCCGACGGCGATCAGCCACAGTGTGGCCGGTACGGCGAACCCGGCGATCGCCCCGAAGGCCATCAACATTCCGCCGAGAGGGGGGCCGGCGAACTGATTGGCGGTGAGCTCGACCGCATAAAGGCGTCCGTTGGCGCGGGAGAGCTGATCTCTCTGCACGATCTGCGGGAGGATCGATTGCGCCGACGTGTCGTAGATCGTTTCCGAGACGCCTACAAGGAATGCCACGCAATAGAGCGCCCAGATCGAACTGATGCCCAGAAGCAGGACGGCAACC
>NZ_JPRS01000533.1 GCF_000738085.1 Cryobacterium sp. MLB-32
CGGTCGCTGGTGGCACGAGCGTGGTTCTGACGGGTACGGGGTTCTTGGGTGCGACGGATGTGACCTTCGACGGCACGTCGGCGGCCGCGGTGACCGTTGACTCCGACACGCAGATCACGGTGACGACTCCGGCGCATGCCGCGGGTGCGACGAACGTGATCATTCTTTCGCCCAACGGCAACTCCGCTCCGGGTCTGTTCACCTTTGATCCGCTGCCAGCTGCGACGTCTTTGACGCCGAGTAGTGGTCCGGAGACCGGTGGCACCCCGGTGACCATTGATGGGTCAGGGTTTACGGGCGCCACGGATGTAACTGTTGACGGAGTCTCTGTGCCGTTTGTTGTGGTGAATGACACCACGGTTACGTTTACGGCTCCGGCGCACCTGCCGGGTGCGGTCCCGGTGGTCGTCACTGGGCCGGGTGGGGCGTCTGCTCCGTTGGACTTCACGTTTACTGATGTTCCGGATCCAGTGATCACAGGCCTCGTGCCTGATCATGGGCCGGTTGCGGGTGGCACGAGCGTGGTCATCACGGGGACGGGGTTCTTGGGTGCGACGGCGGTGACGTTCAATGGGACGTTTGCGCCGGCGGTGACCGTTGACTCGGACACGCAGATCACGGTGGTCACGCCGGCGCATGCCGCGGGGGCGACGAATGTGATTATTCTTTCGCCCAACGGCAACTCCGCGCCGGGGCTGTTTACGTTTGATCCGCTGCCGACTGCGACGTCTTTGACGCCGAGCACGGGTCCGGAAACGGGTGGCACCCCGGTGACCATTGATGGGTCCGGGTTCACTGGCGCCACGGATGTAACTGTTGACGGAGTCTCGGTGCCGTTCGTCGTTGTGAATGACACCACGGTCACGTTCACAGTTCCGGCGCACCTTCCGGGTGCAGTGCCAGTGGTCGTCACTGGGCCAGGTGGCGCTTCTGCTCCGCTGGACTTCACCTTTACTGATGTGCCTGATCCAGTGATCACTGGCCTCGTGCCCGATCACGGCCCGGTCGCTGGTGGCACGAGCGTGGTTCTGACGGGTACGGGGTTCTTGGGTGCGACGGCGGTGACGTTCAATGGGACGTTTGCGCCGACGGTAACCGTTGACTCAGACACGCAGATCACGGTGACGACGCCGGCACATGCCGTCGGGGCGACGAATGTGATCATTCTTTCGCCCAACGGCAACTCGGCACCGCTCACATTCACCTTCGATCCGCTGCCAGCCGCCACTTCCCTGACGCCGAGCACGGGTCCGGAGACCGGTGGCACCCCGGTGACCATTGATGGGTCCGGGTTCACGGGCGCTACCGACGT
>NZ_JPRS01000534.1 GCF_000738085.1 Cryobacterium sp. MLB-32
TAGCCGGACCTCCGATCGTGATTTCATCGTGGCTGACCTCACCTCGCACGACCAGGCATGATGTCGGTCAGTACGGCAGTACCAACGTGGCATCTGTGCGGCCCCGCCCGACGAAGCAGACGGGTGCCTCCAGCGACGTGAAGCTTGAGAACAATGGGATTTCTTGACAACGGCCGTCATCTGCGGGCACGTTACATGACAAGGAATTCCGCCTTGAAGGGGGCTCTTCGAGGCTGATCGGATTTGAACCCAGACTGGAAGCGGCGCCTCAAGGGGCCCGACAGCGCGAAGAGCCCACCGAGACCGGCGAAGCGCACGATCGACTAACGCTCCCGGTCATCCTCACGTGTACGGGGATCCTCCGACTGCGGGGCCGGTTGATCACCTCGGGCCTTCGGCGTGCCCCTGACGTTCAGGCCCGCCTTACGCTGGGCTTCCTGCTGTTGCTGAGCTTTGGCACGGTTCGCCTCACGCATCACATCCAGTGCGGTTCGGGTCGTGGGCACCTGGGGTACAGCACGCTCGACGGTGAGCGCGGTCGCCACGTCCCGCGCTGTCTGCGCAGCCGCAGCCGCCTCTGCCGCTGCCCGCTGCCGGTCGTCCCCAGTCGCGATCGGGCGGTCACTGAGGGCCTGAGACTTGTGCAGCACCGTCACCCTGGCCGCCAGCTCCGCACCCACGGAGCGATCCCGGTACGCTGCCGGGATGGCCTGCGCCTCGGTCGGGTCGATCTTGTACCGGTCGCGGAACACGTCAACTTCGGCGGCGAGCCGCACCCACGCGTCACTGCGAGCACTGTCAGCCGGGACGTCGCCCAACTGCGTTGACCAGGCGGGCTGCTCCGCCGCGACACTGGTCCCACGTTCGTTGAGGCGCACCGCCAGGTACTCATACCGTTCGGTGAGGTGCTCCCGCCACGCCGGGTCAGTTCCCGGAGCGTCCAGGGCACTGCGGTCGGCGATCCAGGCCGGCACGACCGGGGTGGCCGGCGCACCCTGGTGATTGGGTGCCGTTTCGATGCGGCGTTCCAACCGGTAGGACATGACCGCGCCGATATCCTCGGCGTCGTCGAGGTCGCGTTCGTTCCACGACGCCCGCAGCACCGTTGCCGGGTCCAGACCGTGAGTCTCGGCACGGCCAAGGGCCGCAGTGACCGCTCCCCAGCTGTCACAGCTGGTGAGATCGCGTGCGTCGGCATCGTCGAGAACCTCGTATACGAGCTGGCCGAACCGGATCTCGTTCGCCCGTTCGGCAACGTCACCGTACTGGTCGATGAGGGTCGTCAGATCATCAACGCGGGCTTGCTCGGCGCGGATGCTCTCATGCGCGGACAGCACCCCGTCGCTGTGCCCGGCAATAGACTCCAGCACCTCACTCATCGGCTGGGCCTCCTCCGTCTCCACATACAGGCGGTTCTCTTCCCTGCCCCGGGTCAGACCGACATACGCCAGCTCCCGGGACATGGATGCGTCGGCGAGGACGTGGGCGGTATCGGCGGTCATGCCCTGCGCCCGGTGGATGGTGGATGCGTAACCCAGCTCGACAGACGTCGCCACGTACTCAGCTGGGAGGGTGATGCGGCCGCCGTGTCCGGTGTGTGTGACACTCAACGCACCGTCCGCTTGGACTTTGTCGACCGTCCACACGTCACCGTTTTTAACCCGGTCTGTCCCGCGCCCGGTGCGGAGCGTCGCGTC
>NZ_JPRS01000535.1 GCF_000738085.1 Cryobacterium sp. MLB-32
GCGTTGAAACCGTGGATCAGCCGACGCGACACGTTGGATCCGTTCCTGATCCGGCGGGACCCGCGGGACCTCAGTCGGATCTGGGTACTGGACCCTGACGGGCACCTCTATGTTGAGGTGCCGTATCGGACGATGGCGAACCCGGTTGTGAGCCTCTGGGAGCATCAGCGTGCCCTGGCCCGGTTACACGAGCGTGGCATCGCGCAGGTAGATGAGGAAGTCCTGTTCCGCATGATCGGGCAGATGAGGGACATCGCCAGCACCGCGTCGAAAACCACCAAACGCATGCGCCGCGACGCCGAACGACGCCGCACCACCGCTGCCGTAGCGACGAGCGGCGCCCAGAACCCGGGTACCGTAGTGCCACCGGATTCACCGGACGATGAGCCACCGGACGCGCCGTCGCCAGCGATAACGGTGGCTGGATTCGATCAGATCGAGCAGTGGTGACCATGTCCGACGACGTCGCACCAGATTTGTCTCACCTGCACCCGACGGTGCGCGGCAGTGCACGGCTGCCGACGGGCGAGCGTGTGGAGTTGATCCGAGCGGACCGGTGGATCGGCTACCCCAAGGCGGTGCAGACGGTCACCCGGCTGGAGGCCCTGCTGGGCTGGCCCGACAAGCCGCGGATGCCGAACCTATTGCTGGTGGGGCCAACCAACAATGGCAAGTCGATGATCGTGGAAAAGTTCCGCCGCGGGCACCTGCCGGTGACCGAGCCGGACCGGGAACACATCGCCGTGCTATGCGTGCAGATGCCGTCAGAGCCGTCCGTGTTGCGGTTCTATATCGCGCTCCTCGCCGCGCTGGGCGCGCCTCTTCAACCCCGGTGGCGGTTGGCCGAGGTGGAACAGATGTCGCTGAGTCTGTTGCGGTCAACGGGTGTGCGCATGCTCGTCATCGACGAGCTGCACAACGTCCTGGCCGGGGCAGGCAGCAGCCGCCGGGAGTTCCTCAATCTGCTGCGTTTCCTCGGCAACGAGTTACACATCCCCATCATCGGCGTC
>NZ_JPRS01000536.1 GCF_000738085.1 Cryobacterium sp. MLB-32
GCCTGCTGGCAAGCCGTCGCTCTCATCGGACTGCGGCTTGTTGTACTCATTCGCGACCACAGATTCGACTCTTCGTCCTATGGATGGTTACGGGCGATGGTCGGCTGCCTGCTCGCGTTCATCGTGCTCGTGGTGTCCGCTTTCATCGCTCTGAGCGTGATGGGATACACGACCCCGGGCGTAATGTACGGACTTATCGCTGGCGGGCTCGTAGCCCTGATCATCGTCGTCTCTTTGATGGTGTTCCTGGGGGCCAACTCGGTCATTCGCCAGTATTCACGCGGCTGATCCGGTTCCCTCAGGTCTGCGGTCAGGCCGGGACGTGAGAAGCTGGCCGCCCTGTCGGCGACGGAGACGGCCGTGTCGAACTGCGTCCCGGGCGGCGGGACCTCTGCTTGGTCTGGTAATTAATGGGCGTCGACGCCGTATCTGTCTTGACGGATACGACCGATTCGAGGGCCGCCGCGGAGGGTGGGACCAGGCCCGTGGTTCACTATTCGCACAACTGACCCGGCCCCTCGTCGATTAACCCCTTGGGTCTATCCGGGACGTCTGGATGTTAAAGATAGTCTGCGGTGCGTTGGGATCCAATGAGTCCTCGAAGAGTGCCTGGGCTTCTGGCGATGCGTACCAATAGCCGCCCGAGTAGGTAGCATCCGCACAGGTGGTTACCGAGGTCCTATTTGCCTGTGTCCACCAGAAACAAACTCTAACGATTCGCTCCCCGTTGTACACATTCCCGGCAGCTTTGGCGTATCCGGTGTACTGGAT
>NZ_JPRS01000537.1 GCF_000738085.1 Cryobacterium sp. MLB-32
TACGCGCCGGAATTAGTGGATCGGCCAAAGCAGCCGCGGGCACGGATCATAAGGAGACGACTTTCAATCGGTACTACCTACCTGTCACTTCGGTAATTTCGACCTCGGCGCGCACGATTGCACGCGCTCAGGAGCGAGTCTTCGAACAGGCCATCGCCTCAACCCCCACGCTATTTGCCCGTTCGGCTAACTCGGTATTGTGCGATGAGTCCACAGAGGTCCGTGCGCGTCGACTGGCAGCCGTTGTTGCCGATGAAACCCCGACGGAACGTGCACTCGGCGTGAGCGCTTGCGCAGACCCAACCAACGGTCCCAACACGGCCGCAGGAGAACTCTGCATGGAACGTCCTTTCGCCTGCTTGACTTGCCCCAACGCTGTGATCTTCACAGATCATCTGCCGCAGTTGCTTCTCATGTCGGATCACATAGAAGCCCGAAGACAGGACCTGTACCCGCCTCGCTTCATCGAACAATGGGGAGAGCGAAGAGAGAGTCTAAACGCAGTCCTAGAACAGTTCAGCAGTTCCGAAAAGGATGTCGCCCGAGGTGCTGTCAGAAGTGATTCCGAGCACCTTCATCTTCCGCTTGCCTCGCGAGCGGAGTTAGACAGATGAGC
This sequence comes from Cryobacterium sp. MLB-32, assembly GCF_000738085.1. Classification (GTDB taxonomy): domain Bacteria; phylum Actinomycetota; class Actinomycetes; order Actinomycetales; family Microbacteriaceae; genus Cryobacterium. The sequence goes on from NZ_JPRS01000537.1 coordinate 617, forward strand.
GCCCTTTCTCACCTGAGGGTCGTCGCGACTGCCGCCTTCCCGGCCAACGCCTCTGTCGCCATGGAACACTCGATTCGCAGGGAGACAGAACCAATTCCGGTGTTCGGTGATGACTCAGTTCTGGTTTGGAACCTCAATTGCTTGGGGCGTCCGGCCAATGCCAATGGTGCGTGGG
>NZ_JPRS01000538.1 GCF_000738085.1 Cryobacterium sp. MLB-32
TGAATCGCAGAAAGAGGGCCCTGGGCATCCGCTGTGAGGATGGTCGCCGAGAGTACCCACCGGGCGGGGTCATCATCCGCGAGTGACGGGTTTCTCCACCAGGAATAGAGGCCGGCGAAGGCGAGCGGCAGTCCGTCATCGGAGTGCACGAAATACGGCGTCTTCGTCGTTCCGACGGTGTGCCACTCGTAATAGCCGGTGGCCGGTACAAGGGCCCGCCGGGACGCGACGGACTTCTTGAACGTCGGCTTCTCTGCTGCGGATTCGGAGCGGGCGTTGAAAGTGGGAAAGGACGACGTCATTTCGGTGGCGAAGGACGGAATGAGAGACCACCGGGCAGATTCGAGACGGCGCACAGCAGGGTCCTGTTTGGCGGACTCGAGCACAATCGGGATCTGCTCGGTGGGTTTGATGTTCCACGAGGGCTCGGGCAGGTTGCTCCCCTCATGCTCGACTTCGAACATGGCGGCGAGATCGGACGCCGTATCGGTAATGATGAATCGACCACACATACAGACCAGATTACTCCAGCCTCGTCTGCATGCAGCGGAGTCGACATCGGCTAGCGTCAATTCAATGGATGACCGATTCGGCGACGACCGCTATAGCGCAGATGTACTTTCTCCCGGCTGGCAGAAGGTCGGCCGCATCGTGATCCCCACCCAGGAAGCAACCCGTGAGCTCGTGGTCGAAGAGGTGGCAACC
>NZ_JPRS01000539.1 GCF_000738085.1 Cryobacterium sp. MLB-32
CGAATACTTCGACGAACCGGACACGGCGATGGACTTCGTGTTGTTCTCCAACTATGGACGTCTCGTCGATGCTCTTCAGGCCGGGATGATCGATATCGCCTGGAATACAAATCTTGCGTATGCGCGGTCAGTGCTGCAGACCGATGGGCACGTGCGGGCGCTAGCCATGCGCGACACGGACGCCAATTTTTCGACGGTGTTTGTCGGGGCGGCAGGAAGCGGCTGGTCCGGTCCCGAGGACATCGCGACCCGGCGATTGGCCCTCGGGTCGGCCGACTCGGCTCACGCCGCGATTCTGCCTCTACATTATCTGCGCGCGGCCGGGGTGGATGTCGATCAACTGCATATCCAGCGCTTCAACAGTGACATCGGCAAACACGGTGACACCGGTCGCAGCGAGCTGGACGCGATCGATGCGGTACTTGCTGGCGATGCGGATGTCGCCGCAATCGGCATCACAGTGTGGGAGAACATCGGCCGTGGCGACCTGATGCCGGGGATGCTCGAGCCAGTCTGGCAAACCGAGTCCTACTCACACTGCATGTTCACCGCCCTCGACACTCTGCCTGAGGCGGTTTACGCACCGTGGGTGGCGAAACTGCTCGCCATGGACTGGAACGTGCCGGCGCACCGACGAATCCTCGAGCTGGAGGGACTCACCCGATGGGTAGGGCCGCACCTCGAAGGCTACGAGGGGCTATTTCAAGCGATCAAAR
>NZ_JPRS01000540.1 GCF_000738085.1 Cryobacterium sp. MLB-32
ACCCAAACGGTCCCCGTCGTCATTCACTCCGCCAAAGGCGGCGAGGAAGCCGTGCGCCGGCTTGAGCCTGCACGATGGTCCCTCACTCCGTCCTGGTCCAAGGAACTCAAAACCAAGTTCCCTACGTTCAACGCCAGGTCAGAAGGAATCACCGACAAGGCGACATGGCGCGGCCCCGTCAAAACGCACCGTGCCCTCGTACCTGCGACGGGCTACTACGAGTGGCAGACCGACCCCACCACGAAGAAGAAGACCCCGTTCTACATCCACCACCCCGATAATGAGGTCCTAGCGTTCGCCGGCATGTACTCCTGGTGGAAGGATCACTCAAAAGCTGACGATGATCCGAACCTCTGGACTCTCACGGCCACCATCCTCACCTCGGGCGCTATTGACGAGCTCCTCCACATTCACGACCGGAACCCTGTTCCACTCCCGAAGGACTGGTGGGACGACTGGCTGAACCCCGAGCTGATCGGTGACCAGCACGTCGTCGACGCAGCCATACAGGCTGCGCTACCCGTCGCAGCAGCACTCGAAATCGTTCGGGTCGCACCCCTCCCTGCACAGGGAGACGGGCCAGAGCTCACTCGGGCATCGTAGAAGACCCAGCAGATCAAGGAGTGAAAATGCCTCTTCGAGGCTGAGGTGCTGAGGGAAG
>NZ_JPRS01000541.1 GCF_000738085.1 Cryobacterium sp. MLB-32
CCAAGAGCAATGCCGACGGAATGCCGGGAGCGCCGTTCAGCTTGTGCACTTTACTCAGATCAACGACACGTGCAACCACCTGCACCTCGACGTCGCATACACCCACGATCCGGTGACCGTTGGATAACGCCAGGACTCAGTACCTCGCGACCTCATCGATAACCTCGCCGATAAAGTCGGATCTCCGTTCGATCCCATCGTCAAAGTTGTTTGGCACGGCGTCTCCGACTGCGCAGAACGCAGGCGGCTTGGGAGCGGTGAGAGGCGTTCAAAGACCGGACAGTGGCGGGCGCGTCCACGCGCAGAAATCTAGGAGCGTGGAGCCGCCACGCGGCACTGTTCACAGGACATTTGTTGTGACCTTTCCGGCCGGTCATCGTAGCTCGCTCCGCGCCTTCGTTCCCAGATTCACGGACGCGGTCGCACGCTCCCTTATTTCGCCCGAGATTCTGGGCACTACGGCTCTCCCGCTCGCTATCGATTTCTCTCGCCGGAAGGTACAAAAAACAGTTGGTCGAGGGAGAAACCAATGACACACACGCCGAACATGCAAAACCCGCACCAGTCCCGCAATCCACAGTCACCCCCGCAAGCACGTGAATCGATCACCGCGAAGGAAAACACCATGAAGACCACAACTCGGCAGCTCCGCGCACTGCGCATCACCCACCAGGAGGCGACGACCTGCACCATCGACAAGACAGATACAGTCACGTCCATTCAGAACGCAATCGGCTGCAACAACTTCGACGTGGTCAGCCTCGAAGACGACATCGACCTCTTCGTAGATGATGAGGGAGCCATCAACGGTTCCCCACTCAACCTCGGGCTAACCATCATCGCTCATGCCCTAGGAACCCCGG
>NZ_JPRS01000542.1 GCF_000738085.1 Cryobacterium sp. MLB-32
ACCACCTGTACCAAGATCATGCCTCTGGTAAGAAGGACGACCGTCCCCAGTTACTAGCCTGCCTGAAAGCACTCCGCAACGGAGACACGCTCCTGGTGTGGAAACTCGACAGGCTCGGTCGAGATCTGCGCCACTTGGTCAACACGGTCCATGACCTCACCGATAGAGGTATCGGCCTTAAAGTGCTCACCGGAGAGGGTGCGGCCATCGATACCACGACCGCATCGGGGAAGCTCGTCTTTGGTATCTTCGCTGCCTTGGCCGAGTTTGAGCGAGCACTCATCTCTGAGCGGACGGTTGCCGGGCTCGCCGCAGCTCGAGCACGGGGAAGGACCGGCGGGCGCCCGTTCAAGATGACGCCGGCCAAGATTCGCCTGGCCATGGCAGCGATGGGGAAGCGGGAAACCAAGGTGGGTGTTCTTTGCAAAGAACTTGGGGTCACGCGACAGACGCTGTACCGCCATGTCTCCCCATCCGGGGAGCTGCGGCCGGATGGTGCCAAGCTTCTTTCTAAGTAGCAATAGTCCGAGAGGGTGGCTTGCTGCGCCGTGTCCTCGCGGCTATCGACCTAGAGTCTGAGACGTTCGATATCGACGTCGGAATAGCCAGCTTGATGACCCGCGTAACCGGCATATCCCGGATAGCCGGGATAGCCCGCATATCCGGGGTACCCGGGGTATCCCGGATATCCACGGTAG
>NZ_JPRS01000543.1 GCF_000738085.1 Cryobacterium sp. MLB-32
GGGCGTCGGGGTGGGATCCATGACGAATGTCACATCGACGAAGTAGTTCGTGGAGTTGAATGACGACGTCGGAAAACCGCCGCCTGTTCCGTATCGGAACCGGCCATTCGCTGAGGCCGCTGCCGTCAGCGTTCCACTGGTCTTCGCCGTCTGAAAATACCCCGCCGTATACGAATATCCACCCTGCGGCGCCAAATACGACACCGTGTACGTCTCACCGGGCGTCAGCACAACCGGCGTCGACAGGGCTGCACTCTGCCATCCCGAGGCCGTTTCCGCCGAAAAGGTCACCGACGCCAACTTCACACCCGACGACGACCACAAATTACCCACATGCGTGCCGTTGTTCCCCAATCCCTTGTAAAAACGAATACCCGTCACAGACCCGGCCGTCGACGACGTGAAGGACATTCCCAACTCGACCGGAGAGGATTCCCCCGCAGCCACCGCAACCGCCGGAACCTCATTGCCCAACAACGATCCACCGTCACCCGGCGTCGGTGTGGGGGTCGGCGTGGGAGTCGGCGTGGGAGTCGGGGTCAGGACATCTGAGAAGATCGCGTCGACGTAGTAATTCGACCCGTGGTAGGACGCTGTGGGAAAGGTTCCCCTGGCGTTGAAAACGCCGGCTGGGTCGGCCCCAAAACCGCCCGCTATCAGCAATGGCCCCGTGGTATCCCCGCGATACGCCCAGTGGTAGTTCTCCGCTGAATAATGTCCGTTCGGCGCGGAATAGGACACGACATAGGTTCGGCCAGCCACCACGGGAACAGGACCAGAGAAGCTCACGCTCTGCCACCCCGAGGCGGTTTCTTCCGTGAATGTCGCCGAGGCAAGAATGACGCCATCGGATGACCACAACGTGCCCGTATGGACTCCGACGTTCAAGTCGCTCTTGTAGAACCGCACTCCCGATATCTCCCCGTCAATCGCTGGGGTGAAGCGCAGACCGAGCTCGTAGGAATCATGGTCCCCGGCGTCAACTGTCACCGGCACAGTCGATCCAAAAACCGTGAAGGGTCCGCCAACCGTCACCCCGACGGTCGCCGCCGTGTCGGCATAGTTCGCGCTGTCATCAACGGCTCGCACCCGCACAGATTGCGAACCGATTCCTGCCTGAACGTAGGAGTACGACCATGCGGTGGTACCCGTCGCGGGATGCCAGCTCGCGCCGCCATCCGTCGAGACCTCGACCCCAGCGACCACTCCGCCTTCATCCGTTGCCGTACCGGTCACCACGACGGTCGCACCGTTTGCGACTTCTACCCCGTCCACGGGGGACGTGATCGTCGTGACGGGGGCCGTGGCATCAGAGCTGGCCGTCGCTGGTACGAGTCCAGGCTCGAGGGTCTCAGGCTGCGCTCCCATATCGGCGAGAAGGTTGACCTGGGCCTGCTGCATACGCGCATCGGCTGGAGCGCCGTTGCCGTCATGCTCCTGATCCAGCCCCCACGTCCACTGCACACTGCCGGCAGAGAACACCAACGCTCCGCTCGACGCCCGATAGAGCGTGAGATGGTGCGTCGTCTCGCCGGGCCCAACCGTGTTTCCAAAGTCGAGCATGGATTGGGACACCGGCCCCGTGGTTGTGGACAGCCGAATCAGCCCGGCCGGACGAAAGCCATTGTCGACGTCTTCGTTGGATTCGTAACCGACGGTGTGCGGAGCGAGGGCCTCAGACGATCCGGCGGGCAGGTTCTCGAGGCCGGTATCGCGCCACAGACGCCGCTTGCCCTCCTCAGAACTCACGGTCACGGGCAGATCGGAGGCATTCGAGACATAGAACGTGCCGGTGAGGTTGTTTTCCGGCCGTCCCGCACCGTTCTCCGGGGAGGCAAATCGGGGATCGCGCCAGGTTCCTGTCCATTCAGCCGAAGGATCGATCTTGGCGTTCGCCCACGTTTCCTTGTAACTGACCAGAGTTCGGTGGGACACGGAGGAACCGTCGGTGGAGGGCTCGAAGCGCGTGTGCCAGTACATCTCGTTCCCGGACAGGAATTGCAGGTTCACCCCGGCGTCCCTCGCCGCCTCCACGTTGGCACGTTGCTGGGCAGACCAATACTCATCGTGGCCCACCGACAGAAAGACTCTGTGGTTGAGCAATCCTGCGCCGAGCCGATCGGTATCCACTCCGGAGTAGTACGTGACGTCGTACCCGTTCTTCTCCATAAAGCGCACCAGCGGGTACTCGCTGCCAAAGTAGAAGTCCCGCGATGTCGATCCGGCGCGGGTGTTGAAGGGCCGGTTGTAACTCACTTTGTAGGCGCGGCCGTTTACCCCACCCGGGTAGAAGT
>NZ_JPRS01000544.1 GCF_000738085.1 Cryobacterium sp. MLB-32
CGGCGGGCTGACGCCGACGGGGCGCGCAGTGCGACCTCGATCCATCGTCGGTCGGGGTGTAACAGATGACCAGGACCCCCCCCCCCCCCCCCCCTGCCTCGTGCGTGATCCTGGAAATCTGTGCGCCGAACCCTGCCTCCAGAGGCCGGAAATGGAGTTGTGGTCGCCGCACCGGCCACATGTGCACACGAGGGGGTCTGAGAGGCGGTAAGCTAATCAAGTTGTCTCCCGCGGGCTTTGATTCTGAAGTCGTCACGTTGGAGCATCGGGCTGTAGCGCAGCTTGGTAGCGCACCTGACTGGGGGTCAGGGGGTCGCAGGTTCAAATCCTGTCAGCCCGACAAAAGTCCTGATAGACCTAGGTTTATCAGGACTCTTTTCGTTAAGAAATACGTGTCGTCACCATTTACCACCGTTTACGCATCGCTTGTGAGCCCAATTGCTGGAATCTCTATTCCATCTCTATGAGGGCCTGGTGCCCTCGGAATCGTATGTATATCCAGTCTTGGTTTTGTTTATGCTGATCAGCGAAGTTTTTGCCGTTGTGCGTGGGGCGGTTAGGCCTCGCCCGCGGATTTGATTGAGAGTCGCCGGGTCGCAGGGTCAAATCTACTGAATATGGCTATTACCGGGGCTTTTTCTTAGGTCGTCGGACTGTCGAATGGAGCAGTCACCGACTGTTGTGACGGCGTTCTGGGGTTGAGGCTGCTCTTCTCAGCAGCATCACGGCTGCCGACACGCGTGATGCGATGAAGGACCCGATAGCGGGATGCTCGTCCCTCGGTCTCGAGGTCAGATGGCGCGAGAAGGGGGCGTCAATCCGATTCACAACGACCGACCGACGCCAACCATTGTCGATTGGTTGGTTGGCCCCAGAAGGAGGCCAATGGTCCGGCGCTGAATTCGTGACGTTTGGAGTCGACCTGGCCTCGCTCAGCATGACGCAGAGCGTCGAGGCAGCAGTGCGGAGATTCGCGACGCGGGTATCGGAGATTCCTGGCGCGCAGACAGCCGCCGGGAAGTTGAATGCCTCCTTCTTCGAAGCGTCAGTGCTCCCTGAGGCCGTCGTATCGAGAGTCGCTGAGCTAGAAATGCTTGTGAGCCAGACGGGTGGACGCGAGGGATAGGCGGAGCGCGGGATGGAAGGCGACAGGAAAAATCAGGGCCGGTTCAATCTTTCATCGCCAAAGATCTGCGTCGAGGCGCTAGCGTCTAAACATGAGCGACCAGAAGGGCGCGACGGCGCGTCGCGGCACTAACCTGCCAGCTATGGCCGACTTCAATCAATCGGTCATTCTCGACGCCGTCCGCCGATCCGCCACGGGCCTGAGTCGCGTCGAGCTCGTTGGTGCTACCGGCCTTTCGCCTCAGACCATTTCAAACATCACCAGGCGCCTGAT
>NZ_JPRS01000545.1 GCF_000738085.1 Cryobacterium sp. MLB-32
ACGCCTGGCCGATGCTCTTCTTGTGCGCGTAGGCCGCCATCACGGGCAGCTTGGCGAGCAGGCGGATCGTGGAAATCTCGACCTGCTCCGGGTCCTTCGGATCAAGGGAATCCTGGTAGAACGTCGACAGTGCGGACACACCGGAGGCGAGCACGCTCATCGGGTGGGCCTTGTGCGGCAGGGAATCGAAGAAACGGCGCATGTCTTCGTGCAGCAGGGTGTGGTGACGGATGCGGTCGTCGAAGTTCTCGAGTTCGAGCTGCGTGGGCAGTTCTCCGTAGATAAGCAGCCATGCCGTCTCGAGGAAGCTGGAGTTCTTGGCGATCTGTTCGATGGGATAACCGCGATAGCGCAGAATACCCTGCTCGCCGTCGATGTAGGTGATCGCGGAGCGCGTCGCCGCGGTGTTCACGAAGCCATAGTCAATCGTGGTGAGACCGGTCTTCTTCGTGAGCGTCGAAATATCGATGCTCGACGCGCCGTCGGTGCTCTCCACAATGGGAAACTCCGCCGTGCCTCCCGGGTAGCTAAGAGTTGCCGTCTGCGGTTCCACAGCAGTTTCCTGCTCTGGTTCGTTGGATATCGTTTGCTGCGCGACGTCGGTCACGGAGCCTCCCTGAGTCTCGCTGCGTATGGTGCCGGGCGTTCGCCACGGCATATTCGTGCGCCCGGCAAACTCGTTCCGACTACAGCCTAAAGGGCCGGACGGCCTACTGTTGCATCCGCCAAGAGTTCGGGTGTTTCATTATCGATGTTCCACACACCCGTGTTTACGGGGTGGAACGCGCCCTGTCGGCATGCCTCGAAGACACG
>NZ_JPRS01000546.1 GCF_000738085.1 Cryobacterium sp. MLB-32
TTGCTCGCGAGGGAGGAGCGCAGCGATGTGATGATCTGCTTCACCTGCCCGGCGACGGTGTTCCAGCGGATTTCCTTCGACGCGTATTCCTCCGACACTCCGTCGGCCTGGTAGTCGGCCATCATGGCCTTCACGTCGGCGTCACGCTGGTCGATCAGCGCCTCGAGCCGCCCGGCGATCGCGTTGAAGTTGTCCTGCGCATTCTGGGATGCGGCAATGTCATAGTCGCGACGATCCGCCGCATTTCCACTAGAAGCCATGAGAGTGTTCCCTATCCCCGTGAACCGAACCGTGCCGAGTCGAAACCCGCCCCGGATTGTGCTGACGTCGTCTGGTCGGCCAGCTCCTGATCGGCCTGACCGAACGCGAGATCCTGCCCGGCGATCCCTGTGAGGATCGAACCCAGCGCACCGTTCAACTCCGCCGAGATCGAATCCGTCTCGTTCTTGAAGCGGTCGAACGCGGCGCGACCGGCGCCGTTGAACCGGCCCTCGAGCGGCGCCGCCGCCTCGAACAGCTGCTTCACCAGCGATCCAAGATCGTCAGACGAGGAACTCGTCTTTTTCGTCAGATGCGACAGAACGTCGGATCCCATTGCGAATTTCATGCCAGCCATCGAGAGCCCCCAAGGTGTGGTGAGTTCTCAGGATAGGCTACTGATATTAATAAGGGGTAACGCGAGCCGTAGTTTTTTGTACATGTCCAACCATCGGTCAGCAGTGCATCTACACCACCCTGTTCTGTTCACAGTCGTCAATCGGGGGTGCGTCGCAGGTGGGTAACGCACTGATCGGCGCCGTCAGCTGCGGCCGATGCGGTGCCCGCTTGGTCGT
>NZ_JPRS01000547.1 GCF_000738085.1 Cryobacterium sp. MLB-32
ACCGGCGCAAGGTGGAGCGTTTCACCGTGCTCTACGGTGACGCGGTGATCGCCCTGCGGCAGCTGTTCACGGACCAGGTCGTCGACTTCGCCGTGTCGGGCGACGACCCGGTGAGTGTTGACATGCCCACCATGTGGGCGCATAAGATCACGAACACCGGAGCGGATGTGCTCTTCACCTCGTTCTGGACCAATGAACCCTTCGATGCCCAACGTCCCGACACGATTGCGGAAGCGGTGCAGCCATGACCGAGCGGAGCCCGACGCACCGCCTCAAGATCGTGACGGTCGTGGGAACGCGACCGGAGATCATCCGCTTGTCGGCCACGATCAAACGCCTCGACGCGCACACCGAGCACGTGCTCGTGCACACCGGCCAGAACTACGACTACGAGCTCAACGAGGTCTTCTTCGACGACCTCGGGCTGCGGCGACCCGACCATTTTCTCGAGGCGGACACGAGCTCGCTCGGTGCGGTGCTCGGCTCGATCCTGCTGAAGACCGAAATGGTGCTCGTCCGGGAGAAGCCCGACGCGCTCCTCGTGCTCGGCGATACGAACAGCTGCATCGCGGCGCTGATGGCGCGGCGCATGAAGATCCCCGTGTTCCACATGGAGGCCGGCAACCGGTGCTTCGATGAGAACGTGCCCGAAGAGGTGAACCGTCGCCTCGTGGACCACGTGGCGGACTACAACCTCGTGTACACCGAGCACGCCAGGCGTAACCTGC
>NZ_JPRS01000548.1 GCF_000738085.1 Cryobacterium sp. MLB-32
TCGCTCTGGCAGAACGACAACGTCAATCACCCAACGATCAGTGAGTTCATCTTCGACCGTCGGATCCTCGACGGGGTCGTGCTCACCCTCATCCTGACCATCGTGTCGATGATCATCTCGACGATTCTCGCCGTGCTGCTCGCCGTCATGCGGCTGTCGAACAACCCGGTGATGAGCGCCCTGGCGTGGCTCTACATCTGGGCTTTTCGAGGAACGCCGCTGCTGATCCAGATCGTTTTCTGGGGCTACCTCGGTCTGCTCTACGCTCAGATTTCACTTGGAATTCCGTTCACCGATTTCACGCTGTTCTCGATCGACACGAACACGCTGATTCCGGCATTCGCTGCCGGGCTGCTCGCGCTCACGCTGAACCAGGCGGCGTACTCGGCAGAGATCGTGCGAGCCGGCATGCTCTCGGTGGATGAAGGCCAGTATGAGGCCGCCTACTCCGTGGGTATGAGCCCGGGCTTCACCCTGTTCAAGGTGGTGCTGCCGCAGGCCATGCGGGTGATCATTCCGCCGATGGGCAACGAAACCATCTCGATGCTCAAGAACACCTCGCTGCTGTCGGTGATCGCCGTGCTCGAGTTGTACACCGTGGCCACCCAGATCTCGTCCCAGAACCTGCGGCAGGTCGAACTGCTCATCGTGGTGAGCTGCTGGTATCTCTTCCTCACGTCGATGCTGTCGATCCCGCAGTACTACCTGGAA
>NZ_JPRS01000549.1 GCF_000738085.1 Cryobacterium sp. MLB-32
CGCATCTACGCGCTCTCCCGCGAGGTGATCGAGTTTCAGCGAGCCACCCAGCCGCTCGTGCCCATGTTCGAGTCGCTGCAACGCGGTTTCGACAAATACAACGTGGACCTCGAGCTGCACCGCCACCTGCGCGACGTGCTCGACCACTCCTTGCGGGTCGTTGAGCGCGCAGATGCGTTCCGCCAGCTGCTGCAGAACGCCCTCACCACCCAGAGCACCCTCGTGGCGCAGAGCCAGAACGATGAGATGCGGCGCCTGTCCGAGACGAGCCTGGCGCAGAGCGAAGAGGTGAAGAAGATTTCGAGCTGGGCTGCCATCCTCTTCGCGCCGGCCCTCGTAGGCACGGTCTACGGCATGAACTTCAGGAACATGCCCGAGCTGGACTGGACCTACGGCTACCCGTTCGCCCTCGGGCTGATGCTCGCGATGGGTGTCACGCTGTACCGCGTATTCAAGAAACGCAACTGGCTGTAGCCTGCGCCACGCCGACCAATACGAGCGAAACCCCGCCCGCCTCAAGCGATTTGCCACCTTGGTAAATTAGGGTATCCCTGTGTGGCACCTCGATAGAAGACAAGACGACGACGACGAGCTGTCGAAGTACGCGGACGTCTCTTCACCTGACCCGCAAAACGCGACCAGCCCGCAT
>NZ_JPRS01000550.1 GCF_000738085.1 Cryobacterium sp. MLB-32
GAACAAGAACGCCGACCCTCACGTGAAGTACGCCCTGGCCTGCTATTACGCGCAATCCGAGTCCGGATCGGTTGAGAAGAGCGTGCGCCTTCTGGAGGACGCGCTCGTGCTGCCCGATCTCAAGACCTGGGCCGTCAAAGATCCCTCCCTGCTGCCTCTTCACTCGAGCGCGAAATTTGCGGAGTTCGTGGGCATGGAGCCCGCCGCAACATGGCGTGATGTGCCGCCGTTTCTGCCCTTTAAGACAAAGCTCTCGCGTCTCGGCATCGCTACGCCGGCTCAGCTCGTTGCGGCTCAGACTGCTCCGATCGTCGGGGCGGGCTCGCCCGGAGCCGCTTTGGCCGACTATCTGGCTGTGGGTGCTCTTGAACTCACTGTCCTGTTGCGGGCCGCGACTTTTTGTGAGGCTGTCGGGGAGCAGGGCCTGAATTTTGGGTCCTTCGAACATGAGCTGATATCCGCGCTCCTCGATCAGGGCATCACGGAGATTCATCAGGTTGTGCTGATGCCGCCTGCCGAGCGACGAAAATTGGTTGCTCAGGTCTCGGCGGCGATAGGGACGAGGTGCGTCGCCGGGCCCGATGCCACCACGGTTTCGGGATGGCTCGGCGGGTTCTACATCGAC
>NZ_JPRS01000551.1 GCF_000738085.1 Cryobacterium sp. MLB-32
CCTGCTTGGCACCCTCAGCGATCTCGCGCGCCAGTGAACTCACAACATCGGGATTGACCCCGACGCCGCCACCACCGAAAGCCTCTCCGGAAAGTTTGAGGAGAACCCTGCGCTTCTTGCCCGTGTCGATCATATGGTGCGAGACCTTTCGTACGATGTGTTTCAAAACTACCGCGTGTAGCTGGGGCACACACAAACGGAGACCGGATCGCTTGCGCAATCCGGTCTCCGTCAGTTGTTGTTAGGCGCCGACCTTGAACCGGGCGAAGCCCGAAACGGTCAGTTTGGCGTCCGCGAGAACCTTGCTCACGGAAACCTTGTTGTCCTTTGCGTAGTCCTGTTCAAGCAGGGCGACCTGCTTGAGGTAGGCCTTGACGCGTCCTTCGACGATCTTCGGGAGGGCCGCTTCCGGCTTTCCCTCGTTCTTCGAGATCTCGGTGACGATCTTGCGCTCGGTTTCCACGAGGTCAGCGGGAACGTCGCTCGCCGCGAGGTACTCCGGGTTGGCGAAGGAGATGTGCTGCGCGATGGAACGAGCAGTCTCCGCGTCGTCACCCGAGTAGCCC
>NZ_JPRS01000552.1 GCF_000738085.1 Cryobacterium sp. MLB-32
ATCGCCGTGGGTACGGCGATGATGGCCGCATAGCCGGTGACCTTTTTCGTGATGACGTTCAGCCGATTACCCTGGATTGCCAGGTTTGCCTCAAGGATGCTTGTCGCCAGGTCACGCAGGCTGTCCGTCCACTCCATGACGCGGAGCACGTGGTCATAGACGTCCTGAAAGTACGGGCCCATTTCGTCCATCTGCATGTGCAGGTCGCGGCGGAGCAGCGTGTTCACGACCTCGCGCATCGGGAGTATGACGCGCCGCAACACGACCAAACTCTTGCGCAGTGTGAAAGAGCGTTGCTGAACCTCGGTCTGGTTGGATCTGGGGAGGAACAGAAGGTCTTCGAGTTCTTCAATTTCTTGGTCGAGTGCCTCGACAGCCTCGAAGTAACCGTCGACCAGCACATCGAGAAGGCCGTGCAGGAGGAAGGCCACGCCGTTTTTGGCCAGATCCGGGGAAGAATCCCATCGTGCCACGATCGCAGCCAGATCGAAGTTCTCGTCCTTGTGCACCGTGACCAACGCCCGGTCGGTGATGAACGCCGCAATCTCCTTCGTGGTGACAAGC
>NZ_JPRS01000553.1 GCF_000738085.1 Cryobacterium sp. MLB-32
GGATTCGTGGCCGGCGAGTCCGGGTCGTTCGGGGAGATCCAAGCATCGTCCTTGGAGTAGAAGGATCCAGGGTCAGTCACATGGTACTGACCGAGAATGGCGCGCTGCACCTTGAACAGGTCCGCCGGGTAGCGCACGTGGCTCATCAGGTCGCCGCTCATCTCGCTCATCGGCTTGACCGTCGACGGGAAGATCTTCTGCCAGGTCTCCAGCATGGGCTCCTTGGCGTCCCAGGCGTAGAGGGTGACTTCTCCGCTGTAGGCATCCACGGTGGCCTTGACCGAGTTGCGCATGTAGTTGATGTTGTCGAGCGCGAACGGCTGCGGCGGCGTTTCTGTGTCCGTGATCGCGTCGCTCAGGCTCACCGACGTCGAGTACGGGTAGTTGGCGCTCGTGGTGTAGCCATCGACGATCCACTTGACCCGACCGTCAACGACGGAGGGATAGGCATCGGAGTCGAGGGTGAGGTACGGCGCAACCTTCTGCACGCGGGTGATCGGGTCGCGGTCGTACAGGATCTGCGACTTGTCGTTGACCGCGTTCGCCAGGAAGATCTGCTCCGACTGGAACTTGAGCGCGTAGATGAGCTGCTTGAACGGGTTGTCGAGTTTCGGTCCACCATCTCCGGA
>NZ_JPRS01000554.1 GCF_000738085.1 Cryobacterium sp. MLB-32
AAAACAGGACTGTGCTGAGGGTGCCTCCGCCCGGGACCACTGCGATCGCGGGTTGGGAAACCCTGATCACGATCGATGCGAGGAACAACATCCCGCCCAGGAACCACGCTCTCGGCGCGTTACTCGTGGTGCGGGCGAAAACTCCGATGTCAGCCATACTCGCCCAGTGTACTCAGGTCCTTCACAAGTCCCGGTCAGAGTTCATTTATCTGGATTCGTCCATCTCGCGACGGTGTCCGAGTCGGAGGACGAGCACCATCAACGTGTCGTCCTGAATCTCGTAAATGATGGGGTAGCCGCCCGTTCACACCCGCCACTCGCCAGAGCCGCCGACGAGGTGAATCGCTTGGGACGGTCGGGGACTCTGGGCCAAGAGATCGATCGCTGCCTGAATTCTCCGGCGGACCTGCAGATCGAACGTGCGCAACTGCCGTGCAGCAGCTGGCGCGATCCTCACCGAGTAGGTCATGCGCGGCCGCGGTCTGTCTTTATTTAGTCCCAGGGAGTTGGTTCGTTTTTTGTCCGTCGCAATTCTTCGCGTGATTCCTCTGCGGCACGACGAGGTCCGTCCCAGCTCATCTGGCTAGGCTCAGTGCTGGTTCCCGATACGACTCATCGCGAACACGTCTCGTCGCCGTACCCCACAGAGGATTGAGCCATGCCCATGAAAACAATTGTGATCACCGGTGCGAGTGACGGAGTCGGCGCGGCCGCAGCGCGCAAACTCCACGCGGACGGGCATACCGTCGTGATTGTGGGCAGATCCCCCGAGAAGACCCAGACCGTGGCCGGGGAACTCGGAGCGAAGTACTACGTGGCGGACTTCTCCGATCTCAGCCACGTGCGTGAGCTGGCCGACCGCCTGAAAGCGGATTATCCCCGCATCGACATTTTGGCCAATAACGCCGGCGGAATTTTCGGCTCCCGGAACAAGACGGTGGACGGCTTCGAGAAGACCCTCCAGGTCAATCATCTGGCACCGTTTTTGCTCACCAACCTTCTGCTGGACACCTTGCTTGCCTCGCACGCCTCGGTGATCAACACCTCGAGCGTCGCTGCCCGAATCTTCGGAAAGGTCGACCTTGACGATCTCAACAACACCTCGAGGTACTCCGCAAACAAGGCCTACGGCGACGCGAA
>NZ_JPRS01000555.1 GCF_000738085.1 Cryobacterium sp. MLB-32
GCAACCTTGCTGTCGACTCCGAGCTCGCTTGCGATCTCGTGTACGCGTGGTTTCGCAGCCACAATTCTCCTGTTCCGGGCCTGCACCCGGAAAGGGGCAGGCCGTTAATAACGGACGGGTCTCATTTCGAGCCGCTCATTAGTTATCCATAAGCCAAGTCAGCCTGTTCTCTAGTTGTCTCGCGTCCAGCTGGCTGGTCACGCGAAGGGCACGCCCGAAAGCGCGACGCCTCTGTGCGTCTGTGAAGCACGAGGCGGTCGGATGCAACCACGCCCCCCTCCCGGGGAGAGTAGCAGTTTCATCCACCACAATCTCTGATTCCCGAGCGACGATCCTCAAGAGTGAGGAACGCGAGGCGCGCGAACGGCATCCAATGCACGTTCTAACGGAGTCCATCGTACCCCCTATTCGGCATCCTCCAGAATGCTATCCGGCTGAATGTCGATTTTGGCACCCGTCAGCTTCGCCGCGAGGCGCGCATTCTGACCCTCTTTGCCGATGGCGAGGGAGAGCTGGTAGTCGGGAACAAGGGCGCGAACGGCCTTGATCGACTCGTCGATGACGTACGCACTGGTCACCTTCGCC
>NZ_JPRS01000556.1 GCF_000738085.1 Cryobacterium sp. MLB-32
GTACCGAACCGCCGTGGGGAAGAGCTCCGGCAGCAGGGCGCCCATCGGGCCGAAGGTCATTCCCATGAGCGAGAAGCCGACAATCAGGAAGACGAAGACGCCGACGTTTCCGGCACCAAGCAGGGGCACAAACAGGAGTCCGAACAGCACGATGGCGATCGTCACGACGATGAGCGTCTTGCGACGCCCGTGTCGATCGGCCCACGGGCCGGAGGCGAGCGTGAAGATTCCGAAGAACACCACGCCGAGGATCATCATGAGGATGAAGGTGTTGTAGTTGTACCCGAGGCCCGGCAGCGGGGCATCCGTGGCCGCACGGCCGTAGCCGAGCGTGAACGTGGTCATCAGGTAGAACAGTACATAGGTGGCGAGCATGATGAACGTGCCGAGGATGAGCTCGCGCCAGTTTGTCTTGAACACGGCCGCGAGGGGCAGCTTTTCGACCTTCTTGGCCTTGACGGCCTTCGTGAAGGCCTCGCTCTCCACCAGGCGGAGGCGAACCCACAGGCCCACGATCACCATCACGGCGGAGAACAGGAACGGGATGCGCCAGGCCCACTCGAGGA
>NZ_JPRS01000557.1 GCF_000738085.1 Cryobacterium sp. MLB-32
GCTTCGAGTGTCGCTCGCGGCATCCGCCGACCGCTGGACAAAGATCGCCGCTGACCTCGTCGGTGTCACCGAGGAGACCACAACGGGGGTACACCGTCTGTATGAGCTCTTCGCCGATAAGTCCCTGCTTTTCCCTGCGATCAATGTGAACGACTCGGTCACCAAATCGAAGTTCGACAACAAGTACGGCATTCGCCACTCGCTGCCCGACGGCCTCAACCGCGCCACCGATGTGCTCATCGGGGGCAAAGTGGTTTTCGTCGCCGGCTATGGCGACGTGGGAAAGGGCGCGGCCGAGGCTTTGAAGGGTCAGGGCGCACGCGTGATCGTGAGCGAGATCGACCCGATCAACGCTCTGCAGGCGGCGATGGACGGGTTCCAGGTCGCGAAGCTTGAATCCGTCGTCGAGGAGGTCGACATCTTTGTCAGTGGCACAGGAAACTTCAATGTGATCCGCACGGAGCACATGCTGCGGATGAAGCACCTCGCGATCATCGCGAACGTGGGTCACTTCGACAACGAGATCGACATGGCCGCCCTAGAGGTGCTGCCGGGGGCGACCAAGGTACAGATCAAGCCGC
>NZ_JPRS01000558.1 GCF_000738085.1 Cryobacterium sp. MLB-32
TCGCAGCAGCGCAAGCAGGCAAAACTCCAGGACACCCTTACGCAGATTCGCGAGGACTTTGTCTTCCGCTATACCCATGCATAGCACCATACCGGGCATTGCAAGGCTTGGACAAATACTGAGCACCTGATGACGACCAGGCAGGTCCGGCACAGCCCCGGGCCCGTCAGCGCGTCCCGTAGAGGGGTTCACTGAGGGAAAAGACCCTCGAGGCTCATGGAACGATAGCGGTATGGCAATTGGTGTGCATCACATTGAGATTTGGGTCGCAGACCTGGACAGCGCTCGCACGTCTTGGGGCTGGCTTCTCGTGGAACTCGGATGGTCCGTCGACCAGGAGTGGGACAACGGAACCTCCTGGCGATGCGGGGGCGTCTACCTCGTGACCACGCGACCGCCAGCCCTCTCTGGTGGCGTACACGATCGAAGGCTGCCGGGAATCAACCACCTCGCGCTTAATGGAGGATCCAAGGCCGACGTTAACCGCATCTTGGGTGCGGCAGCGGACGATGGTTGGAATTCGCTGTACGCGGATCGCTACCCCCACGCTGGAGGCACCGACCACTTCGCCGCCTATCTTGAAAATGACGCAGGCTTCAAGGTCGAAGTTGTGGGCGAACTCTGAGGACCAACGCATTTCGACTCAGGGTTCGGCTTACGGACAGGCCTGCCAGAAGTTGGATCCGGTTCGATCCGTAGGATTACCCTCATGCTCCCAAACGCTGAACTCGCAGTGCCGACGGCCGAAGACCTGGAGCTCGTTGAGCGGGCAAGAGAGGTCATCGACGCGAACACGGATGCCGGGCCGGACGAAGATGACACACAAAGCATAGGCGGGCAGTTCGAGACGCCGACGGCCGTATGTTCGCCGGAGTGAATTTGTTCCATTTGACCGGTGGTCCGTGCGCCGAGCTGGTTGCACTTGGCGCGGCGCGTGCAGAGGTAAGGCGTGAAATCACGACAATCGTCGCTGTTGGCAATCACGAGTGCGGTGTTGTCGGCCCGTGCGGGCGTGACAGACAGGTGCTTTTCGATTACTACCCAGGCATTATGGTGCTTCTTCCTACCGCCGAGGGCGTTCGCGTCGCCGCCATTAAGACCCTGATGCTGTTTGCCGCAGCTTAGACCATGGAAGGCGGCTCTCAACAGTTCGACGAGGAGCGTTTTCT
>NZ_JPRS01000559.1 GCF_000738085.1 Cryobacterium sp. MLB-32
GCTGTGGCCCTTCACCTGCATATAGGCGAGCACGAAGAGGAGGGCGCCGAACAGGTAGAAGACCCAGGAGAAGTTCTCGATGAGGGCGGCGCCCACGGCGATGAAGCCACCGCGCATGATGAGGGCGATGATGATGCCGAACATCAACACCTTCTGCTGGTAAGCCTTGGGAACAGAGAAGGCGGCCATCACGATCAGGAAGACAAACAGGTTATCGATCGAGAGCGCCTTTTCGGTGAGGTATCCGGCAAAGTACTCGCCGCCATACCTCCAACCGGAGACGACTCCGATGCCCACGCCGAAGAGCAGGGCCAACCCGATGTAGAACGCAGACCAGCGAGCGGATTCACCGACGGTGGGTTCGTGAGGCTTGCGCACGTGCGCGAAGAACTCGTAGGCGAAGAAGGCGATCGTCACACCGATGGTGATGATCCAGATCAGGGGAGTGATGTTCATGGGGAGCTCCAGGGCAGGGGGCGGACGGAGTTCAAGGTCTCTTCCACTCGGTTGTCCCCAGAGGGAATCGAGCCGGCCTCCCGGGACACATCGTTGAGTCCGTACTGACGGGTGGGCCGCGTGGGAGTACTCCCCTTGCGTACTCAAATCTAAGCGATGTTAGCTGAGAAGATGCCTGTGACACGAGTTCGCCTGACGTGTGAGTTGTACTCCCCGCCGGGTTAGCCTCGAGAGTGTGGCCTTCGAG
>NZ_JPRS01000560.1 GCF_000738085.1 Cryobacterium sp. MLB-32
TGAGTACTGGTCGAACCAGATGCTCACCGCCTGCAGGAGCAGGTAGAGGCTGGCGGTGACAGCGATCTGCACGCGTGCCGCCTTGGAGACAATGATCTCCCGACCGCTCACCCGGATGGACCCATAGAGATAACTCGTGGCGAGAGCCACCAAAGCCGAGATGAGCACGACCGCGGAGGCGAATCCGAGGATGGCCTGATAGAACGGCAGGTCGAACAGATAGAACGAAATGTCGAACCCGAACTGCGGATCCGTGCGACCGACCTCGCTGCGGTTGAGCCACATCAGTACAACCTGCCACTGAGTGGCCGCGGCCACTCCGGCGAAGAGACCCAGAAGTGCCGGGATGCCGTACATGGCCAGACGGCGCAGCGGCTCGATGACCTGCTGATAGCGATCCAGCTGCGAATTGAGCTTCGCGTAGACGGGGCGCATGCGGTACGCGATCTGGATGCTGATCCAGACAGGAACGCCCATCGCGAGCACACCGACGATGAACAGCACCGCTGTCGCGATCCACTGTGTGGTCAGAACGCTCAGGAACCCGAGTTGGTCAAACCACAGCACATCGGTGTACAGCCCAGCGAAGATAAAGAACAGGATCACCAACCCCGCAACTATCGCTGCCGTGATGGCAAGCGGGGTTCGGCTCCGTCGTGGAGCGCTGTCGGGTGAAGATGTCACGAATAAGCCTCATGCTCTGTCAGATTAGGGACCCC
>NZ_JPRS01000561.1 GCF_000738085.1 Cryobacterium sp. MLB-32
GGGTGCCTAAGATGTCGTATTGCTGTGCGCGTACCCCCAATCGCTCGGGTGCGTTGAGCACAGAACTGAAAGGCAACGATGCCCGACGAACGAACCGTCTCCACGCCGCTCGGCGATACCGAGCACCTCAACGCGCTGGGCTATGAGGATTCCTTCCACCGCTCCATGAGTCTCTGGGCCACCTTCGCCCTTGGCTTCACGTACCTGTCCCCGCTCGTGGGCATCTACTCGCTCTTCGCGCTGGCTCTGAGCACCGGGGGACCGCCCTCGATCTTCTGGCTCATCATTGTGGCGGCCGGTCAGCTGCTCGTGTCCCTCGTCTTCAGTGAGGTTGTCTCCCAATACCCCATCCACGGCGGGATCTATCCGTGGACGCGGCGCCTGTGGGGCCGGCGCTACGCCTGGATGGCCGCGTGGATCTACATCTGGGCCATGATCGTGTCGATCACGGCGATCGCCGAGTACGGCAGTGGATTCTTTGCCAACCTGTTCGGGTTGGCCATCACCAAGGAAATTACCCTCGGGCTCACCGTGGCATTGCTCGTCTTCGCTCTCGTTCTCAACTTCACCGGAACGAAGACCCTGGGCAGGGTGGCCCAAATCGGTCTCGCGGCCGAACTGGTCGGTGTGATCGGTGTCGGACTCTACCTGTTGATCTTCCAACGACACAATGATTTCGGGGTGTTCTTCACCAGCATGGGCGTTGAGGGTGACGGAAACT
>NZ_JPRS01000562.1 GCF_000738085.1 Cryobacterium sp. MLB-32
AACCCAGAGCGCGGACGGCGTCTTCGTGAGGTTGCGGATTCCGCCGAGGCTCTTGTGCAGCTTGACGAGCTCGCGCTTCTTGATGAGCATTTCCTTCTTCGTGAAACCGCTCTTGGCGGTGTCCTCGAAGTCGAGCTCTTCGAGCTCTTTCATGCGGGCCAGACGCTTGGAAACGGTCTGGAAGTTGGTGAGAAGTCCACCGAGCCAACGCTGGTTGACGTAGGGCTGGCCCACGCGCGTTGCCTGCTCAGAGATGGATTCCTGTGCCTGCTTCTTCGTTCCGACGAAGAGGATGGTGCCGCCGTGGGCAACCGTCTCCTTGACGAAGTCATAGGCCTTGTCAACGAACCCGAGCGACTGCTGCAGGTCAATGATGTAGATGCCGGAACGCTCGGTGAAGATGAAGCGCTTCATCTTCGGGTTCCAACGGCGGGTCTGGTGCCCGAAGTGCACGCCGCTGTCGAGCAGCTGGCGAATGGTTACGACGGCCATGAGCCGTTCTCCTTGTCCGGCGCGCGTGCTGTGGCAGCACGAAACGCCAATCGGTTTGTGCGAGGATCGGATGATCTTCGCTCCTGGTGCCCGGCACACGCCCGCCCCTGCTCGCGCGAAAGCGTGCTTTCGAAAGAGCGGGGACCGATGGGACATGGCGGCCTGATGGGCACGCGTAGTCAGCGC
>NZ_JPRS01000563.1 GCF_000738085.1 Cryobacterium sp. MLB-32
GGCAGAATCTCATATCTGAGACTGCATCCGCCGCTCTTACATTGTCCCCTGATGTGGGTTCACGGTTCGATGGACGTACGTAGAAAGGCCGGGGGGCATCCGTCACCCTGCCGACGCAGGTGTCAGGAGACAACGATGACCATGACCACCGAGGTCCCGAGAACCCGCACCCCGGGCATGTGGAGGCTCTTTGTCTACAGCGGCATAGGGGCGTTCATGTTCTTCGTTCCTCTCACGATCGGCGGCACGAGCACGATCATGCTCGACCACATCGTGACGTTCCTGCAGTCGAGCATTGGCCCGGTGCTGCCGTATTACGCACTCGCCATCATCCTGGCCGGCGCGGTGTATCCCTTCGTGACGGGAAGCTGGAAGACATCCGTCGTCAATACGGTGTTCTCGCTATTCAAGGTCGTGGGTCTGGTCGTCGGAGTCATGATGGTCTTCCGGGTCGGCCCGGCCTGGCTGTTCGATCCGGACATGGGCCCGTTCCTCTTCGACAAGCTGGTGATTCCCGTCGGGTTGCTCGTGCCGATCGGAGCCGTGTTTCTCGCGCTGATGGTCAGCTATGGACTGCTGGAATTCATCGGCGTGCTCGTGCAGCGGGTGATGCGCCCCATCTGGAAGACCCCGGGGCGATCGGCCATCGACGCGGTCGCCTCTTTTGTGGGCAGCTACTCACTGGGGCTGCTCATCACGAACCGGGCCTACAAGGACGGCAAGTACACCGCCCGAGAGTCGGCGATCATTGCCACCGGGTTTTCCACCGTCTCGGCCACCTTCATGGTGATCGTCGCCAAAACTCTCGATCTGATGGGCCAGTGGACGGCCTACTTCTGGGTGACGTTCCTCGTGACCTTTCTCGTGACGGCCATCACGGTGCGCATCTGGCCGCTGAACAGCATCCCCGACAC
>NZ_JPRS01000564.1 GCF_000738085.1 Cryobacterium sp. MLB-32
AAAATCGTTAAAGTCTGGGTTCAAGTCCCAGCGGGGGCACCACCGTTCGCACAGTATTTCCCGCAGTTCTCCGAGTTCTCGACCAGCTCGATCCCAGCGCTGGTCGAGGAGCGAGGTCGCTCGGGCCGAGCCTGTCGAGATCAGTCTCGAGGCCTCACGAGCCATATCTCAGGACTGCTCCCGTATTCTTCATGCATCACGGCAGAAGATCATCCTGCCCGAAAGGAAACACCGATGAGCCTGATCAGGCTGAACGACGTCAGCGTCGGTTTTGAAAACACCCAGATCCTGCGCGAGGCGTTCTTTCGCCTCGAACCCAAGGACCGGGTGGGCCTGATCGGAAAGAACGGGTCCGGCAAGTCGACAATGCTCAAGCTCATCCTTGAGCAGGTCACGCCTGACACCGGAACGGTGACCGTCGAGTCGGGGGCGCGCATCGGCTACTTCTCGCAGTTCTCGGAGTTGAACGGTGAGTCCACGATCACCGAGGTTCTCGACGCCCTCTTTGTTGAGGTCAAGGCCGTCGAAGCCGAGCTGGCTGCCATCGACTCGAGTATCGCGACCGATTCCCCGGTAGGTTCCGAGCTGGACAGGCTGATCATTCGTCAGTCCGAGCTCTTCGAGGAGATGGACCGGCTCGATGGCTGGGACGGTGGGACTACACCCGCCACATCGACACGGCCCT
>NZ_JPRS01000565.1 GCF_000738085.1 Cryobacterium sp. MLB-32
AGAACATCAGGTCGATGCCGATCCCGGCAGCGAACAGCATGGACGTCCAGGTGAATAGGCTGAATTGCGGTCGGGAGTGATCCGGGCCGAGCCGGGTCTTCCCCACGCGGGAGACGGCGATGAAGATCACAAACACCAGAACGAGCGTGACAATCAGAAAGTAGTACCAGCCGAGGTTGGTGGAAACCCATCCGACGACGGAGCCGATGACAGCGCTCGCGCTCGTCGGGGCGAGGATGGACCAGAGGGCGATTGCGATGATTCCTGTTGCCGAGCCGATGAAGACGGTCTTATTGACGCGGGTCTTGGTTTCGGGAACGGTGGGCGGTATTTCCGCGGTAGCCGCAGCTGCGGGCGCAGACGGTGGGGATGCAGGCGGTTCAACTGCGGAAGGGGACATCTCATCCTTGGTGCTCGGTGTTTCGTCATATCTGACGGGGTCGCGGTGGCGACCGGGTGCGACAGAAAAGTCGCTAAGATGCCTACTCTAACAATATCTGTGCGCAAGCCCCCAAAAAGGGGGCGAGGAAGTCGTGGTTCACGCTGACCCAAGACTGGCTCTACCCGTGGCGCACGGTGCGAACTCAGCCCATCAGCGAGCGAAGAGTCG
>NZ_JPRS01000566.1 GCF_000738085.1 Cryobacterium sp. MLB-32
GTGTACGGGGCGCTGCCCTCAACCGTCGCACTCAGCGAGGTGGTTGAGGGCTCGAGAAAGATCGTTCGCTGGGCAATGCCGAGACTGATCATCACGGCCGCTAGAACGAATGCCACGATGGCAAAAACAAATCGCACGTATCACCCTTCCGTGTTGCCGAACGGTCACAGCGGGTACGCCCGCAGTGATTTCGAGTCCGATGGCAACAGACACGGACTTCTACGATACTTGGTTCTCCTGATAGGTGCCTAATAGTGGGAACATTGGCTCCCTGCCCGTGCCACCGCCTGTCATGGGAGCAGACTAAAGTTGCATCGGCCTCCCGGACTCCTGTCGCGCCCGACTCGTGTCCCGTGGATGCACAATTGTGAGGAGAAACCGTGCCCAACGACGAATCTGATTTCACCCAGGTCTTCCGTGGCTACGACAAAGACGAGGTGGCCAAGGCTCTGCAAGGCCTCCGTCGCGACCTGATCAAGGCCAACACCCACAGCGCGGAATCCAGCAAGGAAGTTCGGCGGCTATCCGCCCAGATCGACGAGCTCAACGCCATCATCGAAGAAGTCGGAAGCCCGACATTTTCCGGCC
>NZ_JPRS01000567.1 GCF_000738085.1 Cryobacterium sp. MLB-32
GCAGCGGTGATGGCGCCACCCGATCGGGGTTGGGCGCGAGCCTGGCCACTGAACCGCAGTATGGGCACGTCATTTGCACGATGAACTCCTGAGATGTGGTTGATGTGGCGCGCGGCGCGCACAGCTGGCGACGTCACGTAGTCAAGTGAGTATGCCTCGATTTTACGAATATGGGTGAGCCACGGCGACCAGAGTGTCACCCCAATTCGGGTGGTGCCCGGAGACGAGCGGTGCTCGCGCCCGGACTCTGCTAAAGTATGTAGGTTGCCGTTCAACGGCCGCGGATAAAGAGAGCCCAGGCATCCTGCCAGGGGCACCGCGCAGTGAGAGAAAGGGGATCCCATCTATGGCACTCGAAGCCGATGCAAAGAAGGCGATCATCGATAAGTACGCTACCCACCCAGGCGACACAGGGTCCCCCGAAGTTCAGATTGCAATGCTCACGCAGCGCATTCTCGACCTGACGGAGCACCTGAAAGAGCACAAGCACGACCACCACTCACGTCGTGGCCTGCTTCTTATGGTTGGTCAGCGTCGTCGTCTGCTCGGTTACCTGTCCGATATCGACATCACGCGATACCGCACACTGATCGGCAGCCTCGGCCTGCGTCGCTAGTCAGACTT
>NZ_JPRS01000568.1 GCF_000738085.1 Cryobacterium sp. MLB-32
AAGCTGGTTGCGCTTTGCTGAAGCGGCGCGACCCACGTGGAGGTGAAGCCTGCCCAGGCCGCGGCGAATTGCTGGGCTGAGCTGATGCCGGGGCCGGGCACGGGTGGATTGGCCCTGGTAACCACCAGGTTGTAGACGAAGAGCAGGATGAGAATCACGATGCCGCCGATCGCGAGGCCGCCGATCGCGACGTGCTCTTTTCGGATGGAACTCAGTGTGCGCATGCGCTGACCCTCCACTCATGGTTCACGAAAGCTGCCGCAATAGTGGCCCCGCCCCCGCACTCTCGATAGGGGGGCCGAGAATTGGGGCAGGGGCACCGGCCGTACCCCCCGATTTGGGGCTGATGAGAGGCCTATTCCGACTGATTTCGAGCACCCGCTTTTACTAGGCTGAGGGAGCCTCGAGAAGTTGTACTTCCACAGTGGAAGTGAGGCCGTGGGCTGTGCGTCTGTGAGCACGGTGGGGTTTCGACAAGACCGCAGCCCGTTCAAAATAGTGGAGCACTGAAATGGGTAAGCTGACCTACGACTCGAGTCTGACGGCCGACTTTGATGATCGTGTGCTGGCCCATATCCAGCTCGTCATCGGCACAAAACTGCGACGAGGCGAGAGCTTCTAC
Organism: Cryobacterium sp. MLB-32; assembly: GCF_000738085.1. Taxonomy (GTDB): domain Bacteria; phylum Actinomycetota; class Actinomycetes; order Actinomycetales; family Microbacteriaceae; genus Cryobacterium. The sequence continues at coordinate 623 of NZ_JPRS01000568.1, forward strand.
TTCTCGTGGCGGGACGACC
>NZ_JPRS01000569.1 GCF_000738085.1 Cryobacterium sp. MLB-32
CTATCCGGGAAATCAGTTGACAACCAGCCATCTTCGTAGTTAGTTAGTTACATAACCAACTAACCCATCAACCCCAGAAGAAGGCGGGCAGCCTTGATCGACGAGGGCAAGCCAATCTTCGTGCAAATCGCCGAGCAAATCGAGGACGACATCCTGAATGGCAGCATTGCCGAAGAGTCCATGGTGCCGTCCACGAACGAGTTCGCAGCGTTTCACCGCATCAACCCGGCCACCGCCGGCAAGGGCGTGAACCAGCTCGTTGATGACGGCATCCTCTACAAGAAACGAGGGATCGGCATGTTCGTGACCGCCGGAGCCCGGCAGCGGATCGTCGACCAGCGCACGAGTGCGTTCACGACAAAATACCTGACCCCGCTTCTCGCCGAGGCGGCCAAACTCGGCATGACTCCGGAGCAGGTAGCTGAACTTATTCACAGCAGCACAGCAGGCTACGAAAGGACATGACTCAATGAGAAATCAAGAACCAGTGGTGCGCGTTGACGGCCTGACGAAAAGTTTTGGAAACTTCACCGCCATCGACGACGTGAGCTTCGCCGTGGAGGCGAACAAGATCTACGGCCTGCTCGGGCGTAACGGCGCCGGCAAGACCACGATCATGCAGTTGCTCACCGGCCAACAGTTCGCCACGTCCGGCAGCATCCACGTGTTCGGCCAGGTACCCGTGGAGAACGCTCACGTGCTGCAGCAGATGTGCTTCGTGAAGGAGACGCAGAAGTACCCCGATA
>NZ_JPRS01000570.1 GCF_000738085.1 Cryobacterium sp. MLB-32
GTTCCTCTGAGAGCATCTGCTCGACCGAATAGCCTGGCGGTAAAGGAGTGTCGCTCATGTCCCGATACGGAATGAACGGGTCCGGGTCTTCGTCGGAGTGGCGGAATGCCGGCGCTGAGTAGTGATTTTCTTGTTCCAGGCTGAACACGGTGACTTGCGGCTCGTGATCCCCCAGCATCAGAAGTTCACACAGCAGACGCGGGCTGGGGAGATCATCCTGATCGCTCCCCTGATTCACGCCCTGGTGCCCGAATCCGTGGAGTTCCGGCACGATGCGCACGCCTTTGAGATGACTCTGCCGAATGTAGGGGGCGAGTCCCCTGAGGGCCTCTAGTGGGCGCTCGTCGGCGTTGATCATGTTGCCAAAATCGAACAGAGCGTGAATCCGCGGATGATTGATCTGGCGAAGCACGTGGACGATATCTGAGCTTTTGAGCTCTTCGTGCTGTTCACAGTCAAAGTACAGATCGTAGACATCGGCCTGATCGGCCATGTACCGCAGGTCGGACTCGACGATTTTCAGGACCTGGGAAAGAAGACCCTCGTATCGCGAATACACGCGGATGTTCTGGGCTCCAATGG
>NZ_JPRS01000571.1 GCF_000738085.1 Cryobacterium sp. MLB-32
CAGTGCGGATGTAGTTGTCCGTGGCTTCACGGTTCTGCATGGCGCTCTGGGCCTGGCGCTCTGCCATCCCGTTGCCCCGCGCGATGACGTAGATCAGAACGGTGAGGAATGGAACGAAGATGAGGAAGACCAGCCAGAGTGCCTTCAGCCAGCCACTCAACTTGTGGTCCCTGAAGATGTCGGCCGCCACGGAGAACAAAACAATCAGATAGGCGACGAAGACGAACGACCAGAACAGGAACGAAATGAAATTCCAGAAACTTCCCAGGATGTCCATGACAATAACCTCTCGAAATCGGTTTTGTGGTCTCGCACCGAGCGGTGCGGACCTCGATCGCGGACGACTGTACCCCGATCAGGTCTGATCTGCTGGACGTATGCCTACGTATTGTGTCGGCGCCCAGTTTGGGGCTCTAAACTCATCGCATGACATCGCGCAGAGTCCTCGTTACGGGCGCCACCGGATACATCGGTGGACGTTTGGTCCCCCGGCTCCTGGAAGCCGGATATGAGGTTCGCGTTCTCGTGCGAACACCGCTGAAGCTTCGGGATGTGCCGTGGGCCGACCAGGTCGAGATCGTGAAGGGTGACCTGGAAAACAGGAGTT
>NZ_JPRS01000572.1 GCF_000738085.1 Cryobacterium sp. MLB-32
CGTGTGCGGAAACGCGGCCAGGGCGATGGGGTTGGTGAGCAGTTCCCAGATGCTCGTGAGTTCTGCGCGCCCCTTCTCCTCATTGATTGTGTACGCGATCGGGTTCTGCATGAACGCATTCGCCGCCAGGATGAAGTAGGCAGAGGCGATGCTTCCCACGGTCGTGAGCCAGATAGTGGCGAGGTGGAGTTTCTTCGGCAGTTTGTCCCAGCCGAAGATCCAGAGCCCGATGAACGTGGCTTCCAGGAAGAACGCAATGATGCCCTCAAACGCCAGGGGCGCCCCGAAGACGTCACCGACGAACCGGGAGTAGTCCGACCAGTTCATACCGAATTGGAATTCCTGCACAATACCCGTGACGACGCCCATGGCAAAGTTGATCAGGAAGATCTTCCCGAAGAAGTGCGTCAGCTGAAGGTACTTCGCCTTGTCGGTGCGCACCCATGCGGTCTGGAAGATCGCCACGGTGAGCGCCATCCCGATCGTCAACGGCACAAAGAGAAAGTGATAGACGGTCGTCAGACCGAACTGCCACCGAGACAGGAGTAAAGGATCCAGCCACTCGTTCATGTGTCCTCCAGGAACATTTCTACGTCTCGTAGAATAATACCTTCTACACGGTGTAGAAAATACCGTCGGCGAGCTACGATGGAGGTTATGGGAAGCTTGGGTGTACTGGAGAGACTGATCATGGACCTCCTGTGGAACACCGAGCAG
>NZ_JPRS01000573.1 GCF_000738085.1 Cryobacterium sp. MLB-32
CAACCGTTCGCTCATTTCCGAATCTGCCAATACCCCCGTGGGCGTGCCTGCCACGACTCAGGGCAGCTACATTTTCATGCCCGGACAGAAGGGCTTCGAAGACAACGTCGGAGACGCCATCGGCTTCGACACCGACAAGTCGAAGGCGCTGCTTGACGAACTCGGTTACACCGAGGGAGACAACGGCGCGCGTGAGAAAGACGGAGTGCCCCTCGTGCTCACGATGACGATTCCGGCAGAGACCGCGACGAACAAGCAGCGTGCCGTTCAGGTGCAGGCCGACCTCAAGGACGTCGGAGTCACCGTCGAACTCAATGAGGTGCCGGCAGCCGGGTTCTTCTCCGACTACGTCATCCCGGGTGACTTCGAAATGACCGGCTTCTCTTGGGCTGGCACGGCGTTCCCGATCTCGTCATCGGAGGCCCTGTTCTCCCCGGTCGATTCCGAGTCGAACTTCACGGGAATCACCGATGAGTCGCTCTCCGGACTCTACGACCAGGCGAACACGGAGCTCGAT
>NZ_JPRS01000574.1 GCF_000738085.1 Cryobacterium sp. MLB-32
CGGGGTTATCGGTGACCGTCGACAGTACGTCGAAGTCTTCCTCGTCGAGATCGTAATCGTTGAGGCCGGTGCGCAGCGCTTCCGCACGCTTGGCGGCCAGTTCCTCATCGAGGTTGGCAAGTCGCTCCGCCAGCTCGTTATCGAGCGCGGAGCCCGTGTCGTCGTATTCCTCAGTCATGCGATGCCCTAGCCGTACGTGTATTGATGACGTCGATGACCGCGGTGATGGTCTGTTCTAAGTCAAGGTGGGTGGAGTCAACGGTGGTGACACCGTTTGCGGCGCTCATGAAATCGACGACCTCTGAGTCAGCACGATCTCTCGATCGCAGCTGATCTGCCACGGTTTCGGCCGATTGGGTTGTAATTTCCGCAGAGCGCCTAGCCATTCTAGCCTCTTCGGATGCGGTGAGTAGAATGCGCACCTCGGCGTCGGGTGCGACGACC
>NZ_JPRS01000575.1 GCF_000738085.1 Cryobacterium sp. MLB-32
CCGGTCAAACCAGGCAGCACCTCGTCGAACAGGGCCTGCCATGCGCGCGAATGTACCCTCGCGGTGTCGGTCACCACACCGTCGAGATCGAAGAGCACGGCGTCATATAAGACCGTGTCGGAGTGGGCTGGGTCCGTGTGTGGGAGATGAGAATTCGCCACGTGCTCGCTCTCCTCCCTTTCGACGCCCACACTACTCCGAGGGCGTGAAACAGGTGACGTTCCTGGTCGGATTTACGACGAGGGGGCGAGTAATCCCGGCCACCACGCCAGGGCGAGGGGATAGCCGACGAAGGAGAGGATGTCGAGCATCCAGTGTGTGATCACGAGCGGCATCGTGCGGCCCCAACGGGTGTAGCACCAGCCGAAGACAACGCCCATGGCGACGTTGCCGAAGAACGGGCCGATGCCCTGGTACAGGTGATAGCTGCCGCGCAGTACCGCAGAGGAGAGAATAATCGTCCAGGTCGGCCAGCCCAGTTGGCGGAGGCGTGTGAAGAGGTAGCCCACGACGATGATTTCCTCGA
>NZ_JPRS01000576.1 GCF_000738085.1 Cryobacterium sp. MLB-32
TAAACCTGTCCCACATTCGTCGATGCGCGAGCAGAGCTCACCGCCCCGAAACAGGAGAAAGCGCTGCTAAAAATCGCCGTAAACCTGCTGGTCCCGTCTGCAACTGACGACGGCGGCTTCAATGGTCCAACCATCAATGAGTTTTTCCCCGATGCAATCTTCTTCGCGGACACTCCGTTCGAGATGAACCGAATCATCCTCATCCGCTTTCTTGCGGTTGCGGTTTTGATTCTGTTGTTCTGGCTCGGCACCCGCCGCATGAAGGTGATCCCGACCCGCATTCAGAGCCTGGCCGAAATGGGCCTGGACTTCGTGCGAGTCAACATCGCGGAAGACCTCCTCGGAAAGAAAGACGGCAGGCGCTTCCTGCCCCTGCTCACGACCATTTTCTTCATGGTCTTGTTCATGAACATCACCGGAATCATTCCGGGGCTTAATATCGCCGGTACTTCGGTGATTGGAGTACCGCTGCTTCTCGGCGTCATCTCCTACGGAGCGTTCATCTACGCCGGTGTCAAAAAGAGCCCGGCGAAGTTCTTCCGTAACTCGCTTTTCCCGCCCGGTGTTCCGCCGGCGCTGTACATCATCGT
>NZ_JPRS01000577.1 GCF_000738085.1 Cryobacterium sp. MLB-32
GCTCGCGCTGTCGCCGCGCTCGCGCTGACCTCGTGTTCAGCACCGGCATCATCCGATGAAGCAGTCACCGCAGACTCGCAACCCCCCCCCCCCCCCCCCCGCATCGATCAGCTACGCCATCTGGGACGAGAACCAGGTGCCGGCGCTGGAAGCCAACATCGCCGCGTTCAACGAGATCTACCCGAACATTGAGGTGAACATCGACATCACCCCGTGGGCCCAGTACTGGACCAAACTGCAGACTCAGGCCTCGGGCGACACCTTGCCGGACGTGTTCTGGATGAACGGCCCGAACTTTCAGCTTTACGCCGCCAACGACCAGCTTGAGCCGATGACGAATCTCATCGACGCCGGCGAGGTCGACCCGAGCAACTACGTCGATGTGCTCAACAACCTGTACTCGTACGACGATGAGCAGTACGGCATGCCCAAGGACTTCGATACGGTAGCCCTCTGGTACAACAAGGCCATTCTCGATCAGGCCGGCGTTGCCGTACCTGACGGCACCTGGACCTGGGATGACTTCGCCACCGCAGCTAAAACTGTGAGTGACACCCTCGCCGACCAGGGCATCTACGGCGTCGCGACCGGCCTGACCGGTGGTCAGGAAGGGTACTACAACACCATTCTGCAGGCCGGAGGAAACATCATCTCCGAGGACGGAACAACGAGCGGCTACGACGACCCGAAAACGATCAGGGGCCTG
>NZ_JPRS01000578.1 GCF_000738085.1 Cryobacterium sp. MLB-32
GCCTGGTATGGCTCCCGCTGCTTCTTGCGATACGCGTTGATGAACGTGTTCGTGAGAATTCGATACAGCCAGGCCTTCAGATTGGTGCCCTGCTCATACTGCGCGAAGGCAGCGAAGGCCTTCACAAAAGTCTCCTGCACGAGGTCCTGAGCGTCGGACGGGTTGCGTGTCATGCGCATGGCCGCCGCGTACAGCTGGTCGATAAAGGGCAGGGCCTGCTCTTCGAACAGGTTTCGGTTCTTTTCGCGCGCTTCATCCGGCGTTTCCGCCGGATTCAAGCTCACGGGCGTGTCTGAAGTCATCACCGGCAATTCTAGGCCGTTGATTGTGAGACTGCTGGGTCGCTCCAGGAGCGTCGACACTGCCATTGAATCCTTCCGTTACGTCGTATCCCGACTATTCTGATAACCGATGTTGATCTCGAGATATTCCAAGCCGGAGTTTGACCCCTACGGCGACAATGTGCCCGTTGAA
>NZ_JPRS01000579.1 GCF_000738085.1 Cryobacterium sp. MLB-32
GTTTCTATTTTTCGACCATGGCGAATTCGCCGGTCTCGACCTTGGCGCGGTAGCCGAAGATCTCCTTCTTGATGACGCGGGCCATGAGATAGAGCCCGATCACATTGGGGATCGCCATCGCGAAGATCATCGCATCGGAGAACGCGATGACAGGACCGAGCGACAGGGATGCTCCCACGACAGTGAAGATGCAGAACGCAATCTTGTAGGCGAACTCCGCACGGCGGCTGTCTTTGAAGAGGTAGCCGGTGGCCTTCATGCCGTAGTAGGACCAGGAGATCATGGTGGAGAAGGCAAACAGCACGACCGCGACGGCCAGCAAGATCGGGAACCACGGTGCCACGGTTTCGAAGGCGGCGGAGGTTGTTTCGACTCCGGGAGCGCTCGACGTGTCGCTCCAGGTGCCCGTGATGATGATCGCGAGGGCGGTCATCGTGCAGATCACCACGGTGTCGATGAACGGTTCGAGCAGGGCGACGAAA
>NZ_JPRS01000580.1 GCF_000738085.1 Cryobacterium sp. MLB-32
TCGCCGCACCCGCTCTGCCCCCCGAATAACCGCAACAGGTCAACCAGATAACTTGCGTGGTACTACCAAGCCGTGCATACTGATTCAACCGACCAGTCAAAACCTGACAGTCGGAGGGAACAGGTGCCTACCCGGCGCGATCGAGCGGGCATTCCTGTGACTTCAATGAAGAAGCCCCACAGAAAGCAGCACCATGCTCAAGAAGCTCGCATCTGTTAGCGCACTAGCCCTCCTCCTCACCGGATGCTCGGCAGCCAGCGGTCCCGATAACTCGGGCGATTCCGGCGCCGAGTCCTACTCCTGGGACATGACCATCACGGTGGGAAACACCTCCACCTGGCATGAAGGCGCCGAGTATTTCGCCGACACCCTCAATGACGAAACCGACGGCCGCATCGAGGTGAACATCTTCACCAATGAGCAGCTCTCCGGCGGCGATCCCGCAGCCGGCGTCGAGCAGCTCATGAACGGCGACAAAGACCTGTCGTACAACTCCACGATCATCTCGCCGGCATGACCCGAGTTCGCCCCCCCCCGCTGTCAATGCGCCCTTCCTCTACGCCGACTACGAAGAGGCCGAAGACACGCTCGCGGCCACCGGCCTCGACGCCTACCGCGCCCTCGCCGACCCGCTGGGCGTGCAGGTTCTCGGCTTCGGCGAGAGCGGCTTTCGCCAGATCACCAACAACGTG
>NZ_JPRS01000581.1 GCF_000738085.1 Cryobacterium sp. MLB-32
CTTCTGATCAGCGTCTTTTTTTACCCACTGTGGACGGGAACCCAGACATCGTTCACCTTCTGGCAGCTTCATACATGGATGCCCAGTTGGAGATAGGTCAGGCTTGATATATTCTCAGAATGGCATATAATGACTGGGAATAGTGTGTGAAAACTTGGTGTTAGGTGGGGTCGCGACCGTACACTGAGAGGTATCTGCTCCACGAGTAATTGCTCACACCCTGGCTGAGAAGTCTTACGTCTACCAAAGGCCTCATGTCGGAAGCTACTGCCGCACCCGCGGTCCGAATCATTCGGACGCGCCCGGGTGGAGACAAGAAGAACCCCACAACCGAATACTCCTCGCTGCTGCACACGGTGCGCAATCTGGGACTGCTCGGTCGACGCACCGGCTTCTACTGGATGATGTTTTCGATCCTGGTCGTCGCGACCGGCGGAGCCGTTACCGGCTTCATCCTGCTCGGTGACACGTGGTA
>NZ_JPRS01000582.1 GCF_000738085.1 Cryobacterium sp. MLB-32
GGTGGGCGCGATCGCGATCGTGTTGATTGCACTGTGGGCAATTCTCGGTCCGGTCTTCTACCCGTTCTCGGCAACGGGGCGTGATCCACTCAATATGGGAATCGGCCCGACGCAGTTGCATTGGTTTGGCACGAACGGCATCGGTCAGGACCTTTATGCGCAGACACTCGTGGGGCTGCAGAAATCACTCGTGATCGGACTCATTGCCGGGCCGCTGGGCACCCTGATCGCGGCAGTGGCGGGCTCGGTCGCCGGGTACATGGGCGGCATCGTCGACAAGGTCATCGTCTGGTGCATCAACCTGCTTCTCGTGCTGCCCTCTTTTATTCTGCTGGTCATCCTCAGCCCGCTTTTCAAGGGACTGTCCTGGGTGTTCCTGACCATATTCCTGGCCGCATTCAGCTGGATGATTATGGCCCAGGTGATTCGCTCCCAAACCCGGTCGTTGCGGAATCAGGACTTTGTGAAGGCTGCCCGATACATGGGTGTGCCCATGCCACGGATTCTCGGGCGGCACATCATTCCCAACGTGGCCTCGCTGCTCATCATCGATGCGACGTTGGGTGTGGTCGGAGCGATCATGGCGGAAACAAGCCTGAGCTACTTCGGCTT
>NZ_JPRS01000583.1 GCF_000738085.1 Cryobacterium sp. MLB-32
TTCCCAGAGCGAGCGCCACCGCGAGTCCGACGCCGAGCCAGATGCGCGGCAGAACGTCTTTGCGGTCGATCTTGACGATGTAGGCGATGAGAATAGTCACGATCAGGGCTGCTTCAAGCCCCTCGCGAAGGCCGATCAGGTAGTTACCGAGCACGTCACGTCCAGAAGGTCAAGATGCGGAATAGCTGTGAATGATGGTAAGGCTAACCTTACCTTTTCCGACTCTAGCCCCGGACACCCGCCCATGTCTAGTTATGATTCTGTGAGGTGAATGTGTCTTTATCGAGGAATGCAGCGGGGTCCCATGGTTATGTCCGGTAGCGGCGAACACATCGTGTTCGTGCATGGGCGCCCAGGCGATGAATCCTGGCTGACTGGCGGCACAATCGCTCGCCTGCACGACCTCGGGTCTCCCT
>NZ_JPRS01000584.1 GCF_000738085.1 Cryobacterium sp. MLB-32
GGTGATCGTTCCCATGCAGCGCCGAGGCGGCGATACCGGTCCTAGGCGTCCTTCAAATCGATGCCCTTTGTCTCCTTCATCATCACGCAGGCCACGGCCGTGCAGACGCAGAGGGTCATCACGTAGGCCCCGGAGAGCCAGCCGACGTCGAGCGAATTGAACAGTGCATTGAGGTACGGGGCTGTGCCGCCGAATACCGCGACGGAGATCGAGTACGCGAAGCCGATGGCCTTGGTGCGAACCCGGGTGGGGAAGTTCTCGGCGAGCACCGCGGCGAGCAGGGCTCCGGGAATGGCCACGATCACGAGGGCCGCGGCCGATGCGATCAGCAGCGTCCATCCCGCGCTTGTGATCATGGCGTTGAGCGGAATGGAGACCACGATCATCAGGATCGAGAACGAGATCATCATCGGTCGGCGCCCCACCCGGTCAGAGAGCATTCCCCAGAGGGGCAGTGAGACGAGCGCAATCATCTGCGCGACCATGGTCACCCAGAACGCCGTGTCGGGGTTCATCCCCTTCTCGGTGATGGCGTAGGTCGAGGCGTACGAGGTCCATGTGTAATGCGCCGCCGTAATTCCTGATGTCATCGCAATCATCAGCAGGATGGCGCGGGTCACCTGCGATCCCGATCGTTTCGCCCGCACTGCCGGTGCTGGTTGCGCTGCTGACTTATGGGCGTGGAAGACCTCGCTTTCCTCCATGTTGCGCCGCATGTAGAGTGCTGCGAGGGCAAGAAG
>NZ_JPRS01000585.1 GCF_000738085.1 Cryobacterium sp. MLB-32
ATGGGCTCAACCTGATCGACGACATCAAGCGAAACATCTCGATGGCGTCGCTGGACAAGCTCACCACGAGCGGCCTTGTCAACGACAACGAAGAATACAAGATCGCCAACGAGTACCGCACGAGCATGAACATCAAGGCACCCTCCGTGCTGGCCAAGGTGGGCAAGCTCTCCGGTGGCAACCAGCAGAAGGTCGTGCTGTCGAAGTGGATCTACTCCGACCCTGATGTGCTCATTCTCGACGAGCCGACCCGCGGCATTGACGTGGGCGCGAAGTACGAGATCTACACGATCATCAACAAACTCGCCGCGGCCGGCAAGGGCATCATCGTCATCTCCTCGGAGCTCCCGGAGCTGCTCGGGATCAGCGACCGCGTCTACACAATTTCCGAGGGTCGCATCACGGGGGAGTTCCCGATCGCGGATGCCAGCCCGGAGCTCCTCATCAAACACATGACCATGGAAAAGGCCCGCTAGCGTCGGCGCAGCGGTAAAGGAGAAACGCTCATGAGCAACCAAACCAAGCAGCCGACCGAAACGGCCCCGGGCTTCGAGTCCAACCCCAGCACCAATAGAGCCGCGTCCTGGCTCACCCATCTCCTCGCGGACCTGGGCAAG
>NZ_JPRS01000586.1 GCF_000738085.1 Cryobacterium sp. MLB-32
GTGACGGTGTCACCATCGGTGAGAACCGTACCGAAGGCATCCTTGAAGACGGCCTCGGCCGCTTCGTCGCCAGAGTCATCGGCCACGGCCGACCATTCGTGCGCGCACAAAGGGCAGACAAGAAGCGCACCCATCTCATAGGTGAGGTCGCTGGAGCATTCGGGGCAGGGAGGCAAGGTATCGTTCACCTGCCTATCGTAGACCCGAGTTGGTACCAGATACCCCATGGGGTATAGTCGCACTAACGATTGTTCGATGAAGGGAACCAACTATGTGCCGAGCCGTGAACTGCAAGACCTGTGGCAAAACGACGTGGGCCGGCTGCGGTCAGCATGTCGATCAGGTCATGAAGGGCATCCCTCGTGCCCAGCAGTGCGCCGGGCACGAG
>NZ_JPRS01000587.1 GCF_000738085.1 Cryobacterium sp. MLB-32
CAACCTGTTATATCGGTTGGTGTCACGGAAGGTTTTGTCGGTCTTACAGGGTGAACGAAAATGATACTTTCAACCGTCTACAGGGTGCGTCCATACACTGAATGTTACGACAATTCATTATGAAACATGATCCTCCTACCGACTGTCTCAAGTCACGGTACGGGCGCACCACTCATCACATCAGCATTCACCAGTAACACGCAGAAATCGAACATCCACGCCGGCAGGCTGACCAGTCATAATTCTAGGCGCGCTAACGGTCTGCTAGGCTGCGCGAAGCATTGGTAGTCATTAGCAGTCATTAGCAGTCATTAGCAGTCATTGACAATGAATTACGGAGAATAAATGCTTATTGAAAAAGAGAATGCCCAGTTGGTTATGTTCAGTGGCGGACGAGACAGCACTCTGGTTGCTGCCCGCCTCATGCTCCAGGGGATCCCCGTCCACCTCTTCAGTGGAAATAGCGGATGCTCGCTCCACCGCGGACTGCTCACCCTTCGAGTTAAGGAGCTGCAGGCCCGCTTCGGTGACCTCGTCGTGACTCACGTAGTCAGTGACGTGAGCGGCGCCTTCCGGTCCATCGCAATAGCGAATATCGAGCACGATATCTTGACCCACCGCAAGAATCTCATCCTTCTCGGCGAGAAAATCGCCATCCACGCACACGCCGTCGACTACTGTCGTCGCAACGGCCTCGCCATTATGAACGATGGCATCGCTCGCTATCAGCAGGACTTCCCCGAGCAGCGCATGGTCGCCCGAGAGTAC
>NZ_JPRS01000588.1 GCF_000738085.1 Cryobacterium sp. MLB-32
AAACCCACGTACTGCCAGGGCAGAATCATGCTTATCGCCGCCGGCATGAACCCAGCGAACGAGCCCAAGAGCCCGCCGATGATTCCCACGGTGAAGGTGACTGCTTGGCGAGTGAAAAGCAGCGCCAGGAGAAGCTGGATGCTGATCACTGAAACGTTGGACAGAATGCAGCCCACGAAGAAGAGTCCGATCAGCGACCAGTCGGCAGTCACGCCTTGAATCGCGCCATAGCCAAGCACCGTGAGGAAGCCCACGATCGTCGCGATAGTTGTCAGGGTGAACACCGTGAAGAACTTTGCACGGAACAAGCCTGACCGCGATTGATTGGCTGCGAAAAGCACTAGCAACATTCCACCGTCATGTTCCATCGCCGCGATCCGGGATGCCAGCACCGTGGCCAGGATCGGAGCGAAGATCCCATGAATCTGTGACACCTGAGCAATCACGAACGCTGAATCGTGAGGCACAGCGCCATCATGGCTCAGCGACATCGTCAACGCCATCAACGCCCACAAAAGCTCAAAACCAAGAACGAGAACAACAGTCAGCCACAAATATTTGCGGCGGAGCTTCCTGAACTCCATCGTCACCGAATTCACGCCGCGCTCACCGCTTGGGCATGCTGGGACGTCATATTCAAGAACACCTGTTCCAACGGCCGCCGGCGCACCTCAACTCGGAACACCTGTGCGGCGGACGAAACGAGGGTGCTCACGAGCCGTGCGATGTGCTCATCCGCGTAGACCGGGAGCATCAGCTCATTCCCCGAGACTTGGTGAATCTGCCACCCGGCCTGCCGGAGCATGGTTGCAGCGCCGAGTGGATCACTGACTGTCACCACCAGCCGTCCGGCATCTTCCAGCTCGGACAGCGGCCCCTGATACAGCAGGCGACCGTGATCGATGATGCCCAGGGTGGAAACCATCTGCTCAATCTCCGACAAGAGATGACTCGACACTAAAACCGTCATCCCGAACCGTTCCGGCAAACCAACGATCAGCTCACGCATCTCGTGAATCCCGGCCG
>NZ_JPRS01000589.1 GCF_000738085.1 Cryobacterium sp. MLB-32
CCACGTGGCCCCACGCCGCGTCAACGACGGCCGTCACTCTGGCATCTTCCAGGGGCGGGGTTGCTGCCTCCGCCATGTCGATGCAGCCCGTTCCGTCAAGTGCAGGCTGCTCGGAGCCGTCTTCGTTCGGTGCAAGGAGTATCCATTGGCCGTGAAGAGTGTCGCTGTAAGCCTGCTCCCGCTCATATCCCAGGGTGTCGAGATATCCCCGGTTCGGATCGATGTACTCGTCGTCAAGGGTCAAATCCTCAAGCGTCGGAATCATCCCGTAGCCGTGAATCGCGGTCCACTCGTCTTCGTCAAGTGATTCCGAAAATGTGGAAAGGTCTGCCTGCGGGTCATCGGGGATGTAGTCGAATCCGGCGGCGGCCATGCACGCGACAACAGCAGCCGATACGGTGGCGCTGCGGGCCGCCTCGGCTTGTTCGTTGTACTCCGGAAAAAGCTCTCCGATATAG
>NZ_JPRS01000590.1 GCF_000738085.1 Cryobacterium sp. MLB-32
ACTTCAGCGCAGCAGGGCAGCGTACTGAATCTGCAATTCCGACAAGTAGTTGTGAGGTCTCAATGCCGCCCCAAAATGGCGATGCCAATCACTCCGTTCGCCAGTGGAGCACGTTGCGACGAACTTTTGGCGCCTACCATCGTCGAATCTCGGTGGCGGTGGCGGTGTTGGTGATGGTGGGTTGCGTGACTCTCAGTGGGTGTGTCGCGAACTCCCTGACGGCGGACACTACTTCGTCGGCCACGCCTGCCCCGTCCGGTGCGGGACTCGTCGATCCGATGGTTGACCTCAAAAACCCCGACTCGACTGATTTCGTGGAGGGGGAGATCTCGCCGATCATTCATGAGCAGGGAACGGGCCCGACAAAGTTCACGATCGAAAGGCCCGACCCCTCAACGAAAGCACTCAAATTCTTCGTATCGTGCGAGCCATCGAATACGTTTACGGTCACCACGAGCACCTTCTATTCGGGGCCTTGCTCCACTCGCTTCTCCAGCAGTGGCAGCATTCCGCTGTCCCGCGGAGATGGTCCTCT
>NZ_JPRS01000591.1 GCF_000738085.1 Cryobacterium sp. MLB-32
ACAGTGTCTGTGGGACCAGCACCGCCAGCGTGATGTCGCTGACAAACTCGGCATCACTCAGGCGAGAGTCAGCCAGGTCCTCAAACGGGCCCGAAAATTAATCATGACCAAAGTAAGAGAGAAGGGAGGACCGCTGTGACTGAGAACCAGCGCAAAGACGGAGAAGGAATCTCGCTCGACGCACTGCTTGCGGCTGCCGCGTACCAACCACCATCGCTTGAGAACGACCCGGCCGCCAATCTACTGGGACTTGTTCCCAATTTACATCGCTCGTTGAACCCATCCTCTCTCAAGAGAGCTCGAATGCGTGCCGGACTCAAAACGTCGGATCTTGCTCAACGGCTGGTGTCGAAAGGCTGGCACGTTCGAGCGAGCGATGTGCTCGGATGGGAAACCAAATCGGCGCGGAATGTGCCGCCGGCCCTCATCGCTGCGATAGCTCGCGAAATAGCCGTCAAAGAGGAATCGTTGGTTGTTCACGCCACGGACGATTACCTCCAAGAGGTAAGACTTAGCGCGACGTTCAA
>NZ_JPRS01000592.1 GCF_000738085.1 Cryobacterium sp. MLB-32
TCGACGATTTCATCAAACTTGCGCGTGACTTCTTTCTTCGACATGCCGAGAATGGAGCCGTTCAGGAAGACGTTCTCGCGCCCGGAAAGTTCCGGGTGGAATCCCGAGCCAACCTCCAGCAGCGCCGCGATCTTACCGTTGTAGGTCACCGACCCCTTCTCGGGGTAGTAGATCTTGGCCAGAATCTTCAGCAACGTGGACTTTCCCGATCCGTTGCTGCCGATCAGACCGAACGTCGACCCACTGGGCACCTCGAAACTCACGTCTTTCAGCGCCCAAAAGTCCTCATGAACAGACCGACGCCCGCGCATGATCACGGATTTAATCGACTGATTTCGTTCGTGGTACAACCGGAACTTCTTGCTGATCTGGTCAATGTGCACGGCAACATCACTCATAGTGCTTCGGCCAGTCCTTTCTCACTCCGGCGGAATATCCAGAGACCAATCACAAATGCCGCAAATGCCCAGATCACACACAGCAGGAAATCCTGCGGATCGGGCCATCGGTTGTCGTACAGCAACTGGCGAAATACGGCA
>NZ_JPRS01000593.1 GCF_000738085.1 Cryobacterium sp. MLB-32
TTCCAGGCGCAGCTCGTTCTCGAGACCAGGCATGTCCTGGTGACGACCGTCTTCGTCTACCGAGATGACCATGTATGCGGCGAAGTAGATGACCTTTTCGAGGTCCTTCGGAGCCATGTCCAGCAGGTAGCCGAGGCGCGAGGGCACGCCCTTGAAGTACCAGATGTGAGTGACGGGTGCGGCCAGCTCAATGTGGCCCATGCGCTCGCGGCGCACGGACGACTTGGTGACCTCTACGCCGCAACGCTCACAAACGATGCCTTTGAAGCGAACACGCTTGTACTTGCCACATGAGCATTCCCAATCCCGTGACGGACCGAAGATCTGTTCGCCGAACAGGCCGTCCTTCTCGGGCTTGAGCGTGCGGTAGTTGATGGTTTCGGGCTTCTTGACCTCACCGTGCGACCAACGACGGATGTCGTCTGCCGTAGCCAGGCCAATGCGAAGCTCGTCAAATGTTGTTACGTCGAGCAATTTCTCTCCCTTGGAAAGTATTCGAGTCTCAGTGGCCGGG
>NZ_JPRS01000594.1 GCF_000738085.1 Cryobacterium sp. MLB-32
ACGACTGCTTAGTTTGTCCGGGCGTTGCAAGCGTTTGTAACGCCTGCCTAGCAAGTCAGCATGAATTGATCGTCTCAAGCGCTCACATCGACTCATCGATTATGGCGTTTACGGGCGCACTCGCTCTCGCGGACTGCATCAACCTCTCAAGGACTAGCCGGCCCATCCGTCTAGCTTCCACCCGGCTGTGGCGAGGTAAGACGATAGTTGACTGATGCGTCGGTTCGCCTCGCTGAGGCGCTCCTCAGTTGTGTCCCAGGGCTGGGTTGCCCCAGTTTCGCCGGCAGCAGAGCTCAGGGACCGTTCGACATCGAGGTTGCTGGCCAGGCGTTTCCGTTCACGGGTGAGCTTGTCCAGTTCACGCATCGCTTGCAGCTGAGTGCGTTCTGAGTGTTCGTCGTACGTGGTCCACCGGTAGGCGCCTTGGGGATCGCCAGAGATCCACGCGTCGAATTCGACGACAGTCATTCCGTCGAAGCTGGAGCTGAGGTTCGCGATGTCGAGTCGCGCGTGGGGCCTGCCGATAGGTGTGAGTAGGAAGATTGGCGTGACGTTGAGGGCCTTGGCGATGTTGAGGAGTTGGCTGACGGAGAGGTCTTGCTTTCGGCCAGCCTCAATGTTCTGAAGGATCGATTCCGTGACGTTGTCGCCGGGGATGGCGTCGGCGAGGTCCTTTGTCGAGCGGATGCCGTGCTGTTTGCGGATCGCTTGAATGCGGTTGCCGATTCCGGTCTGTCCAAGGAAGTCTGTCACGCGGACATATTACAGCCGAAACCCTTGTCAACTGTTACGAATCGATTTACTGTGTCCTCAACAGATTCCGACCCACGGTTTCTGTCATCAA
>NZ_JPRS01000595.1 GCF_000738085.1 Cryobacterium sp. MLB-32
GGCTGTCATGGAAAACGCCAGTCCGAGAAGGAGGAAGAGCAACGGGTGCGCGGCGAGGATACCCACCCAGAGAGTGGCGATCTTCAGTCCGAAGCTGCGTTTGTTCTTGTCGATGATCCACACCAGGCCCAGAGGCAACAGCACCCCTGTGAAGTACAAGGTCACGAGCTGGACGAGCAGCATGAGGAGCACGAGTAGCAGACCGAAGATCATGCAGACCATCAGAATGACCGCGATGACGACCCCGCCCGTGAGGCCGACCGGGTCCGTCTGAGCAATCATCGTGCCGAACTGACCCGAGATCGTGTTCACCGTTCCGGTCAAACCGGCGGCAACGAAGACGTCCGTCAGGGAGTGGAAGAAATTGATCAGCATGATTCCGAACGCCGGCCCGAACATTGCGCCTAGTAGGAACGTCCCAAAGTACAGTCCGACGGACTCGACCAGGTCTCGACCGGCCTGTACACCGCGCGCGGTGCGGACGGCTTGCGGGATGAGAAGCAGCACCGCGACGAAGATCGCCGTCGCGAAGGAGATCTTGTACGCGTTGATGAACCAATCAGAAGTCAAGTCCGGCAAGGTCGCGCTAGTCAGCGCCGGCATGATGTCTCGACTCATCCCCTGCGCAGTATCACGGAGGGTCTTGAACGTGTTTCCCCACGGGTCCGAGAAGTACGACACAACACCGGTCGCGCCGTTGATGGCATCACCAATCCCACCAATCGGGTTCCATCCGCCGTCATTCGATGACAGCTTCGGAAAGAGGGTGAGCATCAGCACCCCCCAGTGAACGGCCGCCCCACGGAGTACAACTCTTCGGTTGTACGCGTGCCGTTCGCG
>NZ_JPRS01000596.1 GCF_000738085.1 Cryobacterium sp. MLB-32
TCGAGCCCGGAAAATCGCCGTGTTGAACAAAGAGGCCGCGGCTGTCGCTTCTGATTTGGCTCCCCAATGTCAGGTTGTAATCTTGCCCAACCCGGGGCCCGTTCAGCAGCGCGACCACGATCCAGAAGATCCGTCCCGCTGCGCACCGATTGTCGTGTTTGCCGGGAGTGTCAGCTATCGCAAAGGTGTTGACACATTACTCGATGCTTGGGACCTTGTGTTAGAAAAATGCCCCTCAGCGCAGTTGCGAATTTTCGGACCAGCCACCGACCCCGAACTCGTGAACAGGGCCGGGCCATGCTACGAAGGGCGCGCTTCTCCTTCCACAGTACTCAGCGCCCTTGGACAGGCGAGAGTCGCAGTTCTTCCGTCGCGTGCTGAGGCCATGCCAATGTTTGTAATCGAAGCGATGGCTATGGGGCGACCCGTGATTGTGACAGATGTGGGCGCCATGGCCGAGCAGGCCGCTGGAAATGGAATGGTCGTCGGTACGGGCGACGCGATCGGCCTTGCCGAAGCGATCACAATCTACATGACTACTCCAGCAAGAGCCAGTCACGACGGACTCGCATCAGCAAGGAAGTATCGCAAGGAGTTTAACCTCTCAGCGCTCGAAAATTCTCTCCTCAGATTCTATGACGCGGAGCACCTCACGACCACATTGGGGAAATTATGACTATCGTGTTTGTGGCTGGAAGCGGTGGCCATCTCACGCAACTGGATATCCTATCCAAGAGAATTCCCGGCTCGAACGGGGCTATCTGGATCTCAGATTCAACGACGCAGAGCGAATCCTTGCTTGCTGGCCGAAGATTCATCCCGTAC
>NZ_JPRS01000597.1 GCF_000738085.1 Cryobacterium sp. MLB-32
TGAATTTACTGGTTGATGAGTTGGCTGAGGATTTCCTAGTCACGATCCGAAATTGCAACAGCATCACCCAAGCGGAGATCACACTCCGACGATCTGCCTTGAATATCAAGTACGGGGCCAATGGCGTAGGCAAGAGCACCATCGCGCGCTGTCTCATGTTGCGTTCTCAAGAAACCGGAGCGCTCGATGAGCTTCTGCCGTTTAAATATCGGGGCGGAAACGGTGATGTCAAACCAAGCGTCCATGGCGCCGACAGCCTCGAAAAAATCATGGTTTTCGATGACGCCTACGTAACACAATACGTATTCCAACGCGACGAGGTCCTCAAGAACAGCTTCGAAATTTTCATCAACACTGTTGAGTATCAAAAAGGGATCGAGCAAATTGAGTCCCTTTTCGAAGCCCTGAAGGACGCATTCACGTACCAGGAGTCCTTCGATGAGGCCCTATCCGCGTTTACCGATCTGCACGATGCGTTCGGGGTGACTAAGGCAGGCGCAATCTCGAAGACTAGCCGCGGCTTCAAGGCCATAGGGATCGGCGGAAAGCTCGAGAATATCCCGAAGCCCTTGCGCGGCTACACGGGATTTCTGCAAAGTGCTGACCCCGCTGGTTGGATCACCTGGCAGTCCAAGGGGAAAGCGTTTCTCGAGTTATCGGAAAACTGCCCCTTTTGCTCAGTTTCGGAGGTCAACAAAGCAACGGCTGAGAACGTCTCTGCGGTGTTCGAATCTGCGGCGGTAAAGAATCTGAGTGCGCTCAGAAGCGTGATCGACCGGCTCGGTGGGTACTTTGAGGAGAGCCATCGCCAACAGCTGGTTGATCTCACCACGTCGATTGAGGAATTGTCGCCCGAACAGGGTCAGTTCCTCGTCGATCTCCGGGGTCAGATCGAGACCTTCCTTGGCAAGTTGACCTCAGTGAGGGCGCTCTCGTTTCGCACCCTTCGCGATGAAGAGAATGTCGACAAGGTTCTCAAGGACTTGAAGATCGACTTGTCGTTACTCCGCGCTCTTGACTCAGAAGCGACCAAGACCGTGGTGGTATTGATCAACGCCAAGCTAGATGAAGTTGCCGCGCGGATCAATGAAGTACGTGCTCACATCGGCCGTCAGAAGTC
>NZ_JPRS01000598.1 GCF_000738085.1 Cryobacterium sp. MLB-32
ACCAGCGGGGGTTTCGCTGGTCGAGGAACGCCGTCTACGGCGTGTCTCGAGACCCGGTGAGCCGAGCCTCCAGGCGCAGGTCGCGGGGTCTCGATCGCTCCTTCGTCGCGCCTCGACCAGCGGACAGGCGGGTTAACGCAAGAAAGCCACCCCGTGGGGTGGCTTTCAAGTGTGTTGCTAAGTTAAGTCCGGCGGTGTCCTACTCTCCCACAGGGTCCCCCCTGCAGTACCATCGGCGCAAAGAGTCTTAGCTTCCGGGTTCGGAATGTGACCGGGCGTTTCCCTCTTGCTATAGCCGCCGAAACATCTTCCGATGAATCGAACAAACTTATACAAATGTATTTAGTTATTTGTTCTCGACCGTACATCGAGAACCACATAGTGGACGCTAAAGCAGCTTCTTCAAACTGAGTGTTATCAAATTATCGGCTTATTAGTACCGGTCAGCTTCATGGGTCTTTAGTCCCCACTTCCACATCCGGCCTATCAACGCAGTAGTCTAGCTGCGAGCCTCTCCCCCTAAGGGATGGAAATCTTATCTCGAAGCCGGCTTCCCGCTTAGATGCTTTCAGCGGTTATCCGTTCCGAACGTAGCTAATCAGCGGTGCTCCTGGCGGAACAACTGACACACCAGAGGTTCGTCCATCCCGGTCCTCTCGTACTAGGGATAGATCTTCTCAAATTTCCTGCGCGCGCAGCGGATAGGGACCGAACTGTCTCACGACGTTCTAAACCCAGCTCGCGTACCGCTTTAATGGGCGAACAGCCCAACCCTTGGGACCTACTCCAGCCCCAGGATGCGACGAGCCGACATCGAGGTGCCAAACCATGCCGTCGATATGGACTCTTGGGCAAGATCAGCCTGTTATCCCCGAGGTACCTTTTATCCGTTGAGCGACAGCGCTTCCACAAGCCACTGCCGGATCACTAGTCCCGACTTTCGTCCCTGCTCGACTTGTCAGTCTCACAGTCAAGCTCCCTTGTGCACTTACACTCGACACCTGATTACCAACCAGGTTGAGGGAACCTTTGGGCGCCTCCGTTACTTTTTAGGAGGCAACCGCCCCAGTTAAACTACCCACCAGGCACTGTCCCTGAACCGGATCACGGTTCGAAGTTAGGTATCCAATATGACCAGAGTGGTATTTCAACGATGACTCCACCTGAACTAGCGTCCAAGCTTCACAGTCTCCCACCTATCCTACACAAGCCACACCGAACACCAATACCAAGCTGTAGTAAAGGTCACGGGGTCTTTCCGTCCTGCTGCGCGTAACGAGCATCTTTACTCGTAATGCAATTTCGCCGAGTTCGCGGTTGAGACAGCTGGGAAGTCGTTACGCCATTCGTGCAGGTCGGAACTTACCCGACAAGGAATTTCGCTACCTTAGGATGGTTATAGTTACCACCGCCGTTTACTGGGGCTTAAATTCTCAGCTTCGCCTTGCGGCTAACCGTTCCTCTTAACCTTCCAGCACCGGGCAGGCGTCAGTCCGTATACATCGTCTTGCGACTTAGCACGGACCTGTGTTTTTAGTAAACAGTCGCTTCCCACTGGTCTCTGCGGCCTTCGAACGCTCCAGGAGTAAATCCCTTCACGCCTCAGGCCCCCCTTCTCCCGAAGTTACGGGGGCATTTTGCCGAGTTCCTTAACCACGATTCTCTCGATCTCCTTAGTATTCTCTACCTGATCACCTGAGTCGGTTTGGGGTACGGGTGACTAAAACCTCGCGTCGATGCTTTTCTTGGCAGCATAGGATCACTGATTTCACCCTTACGGGCTACCCATCGGGTCTCAGGCATCATGAACGACGGATTTGCCTATCGTTCGCCCTACATCCTTAGACCGGGTCAACCATCGCCCGGCTCAGCTACCTTCCTGCGTCACACCTGTTAATACGCTAACCGCACCAGCATAGGGTCGCACGCTAGGCCCCACGCTTCACCCCGAAGGGATCCATCTAGGGGATTCAGATGCTTAGCATTACTGGATTAGTTTGGGCGGTTTTTCGTCAGTACGGGAATATCAACCCGTTGTCCATCGACTACGCCTGTCGGCCTCGCCTTAGGTCCCGACTTACCCAGGGCGGATTAGCCTGGCCCTGGAACCCTTGATCTTTCGGAGGACGGGTTTCTCACCCGTCTTTCGCTACTCATGCCTGCATTCTCACTCGTGTGGCCTCCACGGCTGGTTTACACCGCCGCTTCGCTGGCCACACGACGCTCTCCTACCCATCAACACGGCTGAACCAACCACACAAGGTGGCGGCTTACCAAAAATATCAATGCCACAACTTCGGTGGCGTGCTTGAGCCCCGTTACATTGTCGGCGCGGAATCACTTGACCAGTGAGCTATTACGCACTCTTTCAAGGGTGGCTGCTTCTAAGCCAACCTCCTGGTTGTCTGTGCAACTCCACATCCTTTCCCACTTAGCACGCGCTTTGGGACCTTAGTTGGTGGTCTGGGTTGTTTCCCTCTCGACGATGAAGCTTATCCCCCACCGTCTCACTGCTGCGCTCTCACTTACCGGCATTCGGAGTTTGGCTGACGTCAGTAAGCTTTTGGGCCCCATCGGCCATCCAGTAGCTCTACCTCCGGCAAGAAACACGCAACGCTGCACCTAAATGCATTTCGGAGAGAACCAGCTATCACGAAGTTTGATTGGCCTTTCACCCCTATCCACAGCTCATCCCCTCCATTTTCAACTGAAGTGGGTTCGGTCCTCCACGACGTCTTACCGTCGCTTCAACCTGGCCATGGATAGATCACTTCGCTTCGGGTCTAGGACATGCGACTGAATCGCCCTATTCAGACTCGCTTTCGCTACGCATTCCCCTCTCGGGTTAAGCTCGCCACATATCACTAACTCGCAGGCTCATTCTTCAAAAGGCACGCTGTCACCAGAATCAGACTGGCTCCAACGGTTTGTAAGCAAACGGTTTCAGGTACTATTTCACTCCCCTCCCGGGGTACTTTTCACCTTTCCCTCACGGTACTTGTTCACTATCGGTCATGTAGGAGTATTTAGGCTTATCAGGTGGTCCTGACAGATTCACACGGGATTTCTCGGGCCCCGTGCTACTTGGGATACTTCTCGAGTGATTGCTGCATTTCGACTACGGGGTTCGCACCCTCTATGACCAGGCTTTCAATCCTGTTCGTCTATACAACGTTCTAACCCTCACCATCTCGGTAGAAATGATAGAAAAGTCCCGCAACCCCGACCATGCAACGCCTACCGGCTATCACACATGATCGGTTTAGCCTCATCCGGGTTCGCTCGCCACTACTAACGGAATCACTATTGTTTTCTCTTCCTGTGGGTACTGAGATGTTTCACTTCCCCACGTTCCCTCTACCCGCCCTATATATTCAGGCGGGAGTCACCAGGTCACCTCACGGGCCTGGCGGGGTTTCCCCATTCGGACATCCTCGGATCACAGTTCGTTTATCAACTCCCCGAGGCTTATCGCAGATTACTACGTCCTTCTTCGGCTCTACATGCCAAGGCATTCACCGTTTGCTCTTAAAAATTTGACATCACATGAGTTTGAATCGATTAAGTATGCCGAATAAATCCGACATCGAAATTGACCAATGATCTAATTGCTTAGATCTTTGTAATTTGTCGAACCGAAGTCCGATCAAATTTAAGATGCTCGCGTCCACTGTGTAGTTCTCAAAGTACGGGCGGTACCCCTTCACGCCGGCGATTGATGCCAACAAGAAAAGGTCCAGAGGAATGGTCAACCCCACACCCAAAGGCATGGAATGTTCCGGTCCCTCAGGACCCAACAGCGTGCATATGCAAGTCTCTCTGACCCGATCTTTTCCAACCTCCGAAGAAGCGTACTTGAACCGAACCAGCCGTTCTTGCATCAATGTCAATGTTCCACCCATGAGCGCCATCCACACCGTTCGGCGTGGTATGACTGGCAACCTAATTCCGCTGTATACAGACGGGATTGCACGTGCTCCTTAGAAAGGAGGTGATCCAGCCGCACCTTCCGGTACGGCTACCTTGTTACGACTTAGTCCTAATCACCGATCCCACCTTCGACAGCTCCATCCCTTACGGGTTTGGCCACCGGCTTCGGGTGTTACCGACTTTCATGACTTGACGGGCGGTGTGTACAAGGCCCGGGAACGTATTCACCGCAGCGTTGCTGATCTGCGATTACTAGCGACTCCGACTTCATGAGGTCGAGTTGCAGACCTCAATCCGAACTGAGACCGGCTTTTTGGGATTCGCTCCACCTTGCGGTATCGCAGCCCTTTGTACCGGCCATTGTAGCATGCGTGAAGCCCAAGACATAAGGGGCATGATGATTTGACGTCATCCCCACCTTCCTCCGAGTTGACCCCGGCAGTATCCCATGAGTTCCCACCATTACGTGCTGGCAACATAGGACGAGGGTTGCGCTCGTTGCGGGACTTAACCCAACATCTCACGACACGAGCTGACGACAACCATGCACCACCTGTATACCGACCTTGCGGGGCGACTGTTTCCAGCCGTTTCCGGTATATGTCAAGCCTTGGTAAGGTTCTTCGCGTTGCATCGAATTAATCCGCATGCTCCGCCGCTTGTGCGGGCCCCCGTCAATTCCTTTGAGTTTTAGCCTTGCGGCCGTACTCCCCAGGCGGGGAACTTAATGCGTTAGCTGCGACACGGAGACCGTGGAATGGTCCCCACATCTAGTTCCCAACGTTTACGGCATGGACTACCAGGGTATCTAATCCTGTTCGCTCCCCATGCTTTCGCTCCTCAGCGTCAGTTACGGCCCAGAGATCTGCCTTCGCCATTGGTGTTCCTCCTGATATCTGCGCATTCCACCGCTACACCAGGAATTCCAATCTCCCCTACCGCACTCTAGTCTGCCCGTACCCACTGCAGGCCCGAGGTTGAGCCTCGGGTTTTCACAGCAGACGCGACAAACCGCCTACGAGCTCTTTACGCCCAATAATTCCGGACAACGCTTGCACCCTACGTATTACCGCGGCTGCTGGCACGTAGTTAGCCGGTGCTTTTTCTGCAGGTACCGTCACTTCCAGGAAAACCCAGTCGCTTCTTCCCTACTAAAAGAGGTTTACAACCCGAAGGCCTTCGTCCCTCACGCGGCGTTGCTGCATCAGGCTTGCGCCCATTGTGCAATATTCCCCACTGCTGCCTCCCGTAGGAGTCTGGGCCGTGTCTCAGTCCCAGTGTGGCCGGTCACCCTCTCAGGCCGGCTACCCGTCGTCGCCTTGGTGAGCCATTACCTCACCAACTAGCTGATAGGCCGCGAGCTCATCCTTGACCAAAATTCTTTCCACCCCCAGAGATGCCTCCAAGGGTCGTATCCGGTATTAGCTACAGTTTCCCGCAGTTATCCCAGAGTCAAGGGCAGATTGCTCACGTGTTACTCACCCGTTCGCCACTGATCAAAGAAGCAAGCTCCTCATCACCGTTCGACTTGCATGTGTTAAGCACGCCGCCAGCGTTCGTCCTGAGCCAGGATCAAACTCTCCGTAAATGTTTGAATAGCTACCCAACCGAAATCGGATGCCCATCTAGTGCACCAAGCCGCCGGAATAGGCGAACAAGATACAAGTTTGAAACTGACAGAACAAATCATTACTGACTTGCTTTGTTTGTTTTGCGTGATCGAAACCACGACTTTCAATTCATATTCCAAAGGAATCTCTATTGCGGTACTCGCTAGAAACGAGCCCTACAACCGAGGTTTTTGGCATTTGACATTGTGCACGCTGTTGAGTTCTCAAGGATCGGACGCACCCAGCCGCCGACCACAAGGCCATTGCACTGGAGCACTTCACTAATTTCGTGTAGCCCCACCCACACCCAAAGGCGCAGAATGAAACTTCATCAAGCCAAACAACACCACAAAAGCAGGCTATCTAAACTTGGGATTTGGTCCCGCATGAGGCCGGTAAGCTAAGCAGCTTTCCGCACCTGTGGGGCGACTTAGATGACATTACGGCCAATCCCCCAACCACGCAAATCAGACCCCCTTTTCACGACATCCCGGCGCG
>NZ_JPRS01000599.1 GCF_000738085.1 Cryobacterium sp. MLB-32
TACTGTTTTCACGCTCAATATCACAGGTAATATAACACCCAATATGACCGATAATAGTTATTATGTCAATGCTGAGTAGGTATTATTCCAACAGATGCACGATTTGGCCCTCCTCGCCCTTCGGCATCGTGTGATTATCCAGTGGCGGCGGAAACTGGCTCTTGATCAGCATTTCCCCGGCGCGGCTGACGTGATCCAGTTGGCGCGCATGATGCTGAGGCGATGTGTTCCTCGTGGGTTGAAGTCACATTGTGCTCCGTGTTTGTGCGGATCATGCAACTGGTGCAAGAATCAAGCATCTGATGCACTTGTTGGGAGACGTTTTGGCGATCGATTCAATTGGTAGAGCATCGCGAAATACTGCGATTCCGCTGCTTCATCCTGAAGACCAGGTCGTGCAGGAAATGTTCGATGGGTGGCGAAACCAGCAGCTCAGCCGAAATTTGAGTTTGCAGACCATCCAACAGCGAGAACGCCTTGTGCGGCGATTCCTTGAGGCCACCAACGAACACCCGTGGAACTGGACATCGAGTCATGTCGACGAGTTTTTCGGAGACAGGCGTTCCGTTCACCAGAACACCCAGTCAACGCTGCGCAGTTACCAAAATGCCCTCAGGCTTTTCTGTGACTATCTCACCGACCCCGGCTACGAATGGACGCGAATCTGCCTTGAACTGTTCGGCACTCACCCCACCCAGGTGTGTTTTGAGTGGAACACCGCCACCCATGTCCAAGAATCAGAACGAGGGCCCGGCAAGCGAGCTTTCACCAAGGCAGAGGTGCAGTCATTGTTTGATCGGGCAGACGATGAGGCAGACCGGATCGCCCGGCATCACCGCAAAGGGTGGCTCCCGAGCTTCCGAGACAGCACCATTTTCAAGATTGCATATTCCTACGGCCTGCGCCGAAACGAGGTGCGTCACCTCGAGACGTTTGACTTCTCCCGCAACCCGCAGGCGCCCGAATTTGGAAACTTCGGTGTCCTCAACGTTCGGTTCGGCAAAGCGATGAAAGGCTCTGCTCATAAGCAGCGCAGCGTCCTCACCGTCTTCGATTGGACGGAAGAAGTCATTGAAGAATGGAACGAACGCGGTCGGTCGTTGATGACCGACGGACAAGACATGTTTCCCAATGAGCGCCAGGGCATCGTCTCGGAGGCTGCCCTCGGAGCCCGCTTTCGGCGGTACCGTGATGACTTGGGACTCTCCCCCGGACTGGACTTTCATTCGCTGCGCCGTTCGTACGTCACCCACCTCATCGAAGATGGCTGGGACGCTCTTTTCGTTCAACGCCAAGTCGGACACGAATACGCGTCCACCACGGGGCTCTACACATCCGTTTCAAGCGACTACCGCACTAAAACTCTCCGTCGAGTCCTGGACAGCACGATCAATGAAGCCCTCGGAAGAAAGCAGAAGCCCCCAGATGAAACGCACCGTTGATTACGACTGGAAACTTGCCGAGCTCATGGCCCGCAACGCCATGCACAACACCACTGACCTCGCTTCGCACCTCCGGGACCGCGACATCACCCTGTCCGCGTCGCAAATCTATCGACTCGTGACGCAGCGTCCAGAACGCATTTCCCTGCCGATTCTGTCGGCGCTTTGCGACATCTTCAGCTGCACACCTGCCGAGCTCATCGCCGTTCGCGCCGAAGACGAGAAGCCAGTCCCCCGAGTGGTCAACGAGGGGGTCATCGATCTCAACTCTCGAGTTCGCCCGCGACGGGCCCGAGTAGTTCCCGATGACCGCTGAGTCCACAGCCCGCAAACGCGGTCGACCCCGGACAGCAGGCTCGCTTCAGTGCGACAGGTGCCGACGCCAATGCAACAAGATCGCTGTTCACTGGCCGGACGGAGCGATCTGCGGAATCTGCTTCTACGACGCAACGCACAGCCACGGGCGATGCCCGGGCTGCGGGATCGATCGAATGCTCCCTGGACGAGATCCGATGGGCGCTCCAGCCTGCGTTGAGTGCACCGGAATACGCCAACGTTTCACCTGCGCCACCTGCGGGCAGGAACGCCCGCGATTCCGCACGTCAACATGCATCGAATGTGCTTTGCGCAACGACATCAGTGTGCTCTTCGATTTAGAAGCTCGTCCCAACGCCCCGCTGCACACTCTTTGCGAGACCCTCGTCACGGCCGATCGCCCAGAAAGCATCTACACCTGGATGCGGAATCCAAAAGTTCGCACGACGCTCGCTCAACTCGGGGCGGACGAACGATCAATCACACACGACACCCTCGATCAGCTCCCCACCAGCCGACACATCGACCATCTGAGGGCCATCCTCGTCGACGCCCATCTCCTCCCCCAACGTGACGAAGCACTACAACGATTCGAACGTTGGTTGGCCGAAAAACTGGAGCCATTGCCCGTGGATCTGCGCAAGCCGGTCGAGCGGTTCGCTACGTGGCACCACCTGCGCAGCATCCGACGGAAAAGCTCCGCAACGACGAACAGCCAGAGCTCCGTGCACAACGCCAAGCAAGAGATCACCGCGGCCATCGCATTCCTGACGTGGCTACATGACGAGCACGGGCGAACACTGAACCAGTGCCGGCAAGCGCATGTCGACCTCTGGCTCGCAGCCGGTCCCACGACACGATTCACCGTCCGGAACTTCTTAGTCGTTGCCATGAAAGAACGACTCGTTCCGCCGCTCATCGTCCCCCATCGAAAGTCGAAATCAACGCGCAAGATGACTCACGAGGACAGAATTGAATGGATCCGACGCTGCCTCGTCGAGGAACCCGACACCGTCGCATTCCGAACCGCCGCCATGCTACTCGTCCTCTACGCGCAGCCCCTCAGCCGCGTCGCTTCCCTACAAATCGACGCGATCACTGAAGTTGAAGGTGACCTGCACCTCACCTTCAACGAGATACCTGTCCTCATCCTCGAACCATTCGCAGAACTCGTCCGAACGCATCTCGCCCACCGCGCACCATCACGGACTCGGGACGTCGAAAGCAGCCCTTGGCTATTTCCCGGCGGCCGAGCCGGCACCCACATCAATTACTCCTACCTCATGACCAAGATCCGTGGCCTCGGGATCAACCTACTGGCCGCAAAGAATCGGGCCCTCGACGACCTGGTGACCGAGATGCCACCGCCACTCGTCGCTGACCTACTCGGCTACAGCTATCAAGTAACGACGCAGCACGCAGCCTCCGCCGGAGACACGTTCGCGCACTACCCGACACTCCGCCGCTGACCAGAATCATCGCCGCAGGAATACCGCCAGCTCGAATATCACTCGTCACCAGTCGCCCTCCGGCATATACGCATAGAGTG
>NZ_JPRS01000600.1 GCF_000738085.1 Cryobacterium sp. MLB-32
CAAGACATACCGGGACGGGCGTCACCGCCTGTGCCTCTGCGAACAGAGGGTCACGTCCCGCTGAGTGGTGGAGTTTCTCGTCACCGTGCGGGTCAGTTGTTTTAGTTTAGGCGGCAGCGAGTTCTGGGAGGATCACCGCCTCGTCGATGACCTCGACGGGGTTGTTCATTGTGGTCAGCTCCAGCATTGATGCTTCGGAGAAGTAGCGTCGTTCGCCGGCTTCCCATTCGTCGTGTTGCTCGATCAGGACTGACCCCGCCAGGCGCAGGAGGGCGGCGGAGTTGGGGAAGACACCGACGACGTCGGTGCGGCGTTTGATCTCCTTGTTGACTCGTTCCAATGGGTTTGTCGACCAGATCTGTCGCCAGTGACGCCGTGGGAACGCGGCGAAGGCCAGCAGGTCGGGTTGGGCGTCGGTGAGCATCGACGCGACCTTCGGGTGGGAGCGGCCGAGCATCGTGGTCACCTCACGGAACTGCTTTTCAATGTGTTCGCGGTCGGGCTGGGCGAAGATGGTGCGGATGATCGACGCGACCATCTCTTGGGATCCTTTCGGGACCACGGCGAGGACGTTGCGCATGAAGTGCACCCGGCATCTTTGCCAGCCGGCGCCTTGGAAGACCGTGCCGATGGCCTTCTTCAGCCCGGTGTGGGCATCGGACATGACCAGCTTCACTCCGTCGAGACCGCGAGTCTTCAACGACCGGAGGAAGCTGGTCCAGAAGCCTTCGTTCTCGCTGTCGCCGACGTCGAATCCGAGGACTTCCCGCCGCCCGTCGGCGGCCACGCCGATCGCGACGACGATGGCCTGGGACACGATGCGGTGCCCGACGCGCGCTTTGCAATAGGTGGCGTCGAGGAAAACGTAGGGGAAGTCCTGCGCGGCCAGGGTCCGGTCCCGAAACTCAGCCACTTCCGTGTCAAGGCCCGCGCAGATCCGGGACACTTCCGACTTGGAGATCCCGGTATCGGCGCCGAGCGCTTTGACGAGGTCGTCGACTTTGCGAGTCGAAACGCCGTGGACATAGGCCTCCATCACAACCGCGAACAAGGCCTGGTCGACGCGGCGGCGCCGCTCGAGCAGGGCAGGGAAGAACGACCCGGCGCGCAGCTTCGGGATCTTCAGATCCAGGTCCCCGGCGGTCGTCGACAGGGTCCGTGGCCGGGTGCCGTTGCGGTACGTGGTGCGGTCGCCGGAGCGTTCAAACGGGCCGGCCCCGATGAACGCACTCGCTTCCGCATCGATGAGTTCTTGGTACAGAGTTTCGGTCGCGACGCGGATGCGGTCGGTGACATCGGTGAGTTTGAGTTCTCCCAGCAGGTTGAGCAGGGCAGACTGGTCTAGAGCCATCGTGTGGTGTCCTTTGTGAGTTGCTTTAGTCGGTACTCACTGACCATCCCACGATGGCTCCTCGCGTTGGCGAAGCAACGCTCAAAGCGGGGAAACCACACCACTCAATGGGACATGACCCAAGCCCAACAGTAGTCGTACGATGTGGTCCTGTTTAGTGGCTTGGAGACTGGTGTCAGATCGGGACCGCACTAGTTGGCTTTGACGGTGGCCAATTC
>NZ_JPRS01000601.1 GCF_000738085.1 Cryobacterium sp. MLB-32
CCAAGCCGGGATCGCGACGACGAATGGGCGGCTTTTTTGCGCGAGCTGGTGGGCCGGCATGCCCAACACCAACCCGCCCTTACGCCAGGCGCTGGCGGGCGGAAAGGTGGCAGCAGCGCCTGCCATATCTCTGTGATCGGCGTCTTCACCGCTTGAGAGGACCCTGTTATGCCCGCAACACCGCCGACCCTCCCGCCGACAATTCCTCTGGGGGTGCCGCGGGTGTCTCCGGTGAGCCCCGCCATCTCACTCCTCGTGCCGGCCGGGTCGCCGTCGCAATCAGCAGTGCGCCGGGACCGGATGGAGAAGATCGCCCTCTTTCGCTACCAACTCATCCGCGCTGCGGCGGATGCCGCAGTCACGACGCGTCAGCGCGGTCCGATGGTCAGAGACCTCGCGGCACTGGTTCATCCGGGGCCGTTCGGCGGCACGGTGACGGTCTCTAAAGACACCATCGACCGGTGGATTCGGGCCTGGCGACGCGGCGGGTTCGACGCCCTCAAACCCCGCGGTCGTGCCCAAGGGGCTGTGACTCCGGCGCAGATCCTGGCGTTGGCGGCGACGCTGAAACGTGAACGGCCCGCCCGCACCTCAGCGCAGGTGCGCCGGATCATGATGGACACCCTCGGTGATGCTCCGTCGGAGTCGACGTTGTTGCGGCACTTCCGCACGCTGGAACTTTCGACTGGGGTGCGTGATGTTTTCGGCCGGTTCGAAGCGGACTACCCCAACGAGATATGGGTCGGTGACGCGCTGCACGGCCCCAAGATCAATGGCCGGAAAGCGTATTTGTTCGCGTTCCTCGACGATCACACTCGCGTAGTCACGGCCGGCCGCTGGGCCTACGCCGAAGACTCCGTCCGGTTGACTGCCGCGCTCCGGCCGGCGCTTGAAGCCCGCGGAATCCCTGGCTGCATATATGTGGATAACGGCAGCGCTTTTGTTGATGAGTCTCTTTCTCGGACCTGCGCGAAGCTCGGGATCCGGTTGACGCACTCGGCGCCATACCGGCCGCAGGGCCGCGGGAAGATCGAGCGGTTCTTCAACACTGTCACGTCGCAGTTCCTCACCGAGATCACCACCGTCGATTCCACGACCGGTGAGGTCGACGCGGGGATCGGCAGCATGGTGACGTCGTTGGATGAGATGAATGCGTTGTTCACGTCGTGGGTGGAGATGGTTTATCACCAGGCCGTGCACACCACGACCGGGCAGAGCCCGTTGCAACGCTGGGATACGAGTTGGGTGGGCCGGAAGCCGGTGCGGAAATCGCGGGAGGAGATCGCGGAAGCGTTCCGGTGGTCGGCGATCCGCACGGTGACGAAGTCCGCGACGGTCTCGTTGCAGTCCAATACGTATCAAGTCGATCAGCTCCTCGTCGGTAAACGTGTTGAGCTGGTCTATGACCCCTTCGACCTGGCCGGGCTGATCACCGTCTCAGCCGGGAACGGCGTCCCCGCTGGCATCGCCGTGCTCAGCGAAATCCGACGCCACGTGCACAAGAAGGCCGCGACGGCTGCGGCCGATGCGGCAGAGACCGGCGCACAGAACGCGGTCTCCGGCATCGATTACCTCCGCATGGTCGAGACCCGGCACAAAGGCACCATGGCCGGGGAACCGATCAGCTTCGCTAGCGCCGCGACGTTGAAGCGCCCCACGGTCGTCTTCGCGCCGACCATCCAGGAGGCCACCCGATGAGTATCGACACCCTGCAAGCGCATTACGGGTTCACCCGCATGCCCTTCTCCCGCGATATCCCTCCGCAAGCGTTGCACCCGCACCCCTCGCATCGGGAAGCGATCGCCCGGATTGATTGGTGCATCAGCCAACGCCAGCTCGGCGTCATCAGTGGTGAGGTCGGCGCCGGGAAAACCGTCGCCGTCAGGGCGGCTCTGGCCCAGCTCGAGCCATCTCGGCATCAGATCATCTACGTCCCTGACCCGACGATCACGATGCGTGGAATCCATACCCGCATCGTCACCGCGCTCGGCGGAACGCCAGCGTTTTTCTCCGGTGTCCTTGCTTCACAGACCGCGACGCTCCTCGCGGGGGAACTCGACGAACGCGCCCGACTACCTGTCGTCGTCATCGATGAAGCCCACCTACTCACCAACACCGACCTCGAATCGCTTCGCCTGTTAACGAATGCCGACATGGACACCGGTTCGCACTTCGCGATGCTCCTCATCGGCCAGCCGACGCTGCGGCGCCGCCTCAAACTTGCGGTCCTCTCAGCGTTGGATCAACGAATTTCCACGCGTTACACGATCACTGGGATGGGTGCTGGGGACACGACCGATTACATCCGGCAGCACCTCACGTTTGCCGGCAGGTCAGATCCGCTGTTCTCTGACGATGCGATCCATGCCATTCACCTCGCTTCTCGCGGTTATCCGAGGGCGGTGAACAACCTCGCGGTCGCCGCGTTGATCGCGACCTATGCTGCCGATAAGGCGATCGTCGATCTGGCCGCGGCGCAATCAGCGATCACCGAGAACAGCGAGTAAACCCGCGTCACCATTGACGATTACGCCGTCAGCCTGACGATGAAAGCCCCGCCGGAATCCTCCGGCGGGGCTTTTTCA
>NZ_JPRS01000602.1 GCF_000738085.1 Cryobacterium sp. MLB-32
GCCCAGAACGCCTCATGGGTCGACGTGAACACCCCCGACGCCCGAGCATGGGTCAGGGCCGTCGACCCCGGAAGCGCGCCCGGCTTGTGCAGCAGTACCTCCAGGTAGTGGTCGAGGTTCACGCTCTGCCCGTGGAGCGCGACCACCCGCGGGTGGCGTGCGATCTCGTTGCGGCCGTCGAAGACGATGACCTCCGACGCGCGCAGGGACACCCTCACCAGCCGACCGATGAACCGGGCCGGCACCGAGTAAGACGCCATCCGCACCCGGACCAGGCTCGACCTGCTCACCCGCGGTGTCAATGACAGGCCCGGCTCGAACCGTTCCACCGTGATCGGCGCCAGCAGACCGCGTTCGAGGGCGAAGTCCTGGCCGACGGTGCGGATGCGGTCGCCGATCCGGCGGTCCTCATCGTCGAGATCCCACTGCCGGATCCGGTCGTTCAACTGCGCAAGCGTATCGACGGCCGGCATCGGCGAGAGATGGGTGCGGCGGAACCGGCCGACGTCGCCCTCGATGCCGCCCTTCTCATGCGCCCCTTCGATCCCGGGATGGCAGTAGAAAGCGTCAAACCCGTAGTGGGAACGGAACAACAGCCATCGCTGATTCTCCGTGCGTTGCCTGCCCGTGCCGTAGATGACCTTCACGACCGCGTCGGTGAGGTTGTCATAGCGGATATGCCGGGTCGGGACACCGCCAATATCGTCGAACGCGTCGATGTGGCCCTCAAGGAACGCCTCCTGCGCCTGAGTCGGATAGATCCGGTGGATTGCCTTCCCCGAATGCGACAGCCGGAATGCGAACATGTGGCACTTGGTCTTCACCCCGGCCAGCACCACCCAGACCTCCCCGAAGTCGACCTCCGCCTCAGCACCCGGAGCATGCTCCTGCGGGACGAACACCTCAGGCAAACGACCCGCCTCGACATCGATCTCCGGGCGGCGTCGGCGGACATAATCACGGACCGTCGAATACGACAACTCGGTCGCATCGTGCTCCTCTGCGAGGCGAGCGAAAACCCGCCTCGCGGTGTGCTTCTGCTTGCGCGGACCGTCGAGATCCTGGCGGAGCATTGCGTCGATCGCCGGTTTGAACGCGTCCAACCGCGGCGCCGTCCGCACCCTCGGTTTCCGCGCTGGCGGTTCCGCCTGCGCGAGAGCCTGCCGCACCGTCGGCCGGCCCACACCATACCTCCGGGCCAACTCCCTGATCGAGAGGCCATCCAGACGCGCATCACGCCGGATCCGCGCGAACAACTCCACCCGAGACTCCATCCGAACCTCCACCTTGAGCAACGAAAACACGTTGCAACAACGGTGCAGGTGGGTCCGGCTTAGATTGCCCCAGACACCCCGAAACAGCCGAAGTGGGTCCCGCTTAGATTGCCCTGGTGGGTCCCACTAACGCTGCCATAGTCACCCCAGCCAGAAACCGGGGAGGCAGCGCCGAAACAGTTCCAGCACGCCTGAGGTTCCAGCACGCCTGCCGTCGTCCTCTCCCCCGCGATTCCTGCGTGACTCCTGTCCGCATTACCCCTGCAGTTCACCGCTCAAGTGAAGGTAAACCTCCACTCTGGTCCTCCCGGAACCACAACGTTCGTTCCAGGTTCAACCAATGCCTGGTGACCTCACGAGTGAACGAAGAACCTTTCAAGTCTCAACGACCCGAAGCTGCTCGAGGTGGACCCAGACCAACCGAACGCGATTTTGCAGTCACGCAAGAAAAGGCCGAAATGGACCACTTTTATGAATAAACGGTGGATAAACGTCATCGGCAGAACACCACGCTCCCCCACATTGGAGGAAAAAAGCTGATCAAGTCCAGTATTTTCAACGAACTGAGACTTGAACCCATAAGCGAACCAAAAACATCAAATCTGTACCTACAGAAGACACGAAGAAGTGCTGGTCAGGCGGCACTTCTCTGGATTCACCAAAGAATTGACTCC
>NZ_JPRS01000603.1 GCF_000738085.1 Cryobacterium sp. MLB-32
GTCATATGGCGTCGGCGTGAACGCCGGCGCCGAGGCGTTGGTGCCAGTCCTTCTGTTGATACTGGGTGCAGAACACCGTTGAGGTCTCGCCGTAACGGCGCTCCATCAGCTCCAGCAGCATTGTCCGCATCGATTCCGTCGGCTTATCCAGCAGCCACTCATCGATGACCAAGAGCGTGAAGGCGGCATACTTCCGCAGGAATTTGCCGGCGCCACCCGTTGTATCCTGGGCGGCGACCCAGGCTTCCTCGAGGTCGGGCATTCGGACGTAGTGGGCGCGGATGCGGTGTTCGCAGGCGCGTTTGGCGAGAGCGCATCCCAGATACGACTTCCCTGACCCGGTGAAGCCTTGGAATACGACGTTCTGTTGCCGGGTGACGAACGAGCAGGTCCCGAGCTGGGTCAGCACCTGCCGGTTGAGGCCGCGCTCGTCGAGCAGGTCGATGCGCCGCAGATCCGCGTTCGGGTAACGCAGTCCCGCCCGCCGGATCAGCCCGTCAACCTTGGAATGCATGAACGTCGAGTAGGCGTCGTCGACGACTAGCCGGACCCGTTCCTCGAAGGTCAGGCTGATCGAGAGGATCTCGTCCTGGAGGTCGATGGCCTGCAGCAGCTCGCCGGCGTTCATCTCGCGGAGCTTGCGTTTGGTCTCGCCGTCCAGAGCGCTCACCGGTTCCCTCCGGCGTAGTAAGCGCTGCCGCGAACGTAACCGCCATGGTCCGGTTCTGGTTCCGGAACTTGTCCGGTTTTGTCTTGCCCGGTGTCGAGGATCGGTCGCAAATGCGCATAACGCGGGGAACGGACCGGGCCCCGCAGCGCGAGTGCGCAGGCGGCCTCGACCCGGGCCGAGGGGAATCGGCGCGAGAGTTTCAGCACGGCCAGCGCGGCGTCGAAGCCAGCCTCGTCGATGAAGACAGTCTCGAAGATCTTGGCCGTCACGGTGACGGTTGCTGGCCCGATCCGCGCGGCCCATTCCTCGATCCGGGGTCGGTCCCAGGCCTGGAAGCTGCGCCCTTCGGGCAAGTCCGCATCGTTGGTCCGATACTGGTTCGTCGTCGTGACCGGCAGCAGCAGATGGCTGGCCAGACGCTCTTCGCGCCGATAAACCTCCAGCATCGTCTCGGTGATGCGCAGGTCCACCAGCGCGCCGATGTGGCTGAAGGGGACGGAGTAGAAATTCTTGGCCCAGACTACGTGGGCGTTGGCGTTGACCTTTCGTTTATAGGCCCACGTGCTGATCTCGAACGGTGCCGCCGGCAGTGCCTGCAACAGAGGCTTCTCCTCGGTGGTGAACACGCTCAGGCGGGACCCGACGCGTTTCTGGAAGGGCTCCCGGTTGTAGGCATCGATCTGTTCCCGGATTCGCAGGCGCAACTGCGCCAGCGAGGTGAACGTCTCCTTCCGCAAACCGGCGATGACCCAGGTTGCGACGTGGGCGACCGTGTTCTCAGTACTACTCTTGTCGCGCGGGTGCCTCACTCGGCCGGGGAGTACCGCGGCCGAGTAGTGCGCCGCCATCTCCCGGTAAGCGTCGTTCAAAACGACCTCCCCTTCCTTCGGGTGGGAGATCACCCCGGTCTTTAGGTTGTCGGGCACCAGGCGTGGGACGCTGCCGCCGAAGAAGGCGAACATTGCCGTGTGCGCGCGTAGCCACGCCTCCTGCCGCATATCCAGGGTCGCTTCCACGAACGCATAGCGGCTGAACGGCAGGCAGGCGACGAACAGATACACCTTCGATATCTCGCCCGTCGTCGGGTCGAGGAGCTGCATTGTGGGCCCGGACCAGTCGACCTCGATACTGCGGCCGGCCTTGTGGCCGACCCGCGACGTCGCCCCCGAGACAGCAGCATGCTCGGCATAGAGCCGGCAGAAGCGGTCGTAACTCATCGTCGCCTGCACCATCGCTGCCGCGTCGAGATACTCCTGGTGCAACAGCTTCAGCGTCACTCCCACCCGCGCGAGCTCGGTGTGGACCCGGCCCCAGTCCGGCTGCGCGAAGACGGACTCGTGGACTCCGCGGCCGGGGAACAACGTCGAATACACCGCGGCCTCCGACAACTCGACGACGTCATCCCAGCCGAGCCCGAGCCGCTCTGCGGCATCGAGCACAGCTCGAATACTGTGGCGGGACATCCCCTGGGCGGACTCAATCGCCCGTCGCGACAAGCCCTGATTACGCAGCTGCAGGATCTGCTTCGCTTTGATCTTCCGTACCATTACCGGTACTCCTTCCACCGTGTGGCGCTCACATGGTGGGAGGAGCTTTTCAGGTGGGGCTCAACCACGCCGGTAGTGGGGCTGAACGATGCAGGTCACGTCGCTGAACAGTGGGGCTCAACCGCACCACAGGTGGTGCCCACCGAAGCCAATATTCAGCTCCACCGGCCAATGTGGATCGATGGGAGTTGAGTGCTACTTCTCGTTGCGGACGCCCTTGTGCTGGTTGGCGCTGCCGTTCATGATTTGACCGTTGCTGGTGTCGCGCTTGAACCAGGTCTTGCCAGACTTGAACTCGCTTCGCCCTTTGACGGCACCATTGCGATGGCCCTGACCGGTGTTTTTTGCCATATCTTTCACCTCGTTTCGGAGGGCCAGTGATCCGCGTCTGCGGCACCCTCACTAAGTAGTCGAGGTAGCGTGCCTAGTTATAAGTGATCCGGTCAGGCACACATCTCGCAGAGACCGTCGGTCATCACGTGCACCGGGGACAGACAATTACAGCTCTTACACCGCTGCTCGCTGGCGCTGACCCGGGTGCATCTGCAGTTGCCGCATTTTGGGCAGAAGTGCTGATGACACTTGGAGCAAGGGAACCCGCGAACCGCCAGAATCTCGCCGCAGCAGAAGACTTTGTCGACGAGTCGTTGGTCGTACGAACGGTCGATCAGGACAGGCATTGCCTCGA
>NZ_JPRS01000604.1 GCF_000738085.1 Cryobacterium sp. MLB-32
CCGGACGCGACGGACGGTCCCCGCACGCAAGGCTGGAACAGCTTTCGCTTGCCCGCCAGTCTTGAGGTCGAAGCCGTGATGTCCCGGGCCGCTGTAGTACGGGCCTGGGACGTGATATTTGTTGCCCCAGTTCGACTGTGCGTAGAACTCAAGGACGTTGGCTGGTGTGCTCATGCTGATGTGCTCCTTTGATTTCCGCCTGCTATTCAGCCGGTATCAAGCAAGCTACGTGTGAGCTCGAGGGCGTCACATCGACCACTACGCACATCATTTGTGGGCCGAATGGCCCACGCGCGAGCCTCGATTCAGCGGCGAAACAGGGTGCTTTCGCGGCCCCTGATCGAGAGCAGCGCTGACGAGTGAGTCACCTTTCGCAACAGCATCTATCGACTGGCCGCGATCATCCGCCGATCAGAACGCCGTGAGTGGACGACGAAATTCCAGGTCTTGTATCGGTTGGCTCAGTCTGCCGAATGCACGCTACTCACCCCCCTCTCCGCGGTCCGGATGGGTGAGCGAAGCGCCTCACGAAGTGTCGACGGTTTGACTCAGGGCGAGAACCATGAAGCATCACGATGCCCAGCCCGTCGCTGCGCGCATTACGCGAAGATACTCACAGGTGTAGGCACGCACCCCCGTGCCGTCGCCTCGCCTGCAAGTGTCGCTGCGCGCAAAACGCCCACGAAAGGAGGAATCATGAGCAAGGTACAAGTACCCCTCTGGCTCCATCCCAGGGGTCGCAGTTGCCGTTGCTACCGTATCGGCCGATGCCAAGAAGGGTATCGCGTTGCATTGGGTCGGTTTGCTCGGCAGCGTGAATGCAACGACCTGAGATTGCGGCCGGCTTCACCGAGCAAGGTGCGACAAAGGTGGTCGCGGAGCTGGGGCCGCACTTCTGCGAGGAGAGCGTCGAATCGTGCAGGCCGAACATAACGACCGACAGTATATGATCCGTCACGAACAGCACGTTGCAGGCGTCGTGCTGCCATTTCGCTTGGTCCGCAGTTGACCAAGTAGCAACACGCAGGAGCGCTCTTTCGGAATGGGTCTAGAGCTGCAAAAGTCCCAAATTTAGCCCCCGCCGCAGGGCGTCTATTCTCGTGGTTACACCCAGTTTTCGATAGAGATTTGCGAGATGTCGCTTGACAGTGCCTGTTGCGATTGACAGAGCGTCGGCGATCTCTGCATTGGACATGCCCTCGGCCATTTGCTCAAGCACGTCCAGCTCTCGGATGGAAAGAACCGTCTGGCCATGAACGTGGTGCACCTGCAACTGACGATTGAGAGGAATCCGTGGACGGCGGGCATTTGGAACCCGACGGATATATTCCAGAAGTCCCGCAAGGGATTCCGATTTTGAAATATACCCCCAAACGCCGACTTCGAACGCCCGTTGGAGGCACGCCTCGGAGGGTGTTGATGCCAGCAGGACCACGCGAGTGGACGGTGAATACTGGTGTACCGCACTGACGATCAAATCAAGCGGGGGTCCTGAATCTACCGGTTCTATAAGAAGGACCTGAGGCTGATGCACTCGGGAAAGTAGGACAGCCTCATTCCCACCGTCTCCGAGTGCACGAACATTGATGCCCTGCTCAGGCGCCGCGCATGCGGCGGCCAGAGCCTCAGCAAACATTCGGCTCTGATCCACAAGGACGGCACTTACAACCCTGGTCTTGTCCCCGAGCGCGGCTGTTGCATACTCGTTCATGATTTGCCGTCGCCATTCGCTTCGCCGTTTTCGGGGGCAGCGCCGTCTTCTGATGAAGCGTCAGTTGATTCATACGCTGCACTTGGCGACAACCACTTGTTGAATATCGGGTTCGCCCTGAGGATCCAAGTGATCTTTGCGGCCGCTGCGGCAAAGATCACGACGCTGTTGATCAGGACGTATATCCACGGGGAGAGAAGTGTGTCGTTTGGCGGCTGCAACAGGGCGGCCTGAACGGCTATGAGAATCGCGTTCACTGTGGGTATGAGCGCAAAAAGCGTAAGAAAAAAGCTCGACTTCGGGCGGCTTTGCACAACACGAGTATCTGACCCTCCTGGCTCGGAGTCCCGATTACTGTTGTTCGTTGACATGCATCCCCCTGAGAAATATCTCTAGCCCGTGAAACGAGCCGTGTGCGCGCACCGGGCGCATTGGCTGAGTGCAGCTCCAGAGTCACGATCTGAAATCTCCACAAGCTCAACCTAGGGAAGATCCGAAGGTCTCGATTCGAGCGCCAGATACATCTTTCATGGAGCGAATGGGCCATCCCCTTGTAGCCCAACTACTTGCCATCCGCGTATCGGGGGCACTCGGTTATCAGCTAGTTGTTGAATGTCCCGATTCATTAGTATCGAATATGAGTTCGAGTAACGCAACAAATGCTGGGGAAGTATGGCCCCACTTGGCGGCAACTCCGAGCCCGAGTGTCTGGGCGGGCTTCCCGCACGATCGCGGTTGTGACGATCGTCACGGGCCTGTTTTGCTCAGCTCTGCTCAGTCCAGCTCTAGTGCCTCAAGCACCGCAGCCCACAGGTGCGCCTCGATAGAGTCTTCAAAAGTTGGCGCAGCACTAGGCTTTAGGCCCTTGTGCTGCTCAAATGTGTAGAACTTCAGAGAATTCCCATGGGCCGGAGCAAACGCCGCCCAAATGTCGCGTCTTGACTGTCGATTCCGACCGGTGGACGGTGACTAGCGGTATTGGACTCCGGGGCCCGTTGGAGGAGTCGCAGTCGCCGAAGGAGCCGGCCCTTTTGTTGAAGATCACGACGG
>NZ_JPRS01000605.1 GCF_000738085.1 Cryobacterium sp. MLB-32
GTCGATGAGCGCGCGTCGTTTGGCTCGACTCCAATTCTGAACCTGCTTCTCACGTCCGTAGGCATCGGACACTCGTGCATACTCCTCGTAGTAAACAAGGCGCACCGGCCTTCGGCTCTCGGTGTATCGTGCTCCACCGCCATTGTTGTGTTGGTAGACCCGGCGCTCTAGCGCGAACGTACTTCCGACGTAGTAGGAGCCGTCCGAGCACTCCACGATATACATGTACGGCATGCCCCCATGGTTCCACCTTCCGGCTATGGCATTCAGTTCTCCACAGGAGTTATCCACAGGACCCCGCTGCGCGTGTCGCGTAGAGACGCACAGTGTTTCACGTGAAACGCGGATCGCATCGTGACGCTCCCCCTCCGACATGCGGGTGAAACTGCATGCCCCAGGCTGGTGACTACTACTTGTTTCCGGCCCACGACATCGACGCAGAAGAGCCTGAGATCCCAGTAAACAACTGGCAAGCGGGCGTGAGGTGCATCCAACCAGCAGGATTGCGCACAGACGATCAAAACGTACACGCGGCCGGGGTCATGTCCCGTTGAGTGGTGTGGTTTCCCCGCTTTGAGCGTTGCTTTATCGACGTGAGGAGCCATCGTGGGATGGTCAGTGAGTACCGACTAAAGCAACTCACAAAGGACACCACACGATGGCTCTAGACCAGTCTGCCCTGCTCAACCTGCTGGGAGAACTCAAACTCACCGATGTCACCGACCGCATCCGCGTCGCGACCGAAACTCTGTACCAAGAACTCATCGATGCGGAAGCGAGCGCGTTCATTGGCGCCGCCCCGTTTGAACGCTCCGGCGACCGCACCACGTACCGCAACGGCACCCGGCCGCGGACCCTGTCGACGACCGCCGGGGACCTCGATCTGAAGATCCCCAAGCTGCGCGCCGGGTCGTTCTTCCCCGCCCTGCTCGAGCGGCGCCGCCGCGTCGACCAAGCCCTGTTCGCCGTTGTGATGGAGGCCTATGTCCACGGTGTCTCGACCCGCAAGGTCGACGACCTCGTCAAGGCTCTCGGCGCTGATACTGGGATCTCCAAGTCGGAAGTGTCCCGGATTTGCGCGGGCCTCGACGCGGAAGTGGCTGAGTTTCGGGACCGGACCTTGGCCGCGCAGGACTTCCCTTACGTGTTCCTCGACGCCACGTATTGCAAGGCGCGCGTCGGGCACCGCATCGTGTCCCAGGCAATCGTCGTCGCGATCGGCGTCGCCGCTGATGGACGGCGGGAAGTCCTCGGGTTCGACGTCGGCGACAGCGAGAACGAAGGCTTCTGGACCAGCTTCCTCCGGTCGTTGAAAACTCGCGGTCTCGACGGAGTGAAACTGGTCATGTCTGACGCACACACCGGGCTGAAGAAGGCCATCGGGACGGTCTTTCAAGGCGCCGGTTGGCAGAGATGCCGTGTGCACTTCATGCGAAACGTCCTCGCCGTGGTCCCGAAAGGATCCCAGGAGATGGTGGCGTCGATCATCCGCACCATTTTCGCCCAGCCCGACCGTGAGCACATCGAGAAGCAGTTCCGTGAGGTCACCACGATGCTCGGCCGATCGCACCCGAAGGTCGCGTCGATGCTCACCGATGCCCAGCCCGACCTGCTCGCTTTCGCCGCGTTCCCGCGGCGTCACTGGCGACAGATTTGGTCGACAAACCCGTTGGAACGGGTCAACAAGGAGATCAAACGCCGCACCGATGTCGTCGGTGTCTTTCCCAACTCTGCCGCCCTGCTGCGCCTGGCGGGGTCAGTTCTGATCGAGCAACATGACGAATGGGAAGCCGGCGAACGCCGCTACTTCTCCGAAGCTTCGATGCTCGAGCTGACCACAATGAACAACCCCGTCGAGGTCATCGACGAGGCGGTGATCCTCCCCGAACTCGCTGCCGCCTAAACTAAAACAACTGACCTGCACGGTGTCGAGAAACTCCACCACTCAGCGGGACGTGACCCGTTACGATGAACCATGGCTCGAAC
>NZ_JPRS01000606.1 GCF_000738085.1 Cryobacterium sp. MLB-32
TGGCGAACCCGTTCCTGCTCCCCGACATCGACGTTATCGTGCGCGCCTGCGTCGACCGGCTGCCGACAACATTGCTGACCAACGGGATGCTGTTCCGCGGCCAGGGGCTGCGGAAACTGCAGGCGATGCCGCGGCAGGGCTTTGCATTGCAAATCAGTGTGGACTCGCCGACCGCCGACGTGCATGACTCACACCGCGGCGCCGGGAGTTGGAAACGGGCCCTTGCCGGGATTCGCGTGGCGCTCGATGAGGGATTCACCGTGAGGGTGGCTGCGACAATCTCGGCGCATGATGATCCGGCCCTCGACGAGCTGCATGCGCTGTTCGACGGGCTCGGAATCCCGCGAGCGGATCAGATCATCCGTCCGATCGCGCTTCAGGGCGTCGCCGAAGAGGGGGTCGCATTCACGCGCGAATCGCTGATCCCCGAGGTGACCGTGACGGCGGAAGGTATCTACTGGCACCCCGTTGCAGCCCTTGACGAGAAGGCACTGGTGAGTCGCCAGATACTGCCTCTGGCTCCCGCACTCGACCGGGTGAGTGAACTCTTCACTGAACAGTGGTCCTCGGTCACGTCTGCCACGTCGATGTTCGCCTGCGCCTGACACGAAACGGGAGCGCCATGACCAAGACCACCCGCACTACCGCACTGCCAGTCATCAACCAGATCGAGACCGGACGTCCCACTCGCGTGGTGCTGGCAGCCGTCCGGATCGCAGTGGGGTTGATGTGGCTACAAAATGTCAACTGGAAACGCCCGCCCGACTTCGGGCAGGTTGCCGAGAACGGCCTTTACCAGTACACGGCGGATGCGGTGAAGCATCCGGTGCTCGGGGCGTTCAGTTGGCTGGTTGAGAACGTTATTTTTCCCAACTTCGCGCTCTTCGGCTGGGGTGTGCTGATCGCGGAATTCTGCCTTGGCGCTTTCCTGCTCGTGGGCTTCCTGACTCGCTTCTGGGCGGCCATCGGCATCCTGCAGACCATCGCCATCACCCTTTCCGTGCTGAACACCCCCGGAGAGTGGCAGTGGAGTTACTACCTGATGTTCGCTGCACAATTCGTGATTCTGGCAACGGCCGCCGGGCGGATCGCCGGCGTCGATGGGCTGCTGAGACCCCGGTGGTCGCTCACCCGCGGTCGACCGGCTCGGATTGCAATGGCGCTGTCATGAACGCCACCAGACGCACCGGTGCCACACCTTCCACCTCTGAGGTTTGGCGTACCCCTGGCCTGATAGTCGCCGGTCTCACGGTGCTCAGTTCGTTGTTCTCGCTGCTTCACTACACGCCGCTGCAGTTCGTCTCGGTGAACCTGATCCAAGCGCTCGTGCTGGTCGTACTCGGTGCCATCGCCGCGCTTGGCTGTCTACTGAGGTTGCCCGTGCTCCTGCTTGCAAGCGGAGCAATCCTGATTGTCGTCGGGCTGGTGCGCCTCGTCACCTACGATGCGACGATCGGCATCATTTCCGGCTCGGTCAACGCCGCCGCCCTCATGGTCGGACTGGGCATCGCCCTCATCTCGATTTGGACTACCTCGCGGCCAATGCCGGAGAAGAACTAACAACTTCTCTATTTAGCAATTGCAACGGGGCGTTGCGTATCCGCAACTTCTTCGCCGAGCTCCTGCCCGCGGGCACCGCACTCGACCGTCTCGCAGCCGAGATGACGGTGTGCAGTGACGACGTCATCGCGCTGTTGGCCCAATTCGGCCGGAATGTCGCGGATGCCGTTCCCAAACGCTACTCCCCCGAGGTTTCGATAGTCAGTTCTCGACGGGTCCCGGGTCAGGGCTGCGGGTCAGAGCCAGCGTCTGTGAGTGACCAGGCAGCGACGGAGACTTCGCCTCCTCGACGTTGCGAAGCTCGTCGACGAACCGGCGCAGTAGGCGGTCTTGCGCCGCCAGAGTGTCTCGGCTATAAAAGCAAGCATGGAGAATCTTCGATTCAGCGTCGATGTCGACGCTCCCGCGCAGCACGTCTGGAACGTCATGCTCGACCTCGACACCTACCGTGAATGGACGGGCGCCTTCCACGAGGGATCGACCTACGAGGGCGGCTGGAACGAGGGTGACGAGATCCGCTTTCTCGGCCCGAACGACAACGGAACGTCGAGCGGTCTCTTCGGCAGCATTGTCGAGAATCGGCGCCACGAGTTCGTGTCGATCCGATATCTCGGAGACATTGAGAACGACGTCGAGAACCGCGAAGGTCCCGCAGTCGGGCTGCACGAGAGCTATTCGTTCATCGAGACCGACGGGGTGACGACTCTCACCGTTGACCTCGAGGTGCCCGACGAGTGGGCCAGCGACATGCACGGCATGTGGTCTGAGGCGATCGTCACGATCAAACAGCTGGCAGAACGGGCCTAGGTCGACGAAATCCCGACCCTGTCAGGACTGGCGACAGCCCGCGACAGCGTTGCGACGGTAGCTTTCCGTGGGCGGTTCATTTCTTGCCACTTTCGGTCAGCCTCGCACGCTCGCTAGTTTTTCACTTCGTCAAGGTTCGTTTTTGACCTGGCCGGTCCGATTCGCGCTGCGCGGGATATCTTGATCGAAAGATCGAATCTTGTTGCGTGTCGGACCTACGAATCTCAGCACCACCGGCAGAGGAGTAGAGATGTCATTCCAGGCGTACCTCGACAACATCGAAGATAAAACGGGACT
>NZ_JPRS01000607.1 GCF_000738085.1 Cryobacterium sp. MLB-32
TGGCTCCGGTAGCAGACCAGACCGAGCAGGAAAGTTTCTCAGCCGGCCAGTAACCATCAAGATCGCCGGTGCTCTTGATATGGGGCGGCCAACTCGGGCGCCCTCGACGTTTTCAGTGGCGAACCGCAGCAGGGGTCACTCCCCCTATAACGTGCACTGACGGGGAAGCGACACGTACTTTCTTCCACCGTGGCACGGAAGATGTCAACCTATGTGAGTCAGTTTCCTTAGGTGGTCATTGAGTTCGTTCCTTCCTTCAGGGGTTCGTTGATCCAGGTGGTGGTCGGGAACGTTGGTGGTTGCGGGACCTTCCGAACGAAGCGTTCCGGGTGGGCGGCATAGGCCGTCGTGAGAACGCGGGCGCGAGCGTGCTGGATTGCGGGGGCGCGGCCGTGGTGCAGGTTGAACGGGGTGTGCATTCCGATGCCGGAATGGCGATGCTCGTGGTTGTACCAGTCGTAGAATTCGGTGCAGAATGAGCGCGCCTCGGCGAGGCTGTAGAACCGGTCGGGGAACTCGGGCCGGTACTTCAAAATTCGGAAATGCGATTCCGAAAATGGATTGTCATTACTCGTATGCGGGCGGGAGTGCGACTTGGTCACGCCCAGGTCGGCGAGCAGGAATGCGACGGGTTTCGACGCCATCGAGGAGCCGTTGTCGGAGTGGATCGTCAGCTGGTCTCGGCGAATGTTCTGCTTCTGGATCGTGTCGAACAGGAGCTGCTCAGCCAGCTCGGCG
This sequence comes from Cryobacterium sp. MLB-32, assembly GCF_000738085.1. GTDB lineage: Bacteria > Actinomycetota > Actinomycetes > Actinomycetales > Microbacteriaceae > Cryobacterium. The sequence goes on from NZ_JPRS01000607.1 coordinate 739, forward strand.
GACTCCCTGGTCGCGACCATCCAGCCGACGACGTACCGCGAGTAAATGTCGATAATCGTATACAAGTGGAAGTACGACCATTTGGCCGGACCCTTCAACTTCGAGATATCCCACGACCAGGTCATGTTGGGTCCCGTCGCGATCAGTTCGGGCTTGATGCGCGCCGGGTGCTCGGCCTGAGCCCGACGCTCACCGGTCTCACCGTGGGCGCGGAGCAGACGATACATCGTCGCCACGGAGCAGAGGTAGGTGCCCTCGTCGAGGAGGATCGCCTGAATCTCCGCCGGCGCCTTGTCCACGAACCGCTCGGACCGCAGCACCTCCAGAACCGCAGCGCACTCCAGCTCGGTCAGCGCCCGCGGCTGCTTCGCCGGCTGCGGCCGGGGCCGCGGCGCTGACGGTGGCCGTGGCGACCGCGGGTGTTGGCGGTAGTGCGTCGCTCGCGACCGCCCCACGGCCAGGCACGCGTCCCGCGTGCCCACGAGCGGGACAAGTTCGGTGATGGTGGCGTCGATTATTTCTCGGTGTTCGTCTCGCTGCTGTTGGTCGAGAGCTGATCCAACAGAGCCGAGAGTTTTCCCTGGATCGCGATCACCTGCCTCGCCGTATCCAACTCGCCCGACAGCCGGAGATTCTCTTTCCGCAGCCGGGCCGCGTCCTTCTCCGCCGTACTCGACGGCGGTGCTCCCGCCGGCCGCGCCAAGGCAGCCAGCACCCCCTTGTCTCGCTGATCACGCCACGAGCTCACCAAGGAGGTATACAGCTTTTCCCGGCGAAGCAGCGCACCACGGCCCTGCCGATTCAAGCTCTCGTACTCGGTCAGAATGTCGCGCTTGTACTTGGCGGTATAGGTTCGCCGCCGAGCACGCTCGGGAACCTGGGGATCGGGAACATCTTCCATCCCTACAGCCTGCCCGGTCAAGCCGGGTCCTGTCATCACTGCGTTCGTCAAGGGGAACTCCTTCCCCGCCCTCTACGACACTATTCGGGACGATCCCGGTGCCTTATCCAAGGTTGACAGAGAGGGGACTTGCGGGCCTGCTGCGGTGCGGCAGTGACTGACATCGGCTAATCCTTCTGCGGACGAAGTGCCCGAATGTAGACGACGGAGAAGATCGCGCCGATGATGAGCATGACGGTCGCTATGGCTGTGCCGTACCCAATGTTGCTGAAACGGAAAGCCTCCTTGTAAGCAAGGACAGGCAAGGTTGTGCTGTCGTTGCCAGGCCCTCCAGCTGTCATGACGTAGATGAGAGTGAAGACCGACAACGTGAGCAGGCTGATTAGCATCGTGTTCGTCGCGATCGTGTTCTTGATCATGGGAATGGTCACGAGGAAAAGACGCTTTGAGCCGCCAGCTCCGTCGATCATTGCCGCCTCGGTAATCTCC
>NZ_JPRS01000608.1 GCF_000738085.1 Cryobacterium sp. MLB-32
CTCCGGTATCGAGCGTCGATACACAATCACGGGGATTAGCTAAAGGCAGTCGGGGTTCGAACTGGTGCCTCCTCGAGGGGTTTCCTCGTGACTATCGCTGAAGAATGACAGCGCTATTTCGCTGCGGAATGGCGGAAGATGTCAACCTATGTGAGTCAGTTTCCTTAGGTGGTCATTGAGTTCGTTCCTTCCTTCAGGGGTTCGTTGATCCAGGTGGTGGTCGGGAACGTTGGTGGCTGCGGGACCTTCCGAACGAAGCGTTCCGGGTGGGCGGCATATGCCGTCGTGAGAACGCGGGCGCGAGCGTGCTGGATGGCGGGTGCGCGGCCGTGATGCAGGTTGAACGGGGTGTGCATTCCGATACCGGAATGGCGATGCTCGTGGTTGTACCAGTCGTAGAACTCGGTGCAGAATGAGCGCGCCTCGGCGAGGCTGTAGAACCGGTCGGGGAACTCGGGCCGGTACTTCAAAATTCGGAAATGCGATTCCGAAAATGGATTGTCATTACTCGTATGCGGGCGGGAGTGCGACTTGGTCACGCCCAGGTCGGCGAGCAGGAATGCGACGGGTTTCGACGCCATCGAGGAGCCGTTGTCGGAGTGGATCGTCAGCTGGTCTCGGCGAATGTTCTGCTTCTGGATCGTGTCGAACAGGAGCTGCTCAGCCAGCTCGGCGGACTCCCTGGTCGCGACCATCCAGCCGACGACGTACCGCGAGTAAATGTCGATAATCGTATACAAGTGGAAGTACGACCATTTGGCCGGACCCTTCAACTTCGAGATATCCCACGACCAGGTCATGTTGGGTCCCGTCGCGATCAGTTCGGGCTTGAT
>NZ_JPRS01000609.1 GCF_000738085.1 Cryobacterium sp. MLB-32
CTGCTTAAGAGTGTCAGCGCGCACTGTCTTGTGCTGGCTCTGGGCGCTGAGAGGTGTCTCGTTCGGTCCCATGATGCCATTAGAACATAAGTTCTAATGTAATGAGATACTGGGCCGTGTCGTCGCTTTCACTTCTGGCAGAGGCGGCTCATCTACGCCGAGCAGGAACACAACTTGGCCGGACACATCCTTTCGAACGTCATTCGGGCCATGGCGCCCTCGCCGAGGAAGTGCCCTATGACCGATTGAATTCGCCGATCCTCTAGCAGACACGTCACGAGCCAAGGCTTCCCCTCCATAGACTTCAGAAATGGCCAGAATTGATGCGTTACAGTCCGCCGTTGCCGCTTACGCCGCCGACCAGTGGGACGAAGATGAATGGCGGCAGCTCGGACGTGACACTGGGACCACAGACATCCTCATGAATCATCCCCGCCTGTACAGGTCGCTTAGCTTTGGTGATCCTGATTACCCTGATGCCGCTCTCAGCGCTATGGGTCGAGTGCTGGAAGAGGCCGTTGAGCCAGGGACGGGTGAAGGAGGACGCATGAAGCTGCTGGTCAACTCCATGCCTGATCTTCCAGACTGGATTGCCACTAAGGCCCCTGCCCGTACAAAACGGCTTTTCAATGACTACATTGCTGCTCGCGACCTGTCGGAAATCCCCTTCGATTGGTTCCCTAGCGGGGCCCAAGAACCAGATGTCACGGCCCCGTGGGAAACAGAACCGGCCGCCGTTCCTGAGCGAACACCTGCTCCTCAGGCTGCAATGCCTCCAGGATCGGGACTCGCACCCGCTTCGCTGCCAAATCTCTTTATCGTGCACGGCCACGATGAAGCCGCGCGTGATTCCATCAGAATCTACGTACACAAGCTCACTGGTGTCATGCCAATCTCACTGGCCGAGGAGGCAGGTAGAGGCAAGACCATCATTGAAAAATTCGAAACGTACGGCACCGCCGCCTCATTCGTCATTGTTCTTCTGACCCCCGATGACGTGGGCCAAACAGTCGCGGATCGAGATGCAGGAACGATGCCTAACTTTCGCGCCCGTCAGAACGTCGTGCTTGAACTTGGCTACTTCATCGGCAAAATCGGCCGCGACAACATTGTCGTCGTCGTCGATAAGGATGTTGAACGCCCGTCTGACCTCGCGGGCCTGAGCTACGTGGAATATCCCGGTTCGAATTGGAAGGACGATCTGCGCGTGGAACTCCAGGCCGCAGCGCTCACTCTCTAGGTTCTGGCTCATCTGCGGGCTTTTGCAGCTGGCGCGCGCTTCAAGACAGTGGCGCGTCAGCTTAAGGAATCAATCGCCATAACCCACGGATAAACGGTGGTCGCCTCCTCAAATGTCGTAGTTGCTCCCCAGCCGGGGGAGTGTCCGGTAGATAAAGCCCCAGTGCACACCCTCGTTTTCGGGTCCGTCGACTTGAGCTGACTTAGCTCGGAGTTGCTGATCGATCGTCCGAGCTAAGTCAGCTCCTTTGACAGCCCGATCATTAGAATGCTCAGCAAGAACCGCGTAAGCACCCTTCCACGGGGGACGCGGTAGGGTCGACCTGTGCGGTGTGGGGACGGCCACGGTCAGTTGTTCGCGAACTCATCCCCGTGAACGAAGGTGAGGCGTCCGGTGGCGACGAGTTCCATGAACGAGATTCGCAAACGAGCGGCAAAATTCGTATCTAACTGGAAAGACGAGCCCGGGGAGGAGCGGCAGCAGGCTCAGTCGTTTGTCCGTGATCTCCTGAGCGTCTACGGCATTACTGAAACAAAGGCTGCCGCATACGAACGCCGGGCCAAACGATCATCGACTGGTCACGGCGGGTACATTGATGCGCTTGTGCCAGGCCTGTGCCTGGTGGAGATGAAGTCCGCCGGTAAAAACCTCGAAGAAGCTGAGCGGCAGGCGTTGGACTATATCGATGACCTCACCGACGCGGAGGCGCCCAGGTGGGTTGTCACCTCAGATTTCCACCGCTTCCGGGTGCTCGACCTCCACGATCGGACCGACGGCGCGGTGCAGGAGTTCGCGCTACTTGATATGCGTGTGAAGGCAGACAAACTGGCATTCCTTGCCGGGTACCAAGTCCGCTCGTTCGGCTCTGCGGCGCAGGAAACAGCTTCCATTCGTGCTGCGCGCATCATGGCTTCGCTTTACGAGACCCTCGAAAAGTCTGGATACCCGGACCACGAGGCTTCAGTGTTCCTCGTCCGGGTGCTCTTTGCCATGTATGCCGACGACTCGGGCCTCTGGGACCGTGACTTGTTCACGGACTTCATCAAGGACCGAACTCAAGAGGACGGCTCTGACCTGGGGCCGCAGATTGCCATGTTCTTCCAGGTGCTGAATCAGCGCACCCACCACTCGAACCTCGATGAATACCTGCAACGACTTCCATACGCTAACGGCGGGGTATTCGGAGAATCGATCAGCATTCCGTCGTTTGATTCAGAGATGCGAAGCAGGCTGCTCGAGGCCTGCAACTTCAACTGGTCCACAATAAGTCCGGCCATATTTGGCTCCTTATTTCAGGCGGTGAAAGATAAGGCCTCACGACGCAAGCTTGGCGAGCATTACACAACTGAGACGAATATCCTCAAGTCTCTCGGGCCGCTGTTTCTCGATGAGCTCCGCGACCGGTTCGCCCACGAACAGCACAGCGTCCAAGGACTCAAGAAATTGAGAGCTCACCTCGGTACCATTCGCGTTCTCGATCCCGCCGCAGGATGCTCCAACTTCCTCGTTGTCTCCTATCGCGAGCTTCGTGCCCTCGACCTCGCCATCCTGGTACGTCTCCGTGAAATCGGCGACACAAGCGAACTGCCGCAGATGTTCTTCACCCGGGAAGACCTTGTCGTCAGGCTCGAGCACTTTGCTGGCATTGAAATTGAGGAGTGGCCGGCACGGATCGGGTCGACCGCTTTGCATCTTGTGGACCACCAGGCCAATCAGGCCATGGAACTCGAATTGGGCATGGCCCCGGAAGCGCTACCGCTGGACACGATAACTACTGTCCACGTAGGCAACGCACTCCGCATGAACTGGGGTGATGTCCTCACCCCGACGCCGAACACGATAATTGTCGGTAACCCGCCATTCCTAGGGCATGGCACTCGCAGCGACGAGCAGTCCGCGGATCTGCGTCTGGTCTGGGGCCGGAAGGACATCGGCCGGCTCGACTACGTGACCGCCTGGTACAAGAAGGCCATGGACTACTTTGGTTCCCACCCCGGCGGCCGCTTCGCTTTCGTCTCTACGAACTCCATTGCCCAGGGCGAGCCGGTCCCTACCCTCTTTGGTCCAATGTTCACGTCAGGGTGGCGAATCAGATTCGCACACCGGACGTTTGCATGGACATCGGAGGCGCCGAGCGCAGCAGCTGTGCACTGCGTCATCATTGGGTTTGACCGCGGGGGACGAAACATGCCCGCTCCGATGCTCTATTTCTACGACAGCCTGCGCGCAGACCCTCGAGGTGAGGCTGTCCGCAGCATCAATGCATATCTCATTGACGGTCCGAATTCGCTTGTCGATACCCGAAGTAAACCGCTCAGCCCCGAACTTGGAAAGGTGTCTTTCGGTAGCCGCCCAAACGACGGCGGAGGATTCGTCGTCGAGTCGGAGGACTACGAGGAGATCAAGAAAGATGCGGCGGCGGCGAAATACCTGCGCCGGTACGTCGGCGCACGCGAGCTCTTACGGAATGAAATGCGCTGGGTGTTGTGGTTGCGTGACGTCGAACCCTCCGACATCAGTAAATCTGCCGTCCTCCGCGACCGTCTCGGGCGCGTTCGGCAGCACCGTCTCAATAGCGACAGGAAAGCGACGCAGGACTGGGCTGATCGTCCCAACCTCTTTGACTTCGATAGCCAACCGGACACTGCCTATCTCGCAATTCCGAGCGTGGGCTCAGAGACGCGACGTTACATGACGGCCGAGCGACTCGGCCCGCAAGTCATCGCCTCAAACCTTGTCTATACGACTCCGGACGCGGATGGGTTCGCATTCGCGGTATCAGCGTCGAGCATGTTCATCACGTGGCAGAAAACCGTCGGAGGGCGGTTGAAATCAGACCCGCGGTTCACAAACACTCTCGTGTGGAACACACTGCCGCTCCCAAAGGTGTCAGCTGCCGTGCGCATTGCCGTTATCACTGCTGGGGAGAAGGTGCTCGAGGCGAGAAAGCTTCACCCAGAACGGTCACTCGCAGACCACTACAATCCGCTCGCGATGGACCCTGCGCTCATCGCTGCCCACAATGCGCTCGACCGTGTTGTGGACAAGGCTTTCGGTAGCCGAGGCACCTTGACGGGCGAGCCCGACAGACAGCGGGTTTTGTTCCAACGCTACGACGAATTGACGACAGCGGGGCAACTCTTACCCGCGGGCCGATTGACGAAATCAGCGCCGTCTAGTCGGACTCCTCTGCCGATAGACCTCCCCGGTACAGGAGTCTCGCAGAAGCGTAGAACTGTCATTCCGGAGATCGAGTTGTGACGTCTGTTCTGCCCAAGGATGGTATCTATGCTTCGTCAACGTTCACATATTGGTTGAGACTGGCCGAGACCCGAGAACGTGAGATTGAAGGGGTACCAGCACCATCCGGCCTCACGCTTCCAGTGCAAGATTCCGCGTGGAGGTCGGGCATAGACGCTGGCTATCCATGTGTTCGTGATGTTTGGTGGGATATGTGACTCCTGTGCCGGCATTCGCGGCTCGTCAAGTTAACGTGAGAGGCTCTATCGCCGGCCTGGTCACTTTATGTTCGCTCTAACCGTTAGTGGAATGGAGAATAAGTGACGGCATATCTGACAATTTTCGGATCCTCCAACCGTTACCATTGTGTTGTCACGCAATCGAACGTATAAATGACAGGGGTTGAGCATGCTCGTCGGATACATGCGCGTTTCCAAAGCTGACGGTTCACAGAGCACCGACTTGCAACGTGATTCTCTTGTTGCCGCCGGTGTCGACCCAGACCACCTGTACCAAGATCATGCCTCTGGTAAGAAGGACGACCGTCCCCAGTTACTAGCCTGCCTGAAAGCACTCCGCAACGGAGACACGCTCCTGGTGTGGAAACTCGACAGGCTCGGTCGAGATCTGCGCCACTTGGTCAACACGGTCCATGACCTCACCGATAGAGGTATCGGCCTTAAAGTGCTCACCGGAGAGGGTGCGGCCATCGATACCACGACCGCATCGGGGAAGCTCGTC
>NZ_JPRS01000610.1 GCF_000738085.1 Cryobacterium sp. MLB-32
CTCCGCGCTCCGAGCGCTAGGAGAAGGGGAAGCCCACTACCTGCCGGATGCGAGAGAGGGCACGCTACAGAGCATGCCCCGAAACTCAAATCTAGAGCGGAGTCGGCCAACATCCGGGCAAAAAGAAAGGCCCCGTGACCGATAGAATTACCGATCAAAGGGCCTTTATGTGTAGCGGGAGCGGGAATTGAACCCGCGACACCACGATTATCTATCGGCAAATATTGGGCAATTATTGGAGTTCAATACGGTCATGGATCCCAATGAATCATTGGGATTGTGATCACTTGATTCGCTGAGGGGCAGGCTCAATGTGCGGGGTAAATGCGGGGTTTGGGGCGAATGCTGCATGGATCACGTTGACGGAATCGCGAAGCGTTGCAAACCGGTACAGATGGGACTTGAAATCTAATGTGCCCGCAATTAGCCGGCGGGTCTGGCCTCAGACCGAACTAGAACGCGGGCTGTTGAATCATTTGAAGAATCTTGAAACCGGTGCATGAGCAGCCATCAAGCCGTTTGTCTCAGAGACCAACCCTCAGCGGGACGTTTTTAGTGGTTGAGAAGTTCGTGCGAGAGGACGACGGTGGCGAACTCGTCGTGGAGATTGATCGCGGTTATTCGGGAAAGTTCCGCCGCGCTGATTAAGCCGCCTTCGAGGTCTGCCCTGTCGAATGTGTGAGTGGCATCTACCGCAAAGTAGACGGTGTATCCCAGGTTTCCGCCAATGCGTGCCGTTGTTTCGCAGCAGTGGTTGGTGGTGATGCCGCAGATCACGATAGTAGAGATGGCGTTTTCTCGAAGCCAGGAGTCAAGATCGGGTGTGCCGTGAAAACTTGACTATGTCAAGGAATTTCGGACCCACTAGGGCAATCTAAGCCGGACCCACCGCGTTGATGGTGTTGCGGATAGGTCAGCGTTCGATGTAATGTCAGTGAATGCTGACTATTGCCTCCCGTGCTGATGTGATGAACCGTTTGGGTCGCGCGATGGCGGATCCGACCAGATCACGGATCCTGCTCTCACTGCTCGAGCGCCCCGGCTATCCGGGCGCATTAGCGACGGAGCTTGAGCTGACCCGGTCCAACGTGTCGAATCATCTGTCGTGCTTGCGCGGCTGCGGCATCGTCGCAGCCGTGCCGGAGGGCCGGTCGACCCGGTATGAGATCGCGGATCCTCATGTCACCCGGGCGCTGCTGGCCCTCGTCGACGTGGTGCTCGCCGTCGACGACGGTCTCGACTGTGTCGACGAGGCGTGCGAAGTGCCGCTGTGCTGCGGGACGGGAGCATGACCGCGCCCGCAGTCGGCCGGATCCGGGTCGTCGGCCCAATCCGGAAGCAGTTGCTGCGCCGCAGGATCCGGTGGATCGTGGCGGCGACGATCGCCTATAACGTCATCGAGGCGGTCATCGCCATTTCTGCCGGGACGGTCGCGTCCTCGGCGGCGCTGATCGGATTCGGCCTCGACTCCATCGTTGAAGTGCTCTCCGCCGCGGCGGTCGCGTGGCAGTTCGCAGCCCCCGACCCGGAGAAGCGGGAGAAGGTCGCGCTGCGGGTCATCGCCTGGTCGTTCTTCGCCCTCGCCGCCTATGTGACCGTCGACGCCGGGCTGTCCCTTTTCGGACTGCGGGAAGCGGAACACAGCCCCATCGGCATCGTCCTGGCCGCGGTGAGCCTCGCCGTCATGCCGTTCTTGAGCCTCGCCGAACGCCGAGCCGGCCGCGAACTCGGATCGGCGTCCGCCATCGCCGACTCCAAGCAGACTCTGATCTGCTCCTATCTTTCCGCAGCGCTGCTCGTCGGACTGCTGCTGAACACCCTGCTCGGGTGGGCGTGGGCGGACTCCGTCGCAGCGCTGGTGATAGTCGTCTTCGCCGTCCGCGAAGGACTCGAGGCCTGGCGCGGCGACGCTTGCAAGGTCCCCGTCTCCGCCCTCACAGGCGAGCGTGACGTTCAGGCGTGTGACTGCTGCTGACAGTTCGTCTCAGCCGGCGGCCGGCAGATTCTGGCGGGTGTGGGCGAGACGGTAGGAGGCGGTCCCGGTCTCGACGATGTTGCCGCCGAAGGTGAGCCGGTCCACGATCGCCGCGCAGAGCCTCGGGTCGGTGAACGTCTTAGTCCAGCCGGAGAACGACTCGTTCGAGGCGATCGCGACCGAGTTTTTCTCCTCCCGTTCTGTGAGGACTTGGAAGAGAAGTTCGGCGCCACGGCGGTCAAGTTCCATGTAGCCGAGTTCATCGATCATCAGTAGGTCGACCCGGCCGTATCGGGCGATTGTCCGGGCGAGGGTCTTCTCGTCTGCGGCCTCCACCAGCTCGTTCACCAGCCGGGTCGCGAGGGTGTATTTCACCCGGAATCCCTTCTCCGCCGCAGCAGTGCCGAGGGCGATGAGTAGGTGCGACTTCCCGGTCCCGGAGTCGCCGATCAGGCAGAGCGGCTGGCCGCGGCGAACCCAGTCGCCGGTCGCGAGGGTATTGATCGTGGCCGGGTTGATGGTCGGGTTCGCGTCGAAGTCGAAGTCCCCGAGCCACTTGTCCCTCGGGAATCCAGCGGCCTTGACCCGGCGGACGGAAGAGCGCCGGTCGCGGTCGTCGCACTCCGCCAGAAGCAGCTCCGCCAGGAACCCCTGATAGGACAGCTGCTCCTTCTGGGCGACCGAGGTCGTCTCCCCGACGACGGCGCGGATCGTGGGAAGACGAAGCCGCCGGCAGGCCTGATCGATGGCAGCGTCCGCGGCCTCCTCGGTCAGTCCCCGACGACGCCGGAGAGTCGCGGTGATGGTAGTCGTGGTGGTCATGATCCTGTTCCTTTCTCCATGGTGGACGTGATTGCGGGAG
>NZ_JPRS01000611.1 GCF_000738085.1 Cryobacterium sp. MLB-32
GGATGACCGCAACAGCCGGAGGTGGGTCCCGGTTCGGTTGCCCGCGACACCCCGCTTCGCCCGAAGTGGGTCCGGCTTAGATTGCCCTGGTGGGTCCGACTTGGGTTGACATAGCCAGACAAGGGCGTTCCTGAGGTAGTAAACGATCCGGTACGCCTGGGACGCGTCGTACACACCGTGAAAGAGTGCTCGCGTTTCCTTGTACCCATTTGATTCTCTACCCCATATTCGAGTCGCTCTCGCGAGGGCGTACTCCTCGTACATGCGAAGTCCAACGCTTAGATGAACAACGCGAAGGTCGAGTCGGGGCACCCATATTTCCGCCTGCCGCATACGGTCGAGATCGGGGAGCTGTAGCTCAAGCTGCCCAACTTCATCGCGCAGGTCCTGCTCTACAAGCAGCAACCGGTTGAGTTGGCCAGTGAGGAAGTGTTGAATCTCAGTCAGTGCCGCGCCGACGGCCTCATAGTCAGCGACAGTGAGGTCGCGCAGGTGTCGCCACTCGATATGGCCCGGTTCATTGCCCTCGTATAGGTAGATCGCCTGCTCTGTGTTGGGTTGTGCGCCGAGGGCGGTTGCGTGGGTCATCTTATGACTCTGCCGTAACTTGCTGGTCACTTGTTCCGGCCCTGAATGATCGTACCCATTTGCATTTTGTTTCAGACCAGGCCCAATGGTCCCTCCTCGGAAGCCTGCGCAAGACGGTCCACCATTTTCTGCCACGCGTTCTCATAATCAGAAAAGCGGTGAATCCTCATCGTCTGGGTGAGACGGTTCTGAATGAACATCATCTGCAACTCGCCTCCGATGGTAATTCTCTTCGCGGGCGGCAGCTCGTCCTGCTCACCGCGAATTCTAAGAGCAAGTTCGACGATCTCGTCACTCGATTCTGGCTCCACAATGGTGAAGTTTCTTGGTGCGGGCTTCACGCCGAAGCCGGAGTCCTCAATGCGCTCGGACCGAAAGTCGCTTGCCGACCTGTAGACGTACCGCACAGCTCGATCGGAACCGTTCTCGAAGCCAAAGTGGTAGATCGTTGCAGTGATGTTCGTGTCCTTGGGACCGTTGTCCAGGACTTGTTGCCACAGGAGTCGAAGCTCCTCTGGTGCGAAGCGATCGATCATCCGCATATCCTGAACGACCGCGCTGCTGAGTAAGAATTCGTTCCAAGCTGATCCAAGATTTGCGACGCCCGTGGCTGCGATCGCCATGTTCAAATGCGGAAGCGCCCACGCCTTCGATTGGAACATGAGAGCCGTACCGTCAGTAGTTGTCGCGAGAGTGTCGGTGACGACCATCACGGAAGTATCCTCGTGCCTGAACATTAAAAAGCTCACGAGATTGCCGTTAGCTTTAGCGTCAACTTTGTCTCCCGACTGAGTCAGGTGCAATTTCCCACCCAAGCGTTGCGCCAGTGGTTCCGAGCGCGTTATTGATGCCGACGCGCGAGATCATCAGCCACAATTGCTCGATGCTGTCAGCAGTGTGACCCTGAACCGCAGAGTAGAAGGAATCCCAGGCACCATTATCGGATAGCCGTTCCGTTGCGACGCGTTGGAGTTCGGCGATGCCGGGATCACCGAGTGCTGCTTGCTCGGCCGAGTCCCACATCCTCGATGGGTCGGGGTCTACTTGCGGGACATCAGCGAGCATGTCCAGGTTGTAGAAACGACCGGACATGCCGTAGCGGTCAAGAGCTGCCAGTAGAGGGGGCAAAACTGGATCGGCAAGAACGCCGGCAACTAGGTCTCTCACGTAGTCGCTGCTGTCTGTCGTCCGGTCGAGAATTGCTGCCATCACATGGTCGAATAGCGCTGCTATTCCGTGGCCATAACTCATCATTGTTTTTTTCGACGGCCAAGCTTGCGTCTCGTCGAGTGAAACGACGCCGACCGTCAACTTAAGAAGCTTTTCCACACCGATTGACAGCATAGTCATGATCGGATCCCGCGTGGTTTCCGGGAAACGTGCCCCGCGTAGAACTTTCACGCCATAGCCGAGGAGATTGCGGGTTGACGTCATTTCACCAATGAGCGCAAATGCTTTCGTGGTGGCCAGATGCTCGATTGTCATGAGCAAACCACCAGATTCCGGTGCAACGTGGCGGTGGCTGAATGGTTGAGAGAGATCTTCACGTCATGAAGCTATCGGCGTATATGCGGCTTGCGACCACACGACACACGGCGACATCATCTCGAAGACCACCATTTGCGCTCACCGTCGCGCGCAACATACCGTTGCGCAACAGTGAGTTGCGCATCGAGCCGTGCTGCTAGGCCGGGCCTGCCCCTCTCTGTCAACCTTGGATAAGGCACCGGGATCGTCCCGAATAGTGTCGTAGAGGGCGGGGAAGGAGTTTCCCTTGACGGACGCAGTGATGACAGGACCCGGCTTGACCGGGCAGGCTGTAGGGATGGAAGATGTTCCCGATCCCCAGGTTCCCGAGCGTGCTCGGCGGCGAACCTATACCGCCAAGTACAAGCGCGACATTCTGACCGAGTACGAAAGCTTGAATCGGCAGGGCCGCGGCGCGCTGCTTCGCCGGGAAAAGCTGTATACCTCCTTGGTGAGCTCGTGGCGTGACCAGCGAGACAAGGGGGTGCTGGCTGCCTTGGCGCGGCCGGCGGGAGCACCGCCAGCCAGTACGTCGGAGAAGGACGCGGCCCGGCTGCGGAAAGACAATCTCCGGCTGTCGGGCGAGTTGGATACGGCGAGGCAGGTGATCGCGATCCAGGGAAAACTCTCGGCTCTGTTGGATCAGCTCTCGACCAACAGCAGCGAGACGAACACCGAGAAATAATCGACGCCACCATCAGTGAACTTGTCCCGCTCGTGGGCACGCGGGACGCGTGCCTGGCCGTGGGCCGGTCGCGGGCGACGCACTACCGCCAACACCCGCGGTCGCCACGGCCACCGTCGGCGCCGCGGCCCCGGCCGCAGCCGGCGAAGCAGCCGCGGGCGCTGACCGAGCTGGAGTGCGCTGCGGTTCTGGAGGTGCTGCGGTCCGAGCGGTTCGTGGACAAGGCGCCGGCGGAGATTCAGGCGATCCTCCTCGACGAGGGCACCTACCTCTGCTCCGTGGCGACGATGTATCGTCTGCTCCGCGCCCACGGTGAGACCGGTGAGCGTCGGGCTCAGGCCGAGCACCCGGC
>NZ_JPRS01000612.1 GCF_000738085.1 Cryobacterium sp. MLB-32
ACCGGGGTGAGTTCCCTGACCACGACGAGTCCTATGTCGTAAGCGAGGTCAATCAGATGATTGTGCGCCTACTGGCGATCCACATAACCGGCCGAGGCGACGAGCTGCTCTCGCCCTACCGTGAAGGCAACAAGCTCTACGAGATCCAGCAGGTGCTCGACGGGTACGGACTCCGAGTTGACGAGACAGGACATTGGCATCGCGACGTCGATGACGTGCCTTCCGAGTGCAAGTAGTCAGACCTATCGACGCTTAGAGCGGCCCCTGGCCTCCCTGCCAAATCTGCCGAATCCCCTACAAGCACCTCAATCGATGGCGATGCCGACAGAAGAGCCACTCTGTGCAAGGAAAGCTCCGAATCGGGTTGCGGGAGAATTTCACCCGGGCCTCCCCGCCACCGTCCAATCGCGTCAGTGTCAGGCCACTTCCAAGAGCCTTACCAGGGAGTGTAAAGGAATGAAGAAACCGACGTTATCTGACGGCAGCCCTGCTCCCTGACCTGATGTCCAGCTGGGGTGTACCCCAGATAGGCAGACTCTGCCCCTCGGCCGCGTTTTGATTTCGGCAATGAGTTTCGAGCACAATGCCACGGCGGAATTCCCCGGGAGGGATATCGCCTTCGCGACCTGCTCAATAACGATCGTTTCTGGCGGTCCGCCGCGTCGTCGCGCATGCACGAGACTGACGGAATGGATACTCAAACGCTCGCCACCGTTACGGCAATTGGGAGTGTCTTCGCGGCTGTCGGCACTGTCGGTGCGCTGTTTGCAGCCCTCATGACCCTGAGATACGAATCGGTCGAGCGACGTCGGTCCGAGGTAAAAGGAGTTCGTGCAGTCCTCAACTGGGGCGAACCCCAATGGGTGATGTTCAAACGCATGGAAGACCCCAATTTCGATCCGATCGCTTACCGAGAGGAGGAAAGAGCGGCGGCAGCAGCTCGTGGCGAGGATGCGTCGAAGATCATCGAAACTGCTTCACCGCTGGGATCTTTGGAGAACGGGACCGACGAGACAATTTACGACGTCAAGGTGGCGTTGAGGCCGATCAAGTTCTTTCGTATGAGCCTTGGGGGAAGCCGGGCGCGCTTAGAGCCGGGCGAAAAGTATGACCTGCCCCCTGGCCCAGAGATGGAGGAAAGAACTGCCTTCTGGGATCCTGCTGGCCTCAAGCCGGGTGTAGAAGCTGTATTCACAGATGCACGTGGTACACGATGGAACCGAACGACCCTCGGGCGCTTGGTGCAACTAAAACCTCTTCGGTGGTTCGCGCCATGGAGGATTCCCCACGAACTCGAACGTGAAGACTTGCCTTGGTGGGCGGGGCGGGCGCACTGGCACTACCGGTGGGCCGACCACTCTTACAGAGACATTGAACGCTATCCGCCGGTCTGGTGGGCGGTGGACATTCGATGGTCGCGTTGGCGGTATGCGCGCAAGAATGATCCTGTGGCCATTCCGCTTTGGCAGCTGCGCAAACGCTACAAGAATCGGCACTCGATTGCGGCATCGCGCTTCGGTGCCAGACTGCCACTCCCATGGTGGGCGATTGACGATCGCTGGCGCGGCTGGCGCTGGTATCGCAATTCAGTGGCATCTGATCGCGCGCAGCGCAACAGTTACAAAGCTAGCCTCCCAGATGCCCACTGACTGGGGAGCGCGACCGAGATACGTTGTGAGCACGAAACAGTCACAGGGCGCTGCCCCGAACTGGGACGATGCTTAGTTCCGATCGTTTTCGGAGTATCCGGATGCAGCTACGGTTGAGCTGAGGGGGGCTGACGATGGCAGTCAAGCGCGGTCACATGGTGTCAAAGGGATATATCAAGGCCTGGGCCGACGACCGAAAGGCCGTCGACGTCATCGACATTCAGGATCGGCGCGGTTTCACGACGTCCACCCGCAACGCCACGGTGGTGAGCTACGTCTACGACCCGAAGGTTCTGACCCATGACCTTGAAAACGCCTACGAGAAGATCGAGACAGCGGGCACACCCGTAATCGTCAAGCTG
>NZ_JPRS01000613.1 GCF_000738085.1 Cryobacterium sp. MLB-32
ACCGATTGTCTCGCAGGGGGGTGACAGTGGGATCGTCGATATTGAGATGCCCGCTGAACGCGTCCGGATGAAATTTTCCGTAGGGGTGTGCAGTGACCCCGGTGAAATCCGTCCTGTTCACGATCGGGGCTTGCTCGCTTCCCCTGAAGAGTTCCGAGGTCGCTCTTGGGCGGCTGGATATGGCTTCGTCTTTGACGGGGTCCTTCGTCGCGCGCACGTCCCGGGTTTGGGTTCTCTTTGCTACGTAACTACTGTAATACAAAATGTGTTTTGTGTGTTACGGTCATACACAAGCCTGTGGGCTCTAATGAGAGGAACAAACATGGCAACACTGACCGTACGAATCGATGACGACACCCGGGACACCCTCGACGAAATGGCTCGCGATGAAGGCTTAAATCTGAGCGACTACATCCGCCGCCTTCTGAGGGAGGCAGTAGTCCCACTCCGGGAAATCGACAAGTTTCAGCTGAAGGCAAGAGCCAACGCGCCCGAAACGCTCTCGACGCAGGAGAGGCACACTCTTTCATTACTGCACCGGATTTTGGCGCGAGTACTTCCTGAGGACGCCAACGACACTGACGGTGACAGCGACTACCAGCTCGAGCGAGCCCGTGTTCTCGAGGCTGGGTTTACCAATGAATATTGGGTCGAGTTTGCCGGCGTTGCCGACGAACTCTCCAAGAAGAACTGCGCGCGGGTTATGGACATCCTCGACATGTTTCGCATTCTCGACTACAGCGTCGACAAATTGGCTGAAGAGGGGATCGAGCTTGACGTCGATGTGGTTTCGAGCCTGCGGTACCGCGGTTTCGATCATAATGACGCGCTGGAGGGAAAGATGGCCGACTACGTTCAGCATCTCGTCGCTGACGATAAATGGAGCGAGCGGGAGGAATTCATCAAGGGGCCGGGGAGCGGGAATTCCCACATGACAGTGCTTCCGACTTACCAGAGGATGCTGGACGAGTACCGACGCACCATGGAACGTCGCGAACGAGTGTCGCGTACGGACTATCTACTGAACAAGGATGACCTCATAGCGATCGCAAGCGCAACAGTTCATCCCGAGCGCCGAGGGCCCCAGTAAGTCGCCTCAGGGCTCTCAGTAGCTCGGGTTGAAAAGAGATACCACCGACAGGTCGAGGGAACTGTCGTTCCACCTGGTCGAGACCAATCACGTGATGAAAGAAGATTTGTTCAGACTAGGTCACAGAACTTTGGGCTTTGTCGGCCGGAGTCGTAAGACCGGGAGGGGACACGACCTAATGACGCAAATGCGGCTTGATTCTCTTTGGGGCCGTTGCATTCGACGATGAGCCTGAGGCGTCCGACCTCATACGTGGAGAGCTCTTCCAGAGTCGCATCCGTTGTGTTGTGACTCCGTTTCACTACTTGAGTGAACGCACGCGGCCAGGCCTCAATCTGCGCTCCCTGGACTAGGCAGAAGACGCTGCGAACTCGAAGTCAGTAGGCGCTACGAGCAACGCCCCTTCTTAGCGAGGACAATGCGAATTATGACGGAATCGAAGTCCCCTGAACACGTTGCCTGGGAAATTCGCCTCGGGCGACTCGCAGAAATCGCACGAGCCTGGCAGAGACGCATGGCGGAAGAGCCGTCTAAACCCGAACGGGGAAGCCCCCTGGCGGGAGACGATGCCGGCTTCAATGAGCTCAGCGTCTCCAACTTGGCCTCGTACAGCATGGCCACATCCACCGAACCCCTCGACTTCTGTCTTTCCATGATGGCGAAAACGCAGACAATGTTTCCCAGCGCATATCTGACGGTCTTGAGAACAGCGCTGCTCACAGCTTCGCATGCGGCTTGGATTTTGGCGCCTAAGAGCAGGCAGGGTCGTCAGATGAACGCACTTCGTTTGACGGCCGACGATGTTCGATCGCAAGTAGCAATGGTGCGGACCGCATACGTTTCAGATGCTTCGGTTGGAAAAGCCAAGGATGCCGAGCTTCTCAGACTGACACGGCACCAAGCTCGCCTTCAAGAAATAGCGGATGCGCTCGGTCTCAAGTCAGACGTTACAAAGCCCCTGGTGAACAACACTGCAATCATCGAGGAAGTAGCGCGGACA
>NZ_JPRS01000614.1 GCF_000738085.1 Cryobacterium sp. MLB-32
TTGAACCTGACGTTTGCTGCGCCGCTGATCGCTGCCCAGTCGAAGTGGACAGCCGAGCCGTCGCTGAGCGACGAATCGCAGAATTCGACCGCCGCACTGTCGCTGATCATCGCCACGTCAAAGTGCACTTGTGCATTTCCGCTGATCTTCGCCGCTCTAAATTGGACAGTGGCATTGTCCCTAATCGTTGCTAGCTTGAAATACACATTAGCTTTCGCGCAAATTCTTGTCAGGTTGAGTTGGATCAAAGCATCGTCGCGGACCGAAACCGGATTGAAGCGGACTGCGGCGTTGTCATCAACGGTCGCCATCGTAAAATGAATCCGCGCCGCTTCGCTTATCTCTGCATCCTCGAAATGGACCACAGCGTCGTTGCGGACGGTCGCCATTGCGAAGTGCACCTGTGCAGTGCCGGTAACTACTGCCCGCGTGAAGTGGACTTGAGCAGTGCCGCTGACGTCTGCCGCTTGGAAATGGACTGTTGCGGCGTCGCTGATCTTTGCCCCCTCAAATGTGACTTCGGCGGCCTCTGTGATTAGTGCGGAGGTGAAATGAACCGTGGCGGTAGCGCCTATCGTCGAATGTTGGAAATGCACCTGGGCAGTGTCACAGAGTGTTACGTCACGGAAATGAACTATTGCGCCGCGGCTGATCTGCGCCATAGAAAAGTCGATCGCAGAGGCACCGCTAATTTCCGCGCCGTCGAAGTGAATCCTAGCGGCGTCAGTAATGCTCAAGAATTGGAAATGAACGCTCGCGAGCTCGCTAATGGTTGCCCGTCTAAAATTCACCTTCGCTGTATCAACGAAATGTGCGAAGTTGAAATGGACTTGAGCGGCGTGGCGGATCTCTGCCCCATCGAATTGCACAGTGCCACCGTCGATGACTTTTGCCGCACCGAAGTGGACTAGTGCGTTGTTGCTGATTTTGGTGCGGTCGAAGCGAACCTGCCCGGAGCCCCGGATCGTGGCGCGACCGAAGCATACTTGCGCGCTGTCACTGATCGCCGCGCGGTCGAAACGGACCTGCGCGGTGTCACTAATCCATGCATCGTCGAAGCAAACCTGGGCTGCGTCATTGAACGCCGCCTCATTCAAGTGAACCGCCGCGGTGTCACTGAGTGACACGTCACGGAATTGCATTGTCGCTGCATCATTAATTCTTGCCGCCTTTGAATCAACCTTGGCAGCGTCGCTCAGCTTCGCCAGTTCGAAGCGTACAGAGGCATTGTCGTAAAGCGTTACTCCCACTGCACAGACGGAAGCGGTTCCGCTAATCTTCGACTCAGCGAAGGAGACGACGGCGTTCTCGACGAGTTTCGCACCCTCGAATGTGACAGTGGCAGCATCACAGATGTCTGCGGTCCCGAATTGAACGGTCGCGTCGTCGCTGATCGTCGATCCGCTGAAATCAACAGACGCGGTTCCGCAAATTGTCGCTCCGCCGAAAATGAGTCTCGTGCCCGACATAAGGCTTACCCGCGTGAAGTCGACCGTAAAATCAATGACCGCGCCGGAAAGGTCAACCCGGAATCCCGCCCAGACGGGCGGGACTTGTTCGGCTCGGAGGTAAGCGGCAAGCAAGTTATACCCTGCGCTTCGGACTGCCCGCTCAACCGCTGGCGTGGATTCCACGCCAGCGGCTAAGGGTGCCCTCAAATATCCGCACAGCACGTCTATACAGACTTGCACCTCCTCCCGGGAGCCGAAGGCCTGCCAGTCATCGGCGAGCGCCACAAGAGCGTACATGCCGGCCGTTCGCTTCGTCGCGCTGTCGCTTGCGCTCAACAACTCAACTGCTGTTACGAATCGGCCACGGAGCGTTCGGTTGGCATCAATCCTGACCTGACTCTTCGCTTCCCCCCTTCTTGAGTCCTCCTTCT
>NZ_JPRS01000615.1 GCF_000738085.1 Cryobacterium sp. MLB-32
CGAAAATTCGCAACTGCGCTGAGGGGCATTTTTCTAACACAAGGTCCCAAGCATCGAGTAATGTGTCAACACCTTTGCGATAGCTGACACTCCCGGCAAACACGACAATCGGTGCGCAGCGGGACGGATCTTCTGGATCGTGGTCGCGCTGCTGAACGGGCCCCGGGTTGGGCAAGATTACAACCTGACATTGGGGAGCCAAATCAGAAGCGACAGCCGCGGCCTCTTTGTTCAACACGGCGATTTTCCGGGCTCGACGAAGTACAAAACCATAAATGATTCTGAGTAATTTGGATGATCGCGCCGATGCTACAAAGACTGATCCATGGACGGTGACATATGTACGCAGTCCAAGACTCTTCGATATCACGACGAGCGCCCCCTCGCGCACGAAGGATCCATTATGACCGAGGTGAACGTGGGCAACCGGCGCTCTCTTCGCCCAAATACCGGAAGTCAGTCGTACCTTCACAAGCTCGAAAACTGCTCGAGAGAAGGACGCAAGTTGAAGACCAGGGCTGTCTGTAGTCTTTGTCCAAGACGAGACTGCTGAGCACTCAAGGGCGCTGAAGGGCGAGGACGCATAAGCGCGAATTACCGTCTCAATACCCCCAACACCTTGAGAGTCGGGCCCGATATGGATGGCTCGCATTTTTCTAGCGCTTGCAGTGGGTCCAACTTGGGCGTCAGGTTGCCCCAACCCCCCAGTCGCCCTTAGATCAGAGTGGGTCATACAGTCACCATTAGATTCTTGCTGTTTATGCCCGTGCCTGAGTGCGCCCCTACTCGAACCGGCATGGTCCTGGTTTCAAATTATGGCCGGAGAAAATCGTATTTGCGTCAACATCGCCGGAAACCACCGTAAGGGGGGTGATCAGAGCGGATATCCCTATGTGGCTACCGCCGAGGACGATGCACCGGCTGGTAATCCACGCGCCAGATTCGATGTGGATCGGCCTGGTCAGTAAGGCCATATCGCGTCGATGTGCGTGGCTCCCTGTCGTGAGAAAAACTTCTTGGGAGATAACAACGTCGTGCGCGACGTGGATGTGGTCCTGATTATGGAACCAGACGCCTTCACCGATCCAAGAATCTGCTCCGATATGTAGTTTCCACGGAAACTTAACGCGTGTGCGCGGACGGAAGATGACACCCGCGCCGATATCGGCCCCGAAGAGGCGAAGTGCCTGGATACGAAGCTCCGAACTTATCTGCCACGGGTTTGTGACGAAAAGCAACTCCACAATTGCCCACAGATAGACAATCGCCTTGGGGCGGTCCCAGGCTGCTCGTTCCCCGGGTGCATCACGAAGCCGTATAACCTTTATCTGCTTCGATGGCTCGGCACGCTGAGCGTCCATCTGCCTATCCCTCCCCGATTTGAGCTTCTACCGTGAGAGCACACAAACACACCCGCCACGATCATTCATCTGAGTCTACGGCCCTGTGGTTAGTGAAATGGCAGTCAGCGGGGGAGACACGTATAGTGAGAATCAGTTGAAGGGGTCTAGGGCAGAAGGCGGATCTCGAATCATCTGAGAAAACAAACGGGGGCTTCCATGCGCAAACACTTCACTTCCGTATTTTTGCCAAAGCTCTTAGAGCTAAATTCTTCCTGCCCGTCGCCGAGCCGCTTGCGCTAACGGTCATGCCGTTGTCGGGCAAGGCGCAAGCCTTGCGTTCTCAGGGATCTCTTCATGTGCTCGTCGTCGGGCTGAACTATTCACCGGAACCCTCCGGCATTGCGCCCTACACTGCTGCCTTGGCCAAAGGGCTTCAAGAGCGCGGACTTGAGATAACAGTCCTGACGTCGCATCCCCATTATCCTGAATGGCAAATTCACCCTGGCTATGGTTCTTGGAATCGGCGCGAAACAGTTGACTTGGTTCCTGTCGCGCGTTTGCTGCACTACGTCCCTGCTCGTCCGAGTGGCATAAAGCGTCTTGTTTCGGAGATCTCTTTCGGCCTACGACTACTTTTTGCGCGCTGGGACAATCCTGATGTCGTCCTGCTGGTCTCGCCAGCGCTCTTCGCTAGCGCATTGGCAATGCTGCGCATCCGTTTCAGCAGCCGCAAACCAATCGTGAATATCTGGTTGCAGGACATTTACAGCTTGGGAATCAGAGAGACGGGCATGGGTGGTCTGGCGGTTGCGCGAATCGTGACGTGGGTCGAGAGGAAGACTTTGAAGGCTGCGGCTGGAGTTGTGGTCATTCACTCAAGGTTTGCTGAATATCTCAGTTCCAAACTTGGCGTC
>NZ_JPRS01000616.1 GCF_000738085.1 Cryobacterium sp. MLB-32
GCGCATATCTGACCGTGTGGCACCGACAGGTGCGGAGAGACACTTGACGGGCTCTGGCCAGATGTCGGAACGGCGAGCTGTATGAACCTGGCCAATCAACACCTCATTCCCACGTCACACGGCCCGACCAAGCCTCCGGATAGTGGATACTTGTAAACATGGGGAATGTTAGACGCCAAGTTCTGACGTTTCTTTATGGCGCTTTTGGTCTCGCGCTCGTCATTGCCTTGGGCAGCATAAATCCAATAATTTTAGGATTGATGCTTCTGCTCGTACTTGGGCTGGGGGCTTGGATTGTACCAAAGGCATACGCGGCTCTGGCTCTCCTTGTTTCTATGGTTGCACCGACGGCCGTGCAGCTCTCGCAACTTCAGATTGCGAGCTACGCCGATGAAGCGATGATTCTGATCGCTGTTCTGGCTTTTGTCACCAAGCGCTTGGTCGGAGGCGGCGCCTTGCGCAAGCTACCAGGTGGAACGGCATTTGCTGTGTTTGGCCTTCTGGGCTTGACGAGCGGACTCGTCGTTGGCGCCTCATTGGACCTCGTCGTCACTGATGCCTTCCTGCTACTAAAGGCTATTCTCTTCGCATTCGCTGTGGCACAAGTCGATTGGGTCAAGGACGACTTGGTCAGGGGTGCAAGAATCGCGGCATGGTCTCTCGCACTCATACTGATCTCAGCGTTAGTGAACCTTGTAATCCCATTGCAGTGGGACAGTCTGTTTAGCGCGAGCGGTGCGATTGACAGGCGTCTGGGGCTCCCTGTTCCGATCGGAATTTTTACCCACCCATCATTCTTTGGTCAATTGATGGCATTGGCCGCGATAGCAATTGCTACATATCGCTCGATGGTTGCGAGAGGCCCGATTTCAGCACTCTTGTTGGTTGGGAGCCTAGCCGGCTCCGTTCTCAGTGCCAGACGCAAGGTGATGGTGGCCTTGGTCGGCGTCGCCCTTTGGGTTGGGTTCAAGAAGAAGCCGGCGGCAACCTGGCTCGTTACAGTCCTCGGCGTTCCTATGTTGACTGTCATTTTCTGGCCGGCGATCACTGCGGTCAGCCAACAGATTTACGTCGAGTACTTCCTCAATGCGCAGGGTTCTGCCCGGACGGTCTTCTACTCAAGTGCGGTTATTTTGGCTACGCAGTATTTTCCTTTGGGCGCAGGGTTTTCGCGGTTTGGTACTTTCACTGCGAGTACGAATTACAGTCCGGAATACAGAAATTTGGGGTTCGAGGGAATTTGGGGCCTCCAGCCAGGTGGTCGGTTTCTAACAGACACATTTTGGCCAGCAATCCTTGGCGAGACCGGTTGGATCGGTTTGGTGGCCTTTCTCATTGGACTGACTCTGCTGACCAGAGCAAGCCTTCGCCTCTACAGATTTGGGTCGAATGCCATCGAGCGATGGTCAGGCCTTGTCGGAGTTCTTTGGTCTATTGAATATGCTTTCGAATCAATTGCGTCACCAGTGTATGTGAGTCCACCAGCTTATCTCTTGCTCTTTATGCTCTTGGGCCTGAACTCGGCTCTCCTCGCGCAAACGTCTAAAGGCGGGGTCGATCGAAAGCTTTCCGTGTCGGCTACAGGATACCCGTCAGGGATGCCTTCCCAACGCTTGGGCCCGGCCCACATCTAAACGACCCTTCTGTTGTCAGTGTCAAGTGACGACATTCGTCAACGAGCGGTGAATACT
>NZ_JPRS01000617.1 GCF_000738085.1 Cryobacterium sp. MLB-32
TTCTGCATCGCACGGAGCGCTGACGTTGCACCGTAGGACAGCCCACCGGCCGCTGTCGCCAGCACGAGAGGCAAGATTAAGGACGATCCACTGGCCCAGCTGTCCCCGAGCATCCATATCCCCGCTGAGTCTGGTAGGAACATAGCGAGGGCACCATATAACACCGCCATTCCGGCCAGAGTGACGGATATAAGCCCAGACATCTTCGGTAACGCAGAAAGCCGCGTCTTGGCGCTTCTAGCTAGAATTGGCAAAACGATCACTGCGATCCCCGCAGTTACCACGTTCAGTGGTCCCAGAATGACCTGTCCAGCCCGAATAGCCCCGACGGATTCGACTCCAACGAACGCCACCGTGAACAGGATAACGCTCTGTTGGACTCCAGAAATAGTCGCATACTCGCCGAGAAAGCGAGGAGACAGATCTCTGTGGGACTTATACCAAGAAAGTCCTGCCCTCAGAGAAGGTGCGGTACGGACCGCTGTGAGATAGACGATCGCTACCAAGCCAGCGGCAAGCCCCCACATTCCCATTAGCGGAACCAAAGTGTTGTTGCGTGAGGCGAGGAGCACGACAAACCCGACGATCTGCACAAGGAGCCACGTAAAGTCCAACAGGAATGCACTCCGCGCCCGCCCTCGCGCAAAGCACCAGTATCGAAGTCCGTCGAATACCATCAGCATCGGCGCACACGCTCCGAGCACAAGGAACGCGGCAGCGACGGGTCCATCCGTGAGTAGACCCACGCCTAAGCAAACAGGCGCGAACACGATTCCAAGCCAGAGACTCGCACCAAATGTCCCCGCGCCCACGTGGGCAGAACGGTCACGTTCGTTCGTGAGGCTTACCCGAATAAGTGTCGGCTCGCCGACCGAGGCCCTCGATACACCGACCATGACTTGATACACGGCGTATGCGAGCGCAAAGCCTCCGAAGGCCGACAGTGACAGTTGTTGGGCCAAGACAATAGATAAAAGGAGGTTTGACACACTTGATGCGGCCTGATCCCCAAATGACCACGTGAGCTTCTTTAGTATTTGCACTACGACTTGAGCGCAGCGGACAGCGAGAACGCCCTGATTAGTTGAATTGCTGGGGATGAGCTCGACTTGGACAGTTCGGCAATTTCGTCATCAGACAGCACGTTTGAAGAAATCTCGAGTGCATCGACTCGGTCTTGAATCCATCCACCCGAAACATCTTCGATGTTCGTGACATTCGCACTACGTCCCAAGGCCGCAAAGAGCTCCGTCGTCTTGAACTCGTAGGCTATTGCAATAACGGGCACCCGCGCGATAGTCGCCAAAATAGCCAAGTGCATTCGCGTAGAAACCACCAATTTAGCGTCTTCCAGCTCCCGAATTAGCTGGGAAGGAGTGTGATGCGCCGAGTTTATTTCGACATCGAGCCCGTCGAAAATTGCCGTGGCAGTCTTGGAATCGTTGATCGCGTAACGCTCAACACCTTGACAAGTCGAGAGTGCAACGCAGCGCCAACCCTTCGACAACAAGTAGATTGCGCCTTCTCTCATGGCCTGGGCGTAGCTGTCAAACGAGAAGGCTTCGCCCACAACGGCCGTCCGCCATTCTCGAACCGAGATTATGGCGGTGGGCCGCGAGTCCCGTATACAAGCGGAAGCGGATGAAACCGTTGGGGTGATTGCGAATGCGGCGTCGGCCACCACCGCAGAAACTAGGGGCAGTGGGGCTGCATTCGACCACGAAACGCGAGACTTCTCATCCCTAAAAAAGACCGCATCGACGACCTGCGCGATTTTTGCAAAATCACGGGCGGAACGCGTGGTTTGAAAGGGCCCCATTGACTGCGTCCAGAGGACAACTTTGCCGCCGAAAGCTTTTGCCAGTTCGAGCTCCAGCGCACGCCCCGAAAAGTTGTAGTGGTCGACGAGATAGGTGCCGCCACTACTTATGACGATATCGGCATCCCGAATTTCCCTGATCGTCCGACCCATTTGCCAGTGGTCGGCCCATACTCGCCAACATGAAATTCGTCGAGCACGTTCACTTACGACTAAGAGTCGAACAATGGATCGCCTAATTGCCCTGCTAACGTATCGAACCAGTCGAGGATGACCGGCCGGTGCATATGAAGCCTGCTGGGAAACTGACCATTCCGGATATAGCGCTCTCCCCATGGTTCCATCGCTATCGTGAACGGAAATCTCACCGGAACTTGCGACACCCGTCGATATTAAGGCTTCCCGGATCCCTTGAAGGATCGCTGCATCCCCGCTATTTCCGAGAACAGCGTTCGTAATCACTACCTGCATGGCCATCCATTGTTCGTCTCTCACGGTCCAGAAAAATATTGATGGAACGACGTCTGCCGTATTCGCTCCCCCAAGTTAGTTAGAAAGCACCCTCCCGTGCCAATACAGCATTCGCCGTCCGCCACAGGATTACGACGTCTCCCATGATCGACCAGTTCTCTACGTAGTACAGATCGAGCCGAACCGTGTCTTCCCAAGAAAGGTTGGACCGTCCTCCCACTTGCCAAGGGCCGGTGATTCCGGGTTTCACGAGGAAGCGTCGATGTACGTGCTTCTCGTATTCGTTGACTTCGCGCTCTAACGGAGGCCGCGGTCCTACGAGAGACATGCTCCCGCCGAGTACGTTGAAGAGTTGCGGAAGCTCGTCCAGGCTGTACCGCCGCAGAATTCGCCCTGCTGAAGTC
>NZ_JPRS01000618.1 GCF_000738085.1 Cryobacterium sp. MLB-32
GACGAGGGATCCGACCCCCTGCTGCTTGACGCCAACGCCGTCCAGTTTGTCGATTCACTCCCACAGCATCACACGCCGCCGTCAGCCGTGACCCTTGGGCCATCAATACCCAGAACCGTGCCTGCATCTCCATCAGCTCGAACTTTGACCGCATCGACAGCACCTCTCAAAAATGGAGTGTTGCAACGACCGGTTGAACTCGCCAACCCTCACTGACACTGCGACCGCGGTCTCGCGAACTCGCCGCCTCTACGATCGGAGTGTCGCGAACCGGTCTTGATTGAAAAATTGTTGGTAGAAAAAGGTGACGCGGTTTACCGGCCATTATTTCTTCTGCCGCGTTGCGTTGGCTAGAGATGTTGTGCGTCCGGGCGGTCCCACACGAGCGTGATCGAGACACCGGTCGCCAGTGGTTCGATACGCAATGCCAGGTCAGCACCGAACAATTCTGATGTTTCCAGATCCGTCTGAGCACCCTGCGACTGCGCGACCAAGCTCTCGAGCGCGATTGCAACAGAACGTCCCCAGTCATGAGGGTGTCGGCTGGACGAAGAACTACGCGCAGTGATCAGGGCCATAGCTCATCGTGAACCGATATCAGCAGCGTGACAAGTCGCTTGATTACAAAATGAGCCCGCTGACGATTTGGGTGACCTTCGGACCTGCTCTGCAGTTCGGTTACCCGTTGCTGTGGGTCGAGTGAGGGCGAACTCCAGCAGTTCTCATTCATTTTGAAACGCAGTGATGGCTGTCAAGTCCGCGGGGTGGCGCCCATAGCTTTCAGCTCGGCTAGGATCTCAAGCTGTTGGCGGTTGATGGTCATGAGTTCCTGAATTTCTTTCTCGGCTTTCAGGTTCGTGTCGTAATCATGCTGCGCCATCACACCGGCGATGGCGTCCTGCCGTTTCGCGGCGATAAGCAAAATGGCGCCCTGCAGCCCGGCGAGCATCGAGAGGAACAGGTTGAGCAGGATGTAGGGGTAGGGATCCCAAGCCTTCGATGCCAGAACCAAAGTATTAACAGCGGCCCAGATGATCATGAAGCCGATGAAACCTCCGACGAAGGGCCAGCTTCCCATCCCGTTCCGCATGAGGTCGGCGGCCCGTTGGCCTTTGGTCAACGAGTCTTTATGCTCCTGGTGCCAAGTCTTGTTTTCATCAGTCATGGTTCAACCTAACCGGCAGCAGCCCTACCGGACGGACACACAACGAAGCAATTCAAGTGCGAAAGCCCTCACGACATGGAGCTCCAAGTGTGTCACACGGGAACCCCCTACGGGAATCAAACCTGTGACGTCTTGGAGGTGGTTTGACTAGGTTTCGGTGGGGTTGTTACGCGTCGAGCTCGGTGAGGAGAACTTGCTGCTCTTGCTGGGTGAGGCCGGATCGGCGTTCCCGATCGAGTCCGCGAGCCCGTTCATCCTTCAGCACATCCTGGAGGGTGTTCTGCAG
>NZ_JPRS01000619.1 GCF_000738085.1 Cryobacterium sp. MLB-32
CTAGACGCGTTCAAGAGAGTGGCCTTGACCCCGTTGTGTGGACACCTCACAAGAGAGAATGTTCACTATGGCAAGATCACGTCGGGACTTCACCCCTGAGTACAAAGACGAGGCCGTGAAGCTGGTTTTAACCACCGGTAGAGGGGTCGCAACTGTCGCCCGCGAACTCGGAATCAACGAAGCCACGTTGGGCCGCTGGGTGGTGGCATTCAAGGCCCGTGGCCAGACCGGGCAGGCCGAGGTGACGGAGTCCGAGAGGGCCGAGCTCCTGCGGCTGCGTAAAGAAAACGCGGATCTGAAGATGGACAGGGCGTTCTTGAAAAAAGCGTCCATCTTCTTCGCCCAGGAAGCATCGGATACGAACGGCAAGCGTTCGAACTGATGCTGGCGGAGAAGACCAACTTCACCATCACCCGCATGGTCCGTCTCCTCGAGGTCTCCCGCTCTGGCTATTACGCGTGGATGGATCGCGCACCCTCGCCGGCGGCGATCCGGCGGGAACACATCGAGCAGAAAGTCGCCTTCTTCCACGGCGATTCGGACGAGGTCTACGGGGCCCCGCGGATCCTCGTGGACCTGCGTGCAGACGGGGAGATCATCTCCCGAAAAACGGTGGCCAGGACCATGAAACGACTGGGTTTGGCGGGGATCTGCCCGAAGAAATGGAAGACAACCACCATCATCGACCACGCTGACGCCTACCCGGTGGATGCCGTGAAACGGCAGTGGGATACCGGCGCTTTGAACCAGGTTTGGGTCGGCGATATTACCTACCTGAGGACGTGGGAGGGGTGGGTCTACTTGGCAACGGTCATCGACGCCCACAGTCGCCGAGTCATCGGCTGGGCTATCGCCGACCACATGCGCACCGATCTCATCCAGGACGCCCTGACGATGGCCCTGGTGCTGCGCGGGGACCGCCCGGAGACGGTGATTTTTCACAGCGACCGTGGCACCCAATACGCTTCGGCCCAGATCACCGAATTCGCCGCGGCTCATGGCATCACCCGGTCGATGGGTTACACCGGAATTTGCTGGGACAACGCCATGGCCGAGAGCTTCTTCGCGACGCTGAAAACGGAGTTCTACTACCGACGGATCTGGCCTACCCGGGCCCGGGCGATTCGAGACGTCGCGGCGTGGATCGAGGACCGTTACAACCGTCGCCGGCGCCACTCCTCGATCGGGCACGTCACGCCTGTGGACTTCGAGCTGCAATACTCGTCACAGGCCGCAGAGATCCAACTCGCCGCTTAACCCGTGTCCACTCACCGGGGTCAAGGCCAGGGYSAGGGCCACGCTGACGCTC
>NZ_JPRS01000620.1 GCF_000738085.1 Cryobacterium sp. MLB-32
AGGCGTCGACCAGGGTGATCTGGTGAATGGGGTCGAGTTCCGCTCCCGTTATGGCGATGAGTTTCGTATGTGGGCGGTGTTTGAGCGTCTCGCAGATGAAGGCCTTGGTACCAGCGGTCACATCCAGCAAGAGGAGATAATCAGTCTTCACCCCGAGGATTCGGAGATGCAGCTAGCATTCGATCTCCACGGGCTGCGCTGGCACGACTGATCCGCCGGTTCATTTTTCAATTAGCTTGAGGCTGGCCGCAGACCCTTGGTGGCACGAAGAAGAGCGGGAGCAGCAGAACTAATTCCTCAGGGACAGCGAATTTCTCGGTGGTGCAGCTGTCGCAGTTGGCGTGCCTTGGCGGGATTTCCTTACGCGACAGGGCAAACGGGACACCTTCGTTCAGACGGGGTGTGCGGCCCCGTCTTTGCGGGGGCGTTCCCGTTGGAGGTCCGGCTTACGGGGCGTAGGAAACGCCTACGTCGGACGCCCCAAAGTGAGCCTACGTAAGCCGGGCTGTTCATCGACAGCGGTCAGACGGACGACGCCAATTCTTGGCGGTCTGTATACCAAGGGAAGCATTTCTCGGATGGCGATTGTCTACCGTGGCTAGATGTGTTTTTCGTGCGGATGTTCTTTGCTGATATGGACGTGAGTCTTTGCGTCCCAATTAGTTGAAGGACAGAACACGATGCAGGGCACTAGATCCCAGGGGACGCCGATTATCCGGACGAGTGGTTTGACGAAGAACTACCGGGGCGTTCCGGTGGTGGAGGGTGTGGACCTGCAGGTCGGTGCCGGTGAGATCTTCGGATTTCTGGGACCGAATGGTGCGGGTAAGAGCACGACGATGAAGATGCTGTTGGGTTTGGTGCGCCCCACATCGGGAGCGGTTGAGATCTTTGATCAGAGGCTGGGTGCGAATCAGCGGGCGATCTTGCCGCGGATCGGGTCTTTGATCGAGTCTCCCTCCTTCTATGGGCATTTGACAGGTCCGGAGAATCTAGATCTGGTCCGGCGGATTAAACATCTGCCTGTCTCGTCAGTGCCTCCGGTGCTCGCCACCGTTGGTCTGAGCGGTCAAGAGAAGAAGCAAGTCAAGAACTATTCTCTGGGGATGAAGCAGCGCCTCGGTTTGGCGATGGCTTTGCTTGGGGAGCCGGATCTGTTGATTCTGGACGAGCCGACAAATGGTCTTGATCCGGCCGGGATTCACGAGATGCGTGAGCTGATCGTTGGTTTGCCGGAACGGTTCGGGATGACGGTTTTAGTGTCGAGTCATCTCTTGTCGGAGATTGAGCAGATGGTTTCCACCCTGGGCATCATCGATCACGGTCGCCTGCTGTATCAGGGGCCGCTGTCCGAGCTGGAAGATGCCGGACGGCTGGTGGTGACAGTCAGTGATCCACTCGGCGCTGCAACCATGCTCCGGCAGGCCGGGT
>NZ_JPRS01000621.1 GCF_000738085.1 Cryobacterium sp. MLB-32
CCGGGCCGGCCAGGCCCCAGATAATGATGACCAAACCGGCCGTCATGAGGGTGATGAGAACCCAGCCGGTTACGTTGCAGTGTTGGTTGTGCCTCACTTTGCACTTGAGTAACAACCCGAGACTGAAAATAGTGCACTATTGTACATGCCTCACGTGGACGACTGCACCCCGTCGTTCGCGGGAAGGATCTTCGCGGCTGGTGTCAGCCCTGATGCAAGAATGCGCCGCCATGGAGCTCTACTTCTCGGACGCTCAGCTCGTTGAGCGAAATCTAAAAACTGTTGCTCCTGAGCTAGACGCAGGACCGGTGTTGGACACCCGTCGGACGCTCAGGCAAGGGACGCCTCTGTTCTTCAGGGGAATCCGGCCGGCCCCAATCTGGTTCGAGTACGGAGTTCATCTCGGAAACGGATGGGCAGGCTCCACGCTGCGCCAGTACGCGTACGCAGCCCTCCGCTTCGCTAAGTTCCTCGAACCACTGCACGTGGACCTGACTGAAGTTACAGAGAGTCATCTCGCCAACTATCGCGATTCTCGAACAATGTATGGACCTCGCCCGATCTCTGCGGTTTCCTGGACAGTTGAGGCCGTTGCAATCCGCATACTCTTCACCTATCTCGTTGACGCCCAAGTCATAGATCATGTTCCCTGGATTTCTCACGGGAATCGTGACGTGCTTAGACAACCAGTTCGCACTCAGCCAAGCATCCGCAGTATCTCCGAACGCGAGTGGCATATCTTTTTCAACGTCGGGCTTCAGGGGCGACTTGTCGACGGCGGAGCAGACACAACCTTTGGCGGACGACT
This sequence comes from Cryobacterium sp. MLB-32, assembly GCF_000738085.1. GTDB lineage: Bacteria > Actinomycetota > Actinomycetes > Actinomycetales > Microbacteriaceae > Cryobacterium. The sequence goes on from NZ_JPRS01000621.1 coordinate 809, forward strand.
CGCGATGCGGAATGCGATCGGGGCGCAAGTTGCCCTCACCACTGGAATGAGATTGGGCGAATTTCACAGCCTCCTCCTCTGCGAGATCAGTGCAGACGAGCAGGGAGATTTCGGATCTCACGTCATTTTGCAAGCATGCGCGAAGGGCGGCAGGGAAAGGTCGGCCTATATTCCGCCGCGCGTTTTGGCGAAGCTAGGTTTATACATCGCAACCGAACGCCAAGCGATGTCGGCCGCCGCGTCGAGATTGAAAACCAGCTCAGATGCATCACTGTTTATCGTCGACGAACAGTGCCCGCACGGAACGTGGTTGTCAGGTGAGCTCGACGGTGTTCGTGTTCGCCGTACGGTGAAAGCAATGAATCCGACACTTCGCGCTCGCACTTTCAGAGACACGGGAGACGGCCTCGAGCCGATGTCGCTCTTCGTGAACTTCAGCGGCCGGATGCCATCCAAGGACTCCTGGCATCGAGCTTTCCGCGAGGCATCTGCACGGATATCGGTTGTCCTTGGACCGACTCGATCCACTCGTCCAATCACACCCCACATGTTGCGGCATACCTTCGCCGTAACGATGCTGAAGAACTTGGAACAAACGAACGGTACACGCAAAGCCTCACTAGACCCGATTGTGGAGGTGCAACGTATGTTGGGCCATGCCAATCTCGCTACGACGTCAATATATCTGGGTGCACAGAATGAGCTTTCCGATGAAGTTGAGGCCGCCTTCGCGAGTTGGACCGAAGAGTCGCAAGACTACGGGAGCCTTATCGATCAGTTTCTGTTAGAAAAGTTCACCCAGAATGACTAATCGCGGGATGTATTCGAAGCGATCGGTTTCCGGGCCGATACGTGGTCGGGTGGCCACCCATTTCTTGTCCCCGCGTGATTTTGAGTGCGCCAATCTCGCCGCGGAACTTGGCGATCTTTGGACTGGTCACGTGAAAGCCAACGGGGCAACCATCAGTACAGCCGGTGGGTATAGGGCGGCCATCGTTCTCTTCTGCAGGTTTGCAGATACACGAGGAGCGCCGAGGAAGGCGTCCATCTACAGGCCCGACGACGACCTCGCATTCACGCTCTATGAATGGCGATCTTCGCTTTCCACTGCAGCTCAAAACAAGGCCTACTCACAAG
>NZ_JPRS01000622.1 GCF_000738085.1 Cryobacterium sp. MLB-32
TTTGTCGGGGCGCACCGTTCGTAGCGCTATCCGACCGGACGCCGCCTTTGGCTACGATGCGATCGTGCGCTCCACGTTCTCATATCTTGAGGGTCAGAGGCTCCTGCTCGCTTGGTCGCCGGCTGGGCCAACCACTTGCGGCGATTGACTCTTTGCACAAGCCTGGCGACGCCGGATTCCGGTGCACATCACAAGCGAACCGTCGCTGCTAACCTCTTGACGACGTCAATGGAAGCACGGGGGGCCAGTCGAATGACGCAGGATGAGTTTCGTGACCAGTTTTCTGGAACAGTTTCTCGGCAGAGAATGGGGATCTCTCTCACCGAAGAACAAGCATTGAGCGTGCTCGCTGACGACGCCATGCTGTACCGGTGGTACACGTGGAGCGGTGCAGCTAACTACGTTCGGGTCGTATCGCCCCCTCCCCATGTATCGCAAAGACAGCCACTTTCATGGTTCGCGAAATCAATGATCGCAATGCCCTTCTTGCTTGTCATCGCCGGTGTTCTGGGCTACTACAACACCCAAGTTCAAGCGGATCCGGACCGGGGGAACAGCGACATTGCGGCCATATACGCCTGCGAGGAAGCAGTGGCACAGAATCTGAAATCGCCGGCCTCCGCCGACTTCAACTCCAGTGCCGCGGGCGGCAACCCTTGGGTCGTCCAAGGCGTCGTCGATTCTGAAAACTCGTTCGGCGCCCGACTACGGTCGACGTTTGAGTGCTCCGTCACTTTTCGAAATGGCGCTTCACAAACAACCGTTGTCCGGCTCGAGTAGTGAGATTTCCGCAGGCCGCTGAACAGCTGCAGCTGTCCCGAACCGCCCAACCCCGACACGTAAAGCATCCGGGGTGACGCATATGGCGGGTTGCCGTCCAGAATGGCGCACTTCCTCCTTATACGTGCCCCCTCGTCACCGACTACTAGATGAGGGACTTTCTAGATGTACCCAAATATAGAATTCGGTGAAGATTCAGTGACGGGAGTATCGGGTGAAACCGCCACAGCGTACCTGCAGCACAGGACGGTTCTCTATAAAGTCGCGTACGCGGTTCTTTGGGATGCTGGCCTTGAGGACGATGTCATGGACGTCCTGTCCGACATAGCTGAGGAGCTCTTGCGAAAGCCCCCATCCGACGTGAGGAATTGGCAAGCCTTCCTCGTGACTATGACAAAGCGGCGGTCCATAGACCATGTTCGATCGGCACCGTCGCGGCATCGGAACAGGTCTGACTTCGATTTGGATACCGTGCCTTCCGAACAATTTGAGGTCGACGACCTTCTGTCAGGCATCGACCTCGCAAAGGCGATTGAGATCGCCGAAGAGGAGCGGGACGCGCTGCCAGAACCGGATCGAACAATCGCACAACAGTGTCTGTGGGACCAGCACCGCCAGCGTGATGTCGCTGACAAACTCGGCATCACTCAGGCGAGAGTCAGCCAGGTCCTCAAACGGGCCCGAAAATTAATCATGACCAAAGTAAGAGAGAAGGGAGGACCGCTGTGACTGAGAACCAGCGCAAAGACGGAGAAGGAATCTCGCTCGACGCACTGCTTGCGGCTGCCGCGTACCAACCACCA
>NZ_JPRS01000623.1 GCF_000738085.1 Cryobacterium sp. MLB-32
ACGCGGGAGCGAGTCCGTGGAACAGCATCCACTCCGCCCGGTGGCATTCGGGCAACTACTTCATCGTGCAAGATGAGCGCGCGAACGGGCCGTTCGACACCCTTAGTCTGATGGGCTGGGACGCTGAAGCCGGCCGCTATTTCGCCCGAACGATCGAGAATCACGGATTCGCACGCGATTACACGCTGACTGTCGACAGTCATACCTGGACGCTGACCGGCGAGCACGAGCGAGCAACGTATCGATTTGGCGAAGACGGTCGCAGCCAGGAGATCGCCTGGGAGTGGAAACCCGCTGAAGTATGGCTACCGCTTTGCGACCGCACCGCTAATCGCATCAACTGATCGAGCACCAACGGCTTCCAACTGTTTGCAAGCGCTGCCAAGCGCTGTGTCATACAGGAACGGCCACCGCGACTGATTTGCCGAGTTCGTGGCCAAGGTGCGACCAGTTCATCCGGCATTGCGCATATTGATCTGACCTCTCGCCGAGAAGTTAGTGCCGCCACGCTGTAGACGCGATTGCTAGGTTGGCTTCATGAAGGCAGAGAATATTACGGTCGGTGTTCCCGTTCATGATCTCAAACGAGCGATCACCTGGTATCAATCGGCATTCGAACTGGGTGAACCTGACCAGATCCCGCTGGACGGTCTTGCCGAATTCGATTTAGGTGCGTTCTGGCTCCAGTTGACCGTGGACCCCGAGCTTGCAGGCCACGGCGGCCTCTCGGTGAATATCAGCGTGAAGGACGCATCCGCCGAGCGTCAGAAGTTTGCGCACCAAGGCCTCAATGTCACAGAATTGCAGCGATTCGAAGGGGTCGTTGAGTTCTTCGAGCTCACCGACCTGGACGGCAACAAGATCGGGTTTGTCACCGAGTTGAGCTGACGACCCAACCATGAAGGGCGACGGCCACTGCGACCTATCGGCCCGGAATGCGCCGCTGCCATCCGTGTCGCAGGGGAACCCGCTACGGGACGCCGGTGACTTGATAACTGAACACGCTTTGTCTTGCCTGATTGGCGGACTTCGAGCAAAACAGGGCAACTCGTTCGAATAATCCGAGACGCATAACTTAGAAACTGACGTGGCCCCGTCGCCTGCATACCAAGCAGGCTCGCGATTCTTGCTCGCTCCCCTAGGACAGACTCGCCCTACCTTCCAGGAAGTTCTCTCTCCGTTGCCGGGAGTGGGGCCGGTCTGCCGAAGAGGTAACCTTGCCCGCATTCCCATCCCTGGGCGCGCAGGATGTCAGCTTGCAGCTGCGTCTCGATCCCCTCCGCGATCCCGGTGAGGCGCAAGCCCTTGACCAGCCCACTCACTCCCCGGGCAAGGGTATTGGCGTGGCTCTCCTTCTCAGTGAGGTCCTGCACTAAACGCAGGTCGAGCTTGACCCCGGTGACCGGCAGGTCCCGTAACACCGAGATGGACGAGGGCCCGGTGCCGAAGTCGTCCACGTGGATGCCTGCACCTGCCTTTCGCAAGAAAGCCAGCGCGTCCCGCGCGGACTCAGTGAGGCTGAGTGCCGCGGTCTCGGTCACATCGATCACGATCCGTGCCGGGTCGACGTCATAGTCGGTCAGATTGCCCTGGACGCTGGCGAGCCAGCCGGGCGCAGCCGCCTCAACTGCCGAGACGTTCACGCTGATCGGTCCCGGCAGGTCGGGGCGCTCGGCAAGGAGTGCGCACACCTGGCGCAGTACTTGGGCGCCGATGTCGTTGATCAGACCGGTGGCCGCGGCGACTTCGAGGAAGTCCTCGGGGCGTAGGAGCCCGCGACTTGGGTGCGACCACCGCACGAGCGCCTCGTGGCCGACGACGTGGCCTTCGGCCAGGGCCACGATGGGCTGGTAATAAATGAAGAATTCGCTGCGAGCGATCCCCTCACGCAGGTCTTCTTCGAGGGTGCGACGCGCCACGGCCTGCTCATTCATGGCGCTATCGAAGAAGTGCCAGCGGGCTCGCCCAGAGGCCTTGGCACGAAAAAGTGCAGAGTCCGCGTCGCGGAGCAGGCTGTCGGAGCTTGACGTCGGCGTCGACGTGGCGATACCGATGGACACGGTCGGCATGATTCGATGACCGTGCACCTCAATGTCGGCCGAGATCGAGGCAGATACTCGCTCGGCGCAGCGCAGCACATCTTGAACATGTTCGACGTCCTGGATCACGATGACGAACTCGTCTCCGCCGATGCGTCCGACCCGGTCCCCGGAGCGCAGGTCCGCCACGATCCGGTGCGCCACCGTGGCGAGCACCTCGTCGCCGGCCGCGTGCCCCAGTGAGTCATTGACGGCCTTGAAGTGGTCCAAATCCACGAATAGCGCCCCCACCGCATGACCCACACGTTTCGCGGCGAGAAGATCGGCGTCCAAGATGTCCAGAATCCAGGCACGGTTATGCAACCCGGTCAGCGGATCGTGGAAGGCTTGGTAGATCAGGGCCTCCTGCGCCTGCCTGACCCCGGTCACGTCACGTGCCGCGGCGAACACACCCAAAACGTTGCCGTCAACATCCCGGTACACCGACGCGTTGTACAACACCTCCATCAACGTGCCATCACGGTGACGCATCGTCAGCGGGTAGTCAACGGCCATGCCTTTCTCAAACACCAGCTGGTAAATCGCCTCCGCCTTCTCGGGCTCCGTGAAGCAATCCGAGAAAGTCGTCCCGATCAGCTCCACCCGAGGAATGCCCGTCGCCTGGACCGTGGCCTCATTGGCATCCGTGATCAGTCCCTCCGGACTGATCGCCACCAACGAATCCAGACTCGACTCAATCATCGACCGGGCCGACTCAAACGCCCTCCTCAGGGCTGTCACGTCGCGTGCCGCCGCGAACACGGCGAGCACGTTGCCGCTAGCGTCCCGGTACACCGATGCGTTGTACAGCACTTCGGTCAGCGTCCCGTCCCGGTGGCGGAGGGTCAACGGGTAGGCGAGGCCCATA
>NZ_JPRS01000624.1 GCF_000738085.1 Cryobacterium sp. MLB-32
CAGGAGGACGTGGGGAATCCGCCGGATGCTCCGTAGAAGTAGCGTCCGTTTGCCGTCGATGCGCTCAGCGGGCCGCTGGTCTTGGTCGAGGTGAAGTACGGGGACGTGTAGGAGTAATGACCCTGTGGGGCGAAATAGGACACGACGTAGGTTGTGCCGGCTGTCAATGCGATTGGGGTGGCCAAAGTCGCGGTCTGCCAGCCGGTGGCGGTCTCCCCGGTGAAGGTGACCGAGGCGAGCTGGGTTCCTCCCGATGTCCAGAGATGGCCGACGTGGGTGCCGTTGTTGCCGGTGCCTTTGAAGAAGCGGATACCCGTGGCAGAGCCGGCCTGGGACGACGTGAACGCTACTCCCAGTTCAACCGCTCCGCTGTCTCCGGAAGCGGCGGCGACAGGAGTCTCAGAGCCGAAGAGTGAAACGGACGTTGCAGCGACGGCGACGGACGAAGAGGTAGTTACCCCGATGAGAATGAGGGCGCATGCGGTAATCAGAGCGATTGCCGACTTGATATGCCAAGGTGGTGTGGCATGTGGTGAATGAGAAGTTTTCAGTTGTGGGCGTGCTGTTACAGAGATCATTAACTTGTTTCGAGTGGCGCACGCGGACGGTTCATGCGGAGCTATGTAACCGTAGGGGGCCAATGAATAATTTAACGATACGCCCCCATTCGGGTAAGTCAATGGTTAATAATGAATATTGCTCAATCGAGTGCTGACACCGACGGGAGCAGCCGCATCACCTTCATCGTGCGCAAGGAGGCGAGTCATTTCGCCAGCGAGTCCCCTGGTGCGATTCATGGAGAAGACCGGCTGTGACGTCACCTACTTCAGTGGAACCGATACCGATCCGCGCGGGGCTGATCTGCTGAACCACAAGGTCTTCCTGTCGGTCGGTCATGATGAAGATGCTCCGCAGCACGAACGTACGTCCAGAGGCAGCGGACTATCTTTACCGCGCGCTCAAGCGCGCCTTGGTGACTTTAGAGCGCCGGAGGAACGATCGTTCCGTCCAACCAGCGGTTGTTCACCCACTGGTTGCCAGCACCCGATGAGTCGAACGCGGTCACCGCCCCATACGAACCGCACTTCGCATACAGTGCGTTTCCGAAGGTGTTATCCAGAAAACGGACGTTCGACGAGGGGCGTGCCGCGTTGCCCTTCGGCTCGCCACCCGCGTACACGCAGTAGCCACCACCGTCAAACAGGTTGCCCTGCACGAGAGTATTCGTGAAGGCACTGCCCTGATTCAACAGTGAGACTGCCGCGGTGAAGTTGTACGCCGGCCCACCGGTCAAGCGGTTGTTCGTGATCGTGATGTTCGGCCCACCCAGGCTCAAGATCGCCTGATTGTGCGACTCGCCCGACGCGGCGATGTCGTGAATCCAGGAGTTCGTGATTGTCGCGTTCCCGTTGGTCATCATGCCATCACCCCATCCGTGAATGTCACAGGCGTCACAGGTGAAGTTGACGAAGCCCAGCCCGGGATATTTCGAGACATAGCCCGGGCCAGGACCGACGATCTCGATGCGCTGCATGAGCAGCCCGGAGTACGGCAGATCAATAGCAATCCGGCCGTTCACGACGGAGTTACGGATCGTCACGTTGTTGGCCCGGACAACCACATCGCCGGCGAAGGCGTAGCCGTCATAGA
>NZ_JPRS01000625.1 GCF_000738085.1 Cryobacterium sp. MLB-32
GATCAAGCCCGTCTCGGTGGCTTCAATCAGCACACCGCTCAGGATCGGCAACGTCGTGCGCTGCGGGAGAAGTTTGACAGCAAAAGAAACAGCTTCGCTGAAAACGTCACGATTGGCCTGAAATCTCACGAAATGGCTCCTGTTCGATGAAAGGCCGAGGAATGGCGGGGTGGGCCTCAACCCTAGCTCGCTTCTGCAACGGATCGTTGAATCCAGCCTCCCGTCGTCAAGGTTGTCGGATCGAGAGAAATTTAAGTTAAACGTTAATGTTCTTAACCGCTGTGGAAACTGTGGATAACTCTGTGAATTCCAGTTAAACGCTGGGAACTACACGAATGTAACTTGTTGACGGGTTGTGGAGAAGTTAACACTTAACCGGAATGTCCGGAGTTAACTTAAGTGGAGTTTCCACAGGCACCCGGCCTGTTTCAACAGGCTTTGACGCGTTTAACTCTTAAATTCCACAGGGTTATACACAGGTGCAAAAGTGAGAATGACGGCGATTTATTTGTAGCGGTGGTCCTGTTTGATGCGATTCGTGAGTTCTGTGACCTGGTTGTAGATCGATCGGCGTTCTTTCATGAGTTCACTGATCTTCTTGTTCGCGTACATCACAGTCGTGTGATCCCGATTGCCGAACAGCTGCCCGATTTTCGGAAGCGACAGGTTGGTGAGCTCGCGGCATAGGTACATCGCGATCTGTCGGGCCGTTGCGATCGCCTGGCTGCGTGAGGAACCGTAGAGATCATCAACCGAAAGCTTGAAGTAATTGGCGGTGTTGGTGATGATGTCCACCGGAGCGATGACATTGTCGTCGTCCAGGGTGATGAGGTCCTTCAAGACCGTCTGCACGAGATCCATATCGACCGGCGTGCGGTTGAGACTGGCGAAGGCCGTCACTCTGATAAGCGTGCCCTCAAGTTCTCGAATATTCGACGAGACCTTGGAAGCCATGAATTCGAGGATGTCGTGTGGCACCTGGAGCTTTTCACTCTGAGCCTTCTTGCGAAGAATCGCGATCCGGGTCTCGAGGTCGGGCGCCTGAACGTCGGTGATCAGACCCCATTCGAATCGTGACCTCATGCGGTCCTCGAAACCAGTGAGGTGCTTGGGAGGGAGGTCGCTTGTGATCACGACCTGCTTGTTGTGATCGTGCAGGGTATTGAACGTGTGGAAGAACGCTTCCTGGGTCTCCGCCTTTCCCTGCAAAAACTGGATGTCGTCGATCATCAGGATGTCGATGTTGCGATATCGAGCTTGGAAGGCGGAACCACGGTTATTGGCGATCGAATTGATGAAGTCGTTGGTGAATTCCTCGCTACTCACGTAGCGAACACGGATTCCGGGGTACAGGCTCATCGCATAGT
>NZ_JPRS01000626.1 GCF_000738085.1 Cryobacterium sp. MLB-32
TACGGGACGATCGTCCTCTCGGCACCGCAGGGATTCGAGTAGACGATGATGATTCGAAGGCGTCCCGTTAGAGGGCTGCGAGGAATTCCTCGCACGCGATGCTAGCCCGGCACTTGCATCACTGCTAGGTTTTCACCACCCGAAGGAGACCAAAACATGCCCGACCTGACGTCTGTCCCCTAGCCGTGGAAGCCACTGATGCCGGAAGCTGATGTTTGGAATCTAGATGAGCGCCACAGGGCGCCCCTATTCCATGAGGCTGCGGCAGAACAAAAATCCGCCTTCGGCAGGAATGCGAAAAATATACCCATCAGCGGGAGCTGGATGCTACTTCCAGCGTGAAAATGAACTTCTAGTGAGACACCGAGGAGAAGTCCTAGTCCGATATCCAATGGCAAAGTGAGAATCACTGGTCATGCGTCAGATCGAGGGGAAATGAGTGGACACGGAGAAGATTGTCGACCTCCTGGTGAAAGAAGCTCAAGATCAGGGAGTGCGGCTGACGACGTACTTGGTTCTTGGGGAGCGTGTTCTCACGATGGGAGTCACCCTCCTGGCACTTCTTGGGACCCTAGTTGTGATTAATGGACAGTCGTACGTGTTGATAGGTGGTCCATTCGCATTGTGCGTCCTTGTAACTTACGTCCTGCATCTGAATACTGAAGCCGTTTCGCTCGGAGGTTACAAGTCGGCATTGGAAACGGAAGTGAACCGTCGGGTAGGAAGCCCGGTTCAGTTTTGGGAAAGCCAGATTGCGCATAGACGCCACGTGGATATTTCCACTTTCGCCTTTCGCCTTTCGCTAAGCTTCCTCTTCATCTCTTCGTCGGTAGTCGCGATTCACCAGGCCCTCCGAACCAACGAGGTTGGGCAATGGGGACACTCCTATTCATCATGGATCATTACGTCAACGATCCTTTCCATCTTGGTTGGATCTCTGCTGGTGGCCATCTCGTTCCACAATGAGCTTGCTTCGCACAGAAGGACTCAACGGCTGAGTGAAGAAATATTCGAGACGAACGCTTTTGCACAAGAGTCGAGACATCCGCATTATTTGGACGAAGTTTTGGATGGGCCCGAGACGACAGCTTGACGTAAGCGTCAGGTGAGCTTCCAAGTCGATCGCCTCGGAGTTCGCCGCCATACTCGAATCTCACGGCGACAAGGAGGTTGTGGGGGA
>NZ_JPRS01000627.1 GCF_000738085.1 Cryobacterium sp. MLB-32
CTGCCACTATTTGTCACCTGTACGCTCACATTGGCCTACGGTATTTCTGCAAGTGATCGCGGTGATTCAGCACAGGGGTTGGCCGTTTACATCTACGCAACGGCTACTGCAACTCTGGTAGCCGTGATCCTGACAGCAATCACGATGCTTGTCCTGAAGTCACGCTCGGCAGCTCCGTCATCCGCCTAGCGGTGTCGCAGCGGCGCATTACCACGCCGATCATTGCTGAACAGAACAAACAGAGGCGGGCGTTAGAACGCGAACAATCGAAGGCGACATGTCCAGCTTGTGCCGATCGACACTGCACCCGTGCAATCTCTATTTGGCCTGCGTGAAGAGCGATCCTTTAAACGGTTACGCGCTCGGACAGGTCTTGCTGGACGAACGGTGTCGCGGAGCCCAAGGGACCTTGTCGCGCGAAACGAGGGCCGCAGGTCTGAAATGATTGACTCTTGACCGTGCCACTCCCAACCGGAAGCCCTCGCATACGCACTCATTGCAGACTGTGGTGGTGGTTATTCAACGACAGCTGCGGTTTACTGCCCTAGCCGTCGGAGACCCTCACGGTTTGAGTCTGGTGACGTCAGTACCGGTTAGAAGTCGTCCAGTTGCAGTGGTGAACGGCAACACCGTATGTCCAGTCAACAGTGCGATTCGGACGGAACTGTTCCAAGTTCCAGTCGCCGGCGATGTTAAAGAACCCTCCTCCGACGTGGCAGTCATACTGCTGGTGCAGAGATTCCTTCGAGGTCACCGATGGCTGCTTCGTTTTCAGCTCTGACCATCCCGCATTCCAGAAAATAACCTGCCCGGTCCCCGGCCCATGGATGCCCTGCCCCCAAGCGGACTTCCGAGCGTTGACGGTCTGCTGACCGTTGGAGGAGCCAAGGTACGTGGTGGAGAAAAGGTCGACGCCTAACCACGGGTCGGCGACAACCGGGTAGGTAATACCGGACGCAGTGGCGTGATCTACGATCTGTGTAACCGTCGTTCCACTGATTTCATAGCGCGTTGGAACGTCCTTGCCGTTGGCATCTTTCGCCCATGCCGGCGCTATCCCGGCGAGGAAATCACCGTCGAAGTCCTGGAAAACCAGCGATCCACCCTCCAGCGTCTCGATAGAAGCCGTTCCGGGAATTGAAGTCTCGTAGGCGTACCGAGTCGGCGAGTCGGCGCCGTTGATGATTGTTGTGATCTGCACGGAACCGTCCGACTTGACGAGGGGAACAGACGAGGATCCGTTCAGGTGATCAAAGAGGGCCACCCCGTCTTCGAGGACCGTGGCGGCCTGGGTCACGTCAGCAAAGGGCAACTTGATTCCCGCACCGCTCAGTGCCTTGGACCCCCCTTCCAGAGTGATGGGGAAGTTGGAATCAAGCGGGATGGTGGTTGTAGTTTCGACAGTTTGAGAAGACGCCTTTGCGCTGATGGAGGCGCCGATGGTCTCAGAAGTGGTCGCCGTGAGAGCGGAACCATTCTTCTTGACATCGAGGTGTTTGTTCTCCAACACCTCAGGCGCGGCAGCGCTATAAATGCCCTCAAGCTGCACAGAATTGAGCTTCGCGTCAGTGTGCTCTATTTCCGCAGCCTGTGCAGCGTATTGTGGCATCGCGAGAGTGGCTAGCAGTGCCGCTATCCCGATGCTTAACGTGGCAGATTTAATTGTCAAGTTTCCCCCTATTGCCGTCCGCAGTCTTGCGGAGCGGTCCAGAGTCTACGGTGATCGTCAGCGGCTCGTCTACCCCCGAATAGACATGTACAATTCAGTCCCGTTTCAGTGAAATCCCTGTAACGCCTCGCGCTTGGCAAGCTGTCACGGCTACCGGAGCAGAGGCATACCCGCCCCCGCAACCGTGGCGTTGTCGTCGTCGCTTGGGAGGCCTGAAT
>NZ_JPRS01000628.1 GCF_000738085.1 Cryobacterium sp. MLB-32
GGGCCTCGAACGACCAATCCGCGTGGCCAACTCCTCCTGGGTGATCCCGAAATCAGCCAGAAGCTGCTGGTACGCAGATGCCTCCTCCAGCGGATTCAGCTGTGCCCGATGCAGGTTCTCCAGCAGCGCGTCGCGGAGCATATCGACATTTGCTGTATCGCGAACAACGGCCGGAATAGTGTCCAGACCGGCCATTTTACTGGCACGGAGCCGCCGCTCCCCCATAACCAACTCGTACTGTCCCGCAGAATCCGGGAGGGGTCGTACCACGATCGGCTGCAAAACACCGACCTCGCGAATGCTGTGCACGAGCTCGGCGAGATCACCCTCGTCAAATATGCTCCGCGGCTGCTGAGCGTTGGGGACGATGTCCGCCACATTCAAGTGCGCCAGGTGCGCACCCGGTACTGCGATCAGTTCCGGAGCCTCGACCGTGGATTCCGGTACCGAACGAGGGAAGAAGACATCGACCGGGCGATCGGCCGACGGATCGTCCTGAATCGGGATAAGGGCGCCAATTCCACGACCCAGACCCGTGCGCTTTGCTGCCATTACTGCTGATCTCCTGTTTTAGGTGCCCCACGACGGGCTATTTCGGCCGCTGCTTCGAGGTAGGAGAGCGATCCTGCTGAGTTCAGGTCGTAACTGATCACGCTCTGCCCATAGCTGGGGGCCTCAGAAACCCGTACAGAACGTGGAATGAGTGATTCCAACACCTGATTGGGGAAATGGTCTCGCACATCCTGCGCCACCTGGTTGGCCAAATTCGTTCGACCGTCGTACATCGTGAGCAAGATTGTGGAGACAGTAAGCTCCGGGTTCAGGTGCTTTTCGATCAGCTGGATATTCTTCAGGAGCTGGCTCAAGCCTTCCAGCGCGTAGTACTCGCACTGGATGGGAATCAGCACTTCACGCGCGGCCACGAAAGCGTTGATGGTCAAGAGCCCGAGAGACGGCGGGCAGTCAATGAAGACATAATCGAACGGCTCATCGAGGCCCTTCAGATACAGGTCCAGAGCCCGGTGAAGTCGCTGCTCACGGGCCACAAGGGAAACCAACTCGATTTCTGCTCCGGCCAGGTGAATTGTCGCCGGAACACAGTACAGTGCACCGAACTCCGGGCTCTTCTGAACGACGTCCTCCATCGGAACATCGCTCACAATCACGTCATAGACACTCGGCATATCCGCGTGGTGTTCCACACCCAAAGCCGTCGACGCGTTGCCCTGAGGATCGAGGTCGATCACCAAGACCCTCGCACCCTGGCGAGCGAGAGCCGCCGCCAAATTGACGGCCGTCGTGGTCTTGCCGACACCCCCCTTTTGGTTGGAAATCGTGAGGATGCGCGTTTTCTCGGGCTTGGGCAAGCGATCGGACGCTATGACCTGACGCCGACGCGTCAGCTCAGCTATCTCGCGGGCCAGCGGCGGTGCACCGTCGATCTCTGATGCCGTGCTGCTCATGTGCTGCTCTTCACCAGGATGTTTCACGTGAAACCTTTACGATTGTGATGCGTGAGAAGGACCACCATGGACTACCTC
>NZ_JPRS01000629.1 GCF_000738085.1 Cryobacterium sp. MLB-32
CTCGCCCGTGACTGTCACGGTAGTCCTTCTCCAGCTCACGAACGGCCTTCTTAATGTCGGCCGAGCGGGTCGAGAACTGAGAGGTCAGACGGTCGTCGATTCCGGCGATCTCCACCACGGGGCGCTTACCCGGGGTTACCTCCCGCAGCTCTGTCGCCAGGCCCAGAGCGTCCGTGACGTTCTCCATCACGCGCTGATTGTAGAACTCCGACGCGGCCACGCCCTGGCGGTGCAGGAGCTTGGAATCGATCGTGCGCCACTTCCCGTCGCTGCCCTTAACCTTGTTCGCCACCACCAGGTGATCATGCAACTGCGGGTCGCCGTTTCGGGAATCGTAGTGCCGGAACCGCGTCGCAATCAGGCCGCCCTCCACATCGATCTGCGCGACCCCGTTCGTGCCAGCACGGGTCGCGATCGCCTCACGCTCGAGGTACAGAACAGTGTCCGCGATCGCAGATTCCTGGGCCTTCTCGATCACCTTGCGGGTATCGTCATCACCCAAACCCCACAGCACAGACACGCTCTTAGCCGGCGAGAACACCAGGTCGAACCCAGCGACGGCTTGCTGCGTCGGACGCATCGCCGCGGTAATGAACCGGCCCAGCTCTTCCTTGTCCGCCGGCTGCCGACCCTTCGCCTCCCGAAACGCCTGAGCACCCTCGCGAGCCCGAATCACCCGCCGCTCCGTGACGTTCGGCTCGCGATGATTCATCCGCGTGAAGTCACCGTAACCGGTCTCAATCTTCGCGCTCAAATCCGTGCCACCGGTGCTGTACCCGTAGTACGCGCGGCCCAGCTTCACCGCATCGTGCGCCTCCGCCGCCGTCTTCCCCTGAGCCTGCAAAGCGATGATCATCGCTTCAGCATCCGGGTGCAACCCCTCACCGTACAGAGCCTTCATCTGCTCCTCAGTGACAACACCGGAAACACCCAGCGCAGCCACTCCCCCACCAACCCACACCCCGGGAGGGTTACCGTCCGCGGTGTAGTAATCACCCAGCTCCCGGCCGCTCTCGCGCCGGGCATCACCGGTCGCAACCTCGTTTGTGTAATAGGCATAACCGTCTCCCGCAGAGAGGATATGCACCGTCATCATGAAAGTGACTTTACCTCGTTTATTACTAATGCCAGAGGTGTGACAGATCCAATGACGAAGAATGAGGAATGAGATTGGCCACAATCGGAAAGATTGTGCGGTTTAGGTACGGAGACTGCAAGAGCGAGAAGGAGCTGTGAGGAACGATCAGCGACGACGAACGGTGCAGTCGATGTGCCGAAACCGAGAGAGCTTCTACACTGAGTCCTGGTCACCCGAACTTGGGTCACCCAGCTGCCCTGCGCCCCTCGGGCGTGCCTCCATACTGGAGGTCCCCCA
>NZ_JPRS01000630.1 GCF_000738085.1 Cryobacterium sp. MLB-32
CGACAAGTTTGGCTTCGTTCTCGTCGTGGCGAAGACCGATGAAGAGAACCTGCCGTCACGGCTGCTTTGTGAGCGCATTGGCATGACCCTCGTGTCGACGTCCGGTGGCGACGATGACCGAGCGGTCCGAGAATGCGTCTACCAGGTGGACCGGCAAAACCTGACGCGTAGAGAATCAGTCAATGAAAATTAGAGCAGATTGGGAGAGTCCAAAGGAACTCAACGACTGTTCGATATGAAGCGTGTTCAGAGCTTGCTTCCCGCCCTCCATTCAGCGGATCATCGCCCAATTGGCCACGGGGTTGTACGCTCTCGCTAGAAGTGGCCGATCAGAATCAGGCCAGTATCCAAACTTTGCCGCGTTCAGCAACACAGCGAGTACCCACAATGTGCTGGGACGCTCCAGCGGCGGAAGCACTAATCTCAGCATGAGGTTCAGCCCACGGTGAGGACGGTTTGAAGATGAGCAAGGCCCTTATGAAGGCGATCAGTGTCCTCGTTGACGGTGACGCGCGAATTCACCTGTCCGGGACGATCGTCAATCACACGAAGGGTGAAGACCGAATCGTTTCGTTCACCGCAAATGGACACACCGGGGCATGGACGTACAAGATCGGTCGGCTGAGCGGCTCCCGGGACAGTAAGGGGAACGTCGTCGAACGATTCGGGAATCGAGGAGAGGACGGGTTGGGGAACGCCGACCGTGTTCCATTTGAATTGCAGCTCGCTTTTCCGCTGACCATGCTGATCTGGGACCGGGCCAGGGATGAATGGCGGATGGATTCCGCTGACGAGGACGGGGACCAGATTATCGTCCACCTAATCCATCGTGAGCTCCCGCAGTTGAAAGCCGAGCTGACTGTGGACACCGTCCGTCGACTCGCCGTGAGCTTCATAACTCCTGCGGACGCCTTTTCGCTAAACGTCAACGAAACCGGTGAATCTGCGGGAGCCTACGCGTCGTATGAGAGTTAGTACCGTGTCGTCGCTGGGCGTCTGGGAGCTGCGCGGAACGCTCTTCGCCACGCAAGGTGACAGATAGGGACGCGCCAGACTTGTCCTCGTAAGGGGGACTGCGGAAGTATCCAGATTTGGTGAATAGTCGACTTCAGCGCAGCAGGGCAGCGTACTGAATCTGCAATTCCGACAAGTAGTTGTGAGGTCTCAATGCCGCCCCAAAATGGCGATGCCAATCACTCCGTTCGCCAGTGGAGCACGTTGCGACGAACTTTTGGCGCCTACCATCGTCGAATCTCGGTGGCGGTGGCGGTGTTGGTGATGGTGGGTTGCGTGACTCTCAGTGGGTGTGTCGCGAACTCCCTGACGGC
>NZ_JPRS01000631.1 GCF_000738085.1 Cryobacterium sp. MLB-32
TACTCAGACGGCACAACCATCATGAACATTCGCGTTCTCCTCGTTGACGATCACGAGCTCACTCGCATGGGCTTCACCATGATGCTGAACCCCCAACCGGAAATCAGCATCGTCGCAGAAGCTGTCAACGGCACCGAAGCTATCGAAATGACGGCACAACACCATCCTGATGTGATCCTCATGGACATTCGGATGCCCGGACTCGACGGCATCGAGGCGACCCGAGCAATCACCGCAGCCCACCCGAAAAGTCGGGTCCTGATCCTCACCACCTTCGACCTTGATGAGTATGCCTTCGACGGTCTCGAAGCCGGAGCCAGCGGGTTCCTCTTGAAAGACGTAACTCCCGCTCAGCTCGTGTCCGCCATCCGCGCGGTGCACGATGGCGATGCGGTCGTCACTCCGCGCATTACCCGCAGAATGCTCGAACTCGCACCCGCGAAATCAACACAGCAAGATCCCGAGAACGCTACCGACAAGAAGCGAATCGCAAGCCTCACCGAGCGAGAACTCGAAATACTCACAGCGATCGCGGAAGGCCTCACCAACAGTGAAATCGCAGCCCGGTACACCCTTGCCGGAACTACGGTGAAGACCTACGTCGGGAGACTCCTCACCAAACTCGACGCCCGCGACCGCGTCGAGCTCGTCATCCTCGCCTACACAACGAGCCTTGCCACAGATAAATAGTGCTCCTCGTCGACCCATCAGCGCGATCTGCGAGCAACGCAGGAATGATCATCCAACGCGCCCGTTCAGGGTTCGGTATGCGGGCGTCCAGCTCCGGCCTCGGGGGCGCCAACCGGCAGTGGCGAAGGACATTGCCATCACGCCGAGGGTGACCTGCGAAGGTGGCAGTTGGAGTCATGCCTTTCTATATCTTTCGGAAGGCTCAGATGAGGATCTTGAGCATCTTCACCGAAGTTGTTTCGTACCCAAGCGAGTTGTAAAGCCCCTGGGCGCCGGTGTTGAATCCGAAGACGCTCAGGCCGAGAGAATGCGCACCATGCGAGCGTGCGTATTCCTCGCCGAGGAGCATTGCCGCTCTCCCGAAACCCTGACCACGCTGGTCAGGGTTGATGACAACGTCCCAGACCCACCACGCCCCTGGATCGATGCTGACATCCTGTCCGATCCACAGGTATCCCACTGCCGCACCCGCCTCATTCATGACGTGAAAGACCTCATTGCCAGGGCTCAGCGCACCCTCCGGGAACGAACGAGCCATGCTCTCGGCCGCTATACGTTGAGCTTCCTCGTGGGATCCGCCTTGGGTAACCAAATCACCGACATATTCGCTGCAGCTGCGGTCCAACCACGACGGGAACTCGCTAGTGAGGATTCGCTTAAGGGTCACAGTCATCTCTCAATTCTTCCAGACAAGAATCTGCTGTCAGCGCCAGCCGAAGATTACCCGAATAGCCTTCGGCGACAT
>NZ_JPRS01000632.1 GCF_000738085.1 Cryobacterium sp. MLB-32
TTGGGTCTATCCGGGACGTCTGGATGTTAAAGATAGTCTGCGGTGCGTTGGGATCCAATGAGTCCTCGAAGAGTGCCTGGGCTTCTGGCGATGCGTACCAATAGCCGCCCGAGTAGGTAGCATCCGCACAGGTGGTTACCGAGGTCCTATTTGCCTGTGTCCACCAGAAACAAACTCTAACGATTCGCTCCCCGTTGTACACATTCCCGGCAGCTTTGGCGTATCCGGTGTACTGGATGGAATGGTATTCCTGAGAGTAGGCATAGCTTGACCCCCAGACGAGCTGGGGCGTTGGGCCCTTTGGCGGGGTGGTCGGGTAGGTAGCCCCGACTGGGTCGCCGCCTGGTGTAATTGCGTACGATTCGGTGACCACTCTGAGTCCATCCTCAGGACCAAGTTGCTGGCCACTTACGACGATGGTGTCGGAACCCTTGGTTTTTTCTGGACTGTCGGCGTAAGCCGCGCTAGCTCCCAGACCTGTCAGTAACAGGGCAACACTCGCTGCCGCAATTATCTTCTGAATTTTCATTTGTATCCCCATTTCTTGTATCGCCGGAGCTAGATACAAGCGCCGACGATGATTACTGCATGGTCGACTTCGGTTGCTTACCTCTTCCCCCTGAACGCTTCTTTGCGTTCCCTCACGGTATACCTGTCCTTCAACATCAATCAAGCAGCATCCTCGACTGCGCGCAGTCAGAAGATCTTAGGCTGAGTGCGGTGCCGTGATGACGATCACCGTGTCGTCGGACTTCGCACACTGCCCAAAAGAATCGTCGGCCTTCTGGCCCCGATGACTGGCGAACTGAAAAATGCCATAGGAGGGGCGCTTCGTCCCGAGGACAAGCAGTGCCCGCGTTCGCCAAACTTGAGCGTGACATCATTCGCGAACGCACCCTCGCCGACCTCACCACCGCTCGGGCCCAGGGCCCGGATCGGTCACCTCAACCCTGAACGCTAGCCGCTGTTCAACTTCAGGCCAGACCCCCAATCCTGGGGCTAACTGAGCAGATCAGAACGCGTCAGTCGATCTCCGAACCAGTTGTGCAGGCCTGAACGGACATCTGTGCAATTGAGAATGCTCATCTCGATGTCAGTAAATTGCTCATTTGGCTGTCAGTGACCAGTCGCTGTGTGGCCAGGGTGGGACTGCTACTGGAGCGGTCTAGTGATCTTCATGTCTCATGTGCGTTC
>NZ_JPRS01000633.1 GCF_000738085.1 Cryobacterium sp. MLB-32
TGTCGGTACCGGTGGGCGTCCGCCGCGTCGGGGAGTTCTCTTCGGGTCGACGGTAGCGGGCGGGATGAAGTAGACCACGTTGTCTGTGACGACGATGTCCCAGCCTTCGCGATGAATCCTGTGATGGCAAGCACTGCACAGCATCAAAATGTTCGATTGATTCGTCGGCCCGTCCTGCGATTTGTACCAAATGATGTGATGGCCTTCGGCGTAGCTCGGCGGCCGGTTACATCCGGCGGTGGCGCACCCGCCGTCTCGTTCGATCGCCGCGAGCTTCTGTGCCCTCGTAAACAGGCGCTTCCCCAGGCCGAAATCAAGTACCTCGCTTTTCCCGCCGAGCACCATCGGGATCAAGCACGCCTCCGCGGCCATCTTCCTGGCCGTGAACGCCGAGATCGGCTGCTCGATCCCGTCGAGCTGGGCCTCACCGAGCCCAGTCTGTAGGGATTCGAGGGACATGCGCACGATGATCGTCGTGTGATCCAGGGCACCGAGGCCTTCCGTGCAGGAGAGGGCGTGGCGCACGATGTCGACGAAGGCGTCGAAGTTGAGCTGCGGCATTGTGCGACCGTCCCCGATGATCTCGTGGTTGTCACCGCACCCGTCCGGGTCTTCCTTCGCTTCAAACCGTGGCTTGCGCAGTTCCGCACTGACCATTCCGTCGATCGCCGTGTCCAGGAACGCGGCCGACACCGGGTCGGCGTCGAGAATGTAGCGTTTCATGCCGTTGGGCTGCA
>NZ_JPRS01000634.1 GCF_000738085.1 Cryobacterium sp. MLB-32
GCGCCAGATTCTTGCGCGTCTTGGCAAATCCTTGCGTGCGCTATACATGAACAGGGCTGTTGGATGCCCTCGGGAGGATGCAAGTCGGCTGTGCTGTGCCGGGCTCGCAATCCCGTCGAGTCACGATGCGTAGAAACTACAAACCCAACCGGTCAGTCAAATCGATAGCAGTCCCAAGGAATGGAAGTCTCTGTGGTTAGTAACACACCCGAATCTCTCCTGCTCGCAGAAGAGATTGTTCGCGGAATCGAAGACAGCTCCATGGCTATCGATCGGGCTCTACTGAAGTCGACTCGTCTTGCCCGCCTCATTAGGGATGACTCTGCAGGGGAATGGCTTAAGAAGGAGCGAGAGGGCTACGGCAAAGCCGATCGCGATACCCAGCGTTTCCAAGCTATGAAACGTCAGTACGTCGACGCGAGGTACGACATTTATGGAAGTGCAATTGTCGTCGCTCGTGAGGCAGATTCGTTCCGGGTTCAGTTGGCTAGTCTCCGCATTCCTGATGTAAGTGGCGATTGGGCGAACAAAGTAAACGCTGATGCTCATAATGCGATCGCACAGACGAGAGCGAGTCTTCTTCGCCACGAGAAAGTACTTGCGTCAGTGGAGCAAGAGATTCACGGGTACGTGGTCCAGGTGCTACATGCTGCGTCTTTCGGAATTCAGAGCAGCAAGCTGTTTGATGCAGCGAGAGCAGAGATTGATGGTCTCTTGGTTCGCATCGATCCGGACATCCCCGAGAAACTCGACTTCGCAATGCAAGGGCTGATCGATGGGGCACCTGAGGCAATCTCGGCGGGTATGAATTCGCTTCGAAGGTTGCTTGTCACATTCGCAGACATCGTATTCCCGTCGACTTCGGCCGAGCGCTCGAATCCCTCGGGCGGCCAACCCATCAAGCTAGGCGAAGCCAACTACCTCAATCGAGTTAAGGCTTTCATCGATGACAATTGCTCGAGCGATTCACGACGAACTCGGCTCAAACAAGAACTATCGAACATCAATGCACGACTGTCTTCCGGGGTTCACGACGAGGTGACTTTGACTGAAGCCAAGTTCTTGTTGCTGAACTGCTACATCCTTTGCGGGGAGATCGTTCAGATGAGATCCACACTCGTGGAGTCGTCTCCTGCGTCCCCTTTGGCATGAACTTACGACCAGCAAGCGTGTCCCCCAGTCCGAGGACCACGATGGGCTTGTCTGGACCCCCGTCTTACAACCCTAGCGATATAAGACGTCTCACCGCCGCGGCCTGAGCTTC
>NZ_JPRS01000635.1 GCF_000738085.1 Cryobacterium sp. MLB-32
GGAAAGTACCTGCTGGAGCCCACGCCACGTGTTGGCACCTGGGACGCCATCCACGGCACCCGTGTAGCCTCCTGCCTTCGCGATCAGCTGCAAGATCTTTCCATTGGCCATGCTCGGGGCGCCGCCTGTGGTCCCGGTCAGGTATCGGTCAAGCGCCGCGAATGTCATTTCTCCCGGAACGCCATCAATAGGGCCTTCGTAGTTCCCCTCGCGGGCGAGGGTTTGGAGAGCGCGGTAGGTATTGCCTCCCGGTAGGCCGTCGACTGGCCCACTGTAATAGTGAAGATCGCTGAGAACCTGCTGCACACCCTTCCAAGTGTTTCCACCCGGGATGCCATCGACGGGGCCTTCATAGCCGCCGCGCTGGGCAAGGCGCTGAAGGATCTTCCCCTCTTCGGCAGTAACGCTGATCGATGATGCGCCACTGCCCCCGTCGTCCACAGGAAAGGCGTTAAGGGGAGGAACTGTTTCGCCGAGCGGCGGTTGCGTGAGCCCAGCAAAAGCGCTCAACTGCGCCATGTCGAGGTCGATTTTCATATTGCCCTGTTGGCCGGTCCAGCTGTACTGGTGGATGGCCCAGTCGCTGAACGCTGAGATTGTGATGTTGCCGGGTGCGCCGTTGGGGTTGGTGAACCAGAGCTTGCAACCCACGGCTCGGGTCTTAGCCCAGGAACTAGACGCCAGTCGATTGCCGTTCATGTAGATGAAGGGTGCGTAGCCAACCTCGTTTTTGACGATCTGAGTGAACGTCGCGCATTCGTCATCAGTCCAGACCCGACCCACGTTGAGGGCTTCGTTGTCGAGGGCAAGGATGTCGCCGGTTCGGAAATCGTAGAGATTGTTCAGGAAGAAGCTCGCGTCTCCAGCGGGGTCGTTCGACCCGACTACCCAGTAATGCCCGACCAGCATGCCTGCTGCGCGGGCGCGGCCGACTTGGGCTTGGTAATAGGTGGACACGTAGATGGGCAGATTCGTGCCGCCGGCCTTGATGATGCTGAACTGGTATCCGGCGTCACGTAGCAACCCAAAGTCAATGTTTGACTGGCTGGGACCCACATCAACGCCGTAAACGCCGGTAGGACCCGCGGGGACCGTAGGCGTCGGAGAAGCAGGCTCACTCAACCATGACTGGAGTCCCTTGTAGGTCTGGTCACCGGGAAATCCGTCAACCGGTCCGCCGTAGCCCCCGAGCTGTGCGAGATTCTGTACGCCTTTCCAGGTGTTCGGCCCAGGGAGACCGTCGACGGGGCCTGAATAGAACCCATTGTCCGTGATGACCGTCTGAACGCCTTTCCAAGTGTTGACGCCAGGAATGCCATCCTGCACG
>NZ_JPRS01000636.1 GCF_000738085.1 Cryobacterium sp. MLB-32
CCCGGGATCCAAATTATCTTCGTGCGCCGGACGTCTTGAGTGTCGGGATCACGAACGGAGCCACGCATACAGATGCATACAAACTGCCAAAACACTGATACTTGGGCCGAATGCGCTCCCGTTTGCGTAATCGGGTGCAAAGTAAACGCATGATACGCATAAAGCGCATGTCGCGCGCCTCGCAGGTCAGCAGAGCGTTCCTCGAACTCGCTGACGCACTGGTTGGTAAATACGACGTGCTCGATTTGCTGCGCACTCTTGTCGATCAATGTGTTGTGTTGCTAGACGCCACCGCAGCGGGCGTGGTGTTGGTGGATCAAAACGGCCAACTACAGGTTCTCGCCTCGTCGAGCGAAGAAGGCCACATCGTTGAAATAATGCAACACCGGGCCGGTGCAGGTCCCTGTGTCGACGCGTTTCTGACCGGCGAGGTCGTCACACTGAGTGACATTGAAGCGGACGGACACCGATACCCTGCTTTTCAGATGGCTGCGCTCAGCCAAGGTTTCCAATCAGTTCATGCCATTCCGATGCGCTTGCGCCCAAATACCATCGGGGCACTGAACCTGTTCCGAACGCACAAAGGCGTGTTGAGTGATGAAGACGCGACAATCGGTCAGGCATTGGCAGACGTCGCGACCATCAGTCTTCTGCATGAAAGCGCCGCTCGAGAAAGTACGGCGGTGAACGAACAACTACAACGCGCGCTGAACAGTCGTGTCTTTATCGAGCAGGCCAAAGGCGTCATCGCCCAACGTAATGGCATCAGTATGGAGGAGGCGTTCAAGCGTCTGCGCCAGCACGCCCGGTCACGCCAGGAGCCCATGCACGTCAGCGCCGCAAACATCATCGATAACCTCATCTTGATTTAGGGCACGGAAGGTGACGTCGACTTTCGGGGCCTGCTGGCCGCACCGATAATGGTCGCGGTCCCGGTACTGGACCAGAGCTTGGACAGCTGCGCCAGCGATTCGGGCGAGCACGTCTGTTGTTCGATATTTGGCTATCCACACCGGTGGAACTGCGTCGTGGTCCCTCTCGTATCACGGCGGTGCTACAGATCGGAGAGGACGAGAGAGCCTAGCGAACGAGCACTTAGAGGGGGCGTGTGTGGTGCTGCGAGGTGACAGCCCAGGCAGTGGATAAGACGATGGATTGCGTTGAACC
>NZ_JPRS01000637.1 GCF_000738085.1 Cryobacterium sp. MLB-32
CTTGTTGCTATCACTGCGGGAGTGGCACAATTCATCCCGGAAGCCAACGCTATCCTCATCGCAATTCTGTTGCTCTTCCTAGCATGGTCAGTCGTGGCTGCTTGGCGCGGCGCACGATCGGCGATCAGCTAACTTTTCGAATGAACCTAAAGAGTCGATTCGGAAAGCCATGCAGACGACTTATCGCCACCCGCCCGGGGAACGGTCCGAGCGACGTCGGTTAGTTTTCCGCAAGAACCCAAGGGACCTCCAACGGGACCGAATCGCGTTAAGTCAACCCTGTTGACGTCTGCACTGAGGTGCCCGTAAGCCGAACCCTCACGGCAACTTGGCTGATTGGCCGCTGGCTGTGGTTGGTGTGGGAAGCTTTGGCTTCGTGGCCGACACTTCGGGTACCGTCGTTGGTTCAGGCAAGTGAGTACAACGAGGAGGGTAAGTACGGTGGATAAGTCAGATATGCTCCCCGGACCGACCGCGCTCGAAATGGCCCGTCCCCTTCGGCTCTGGGGGATTATTCTCCTTGGGTCCACGGGCATTTCCGCGGCAAGCTATTTTCTTGCGGGAGCTACGGAGGAAACGATCCAGCTCTGGATGTTCCCTATGTTCGCTGTGATGGTCCTGTCGTTTATCTGGGCGCTGTATCGGATGTTCGCAACGCTCGTCAAGGCGATTCGAGAGGAGAAGGCGGGGTACACAACAACGTGCAATTTTTCCCCTAGAGTGCCTCAGGTTGACTATCAGACGGGGGCGGTTTTGAGAGCGGTGGGGGATCCTCTGCTTATGGTTTACACCGCGGAACAGCGGAAGGGAAAGTAGCCGGCGCCAACTGACGCCTGCAGCACGAGGTAGGCCTTATCGGAACCCCGCACGGGACGTCCGTGACACCGAGTTGTCGTTTGCGAGAGCTTGTTTCGCTGGGTCATCGCCTGATTTACGAAGAATCCGATAGGCGGCGCGACTCATGAAAGCCGCACCGGAAACAGCCACGAGTCCGACGCGCAGGTCGGCCAGATGGCCTTTGGTGCTTACTTGAGTCGCTTCCGCCGTTCAGGGCCATCGGACATCAAAGCTTCTCCGACCTCCCTCAGGACTTCACCTGTCAAGGAATCAACCTGCGGCACTTTCGGGTACAGCCCACCCGTCGTTGTGTACCCTGCTTTCGCCTCGCGATGGGCCTTCAACGCGAACGCACAATAGACAAGAAACGCGACAACAAATATCACTATCGTTACGCCGAAAATCACGTATAACCAAAGTGGCACGGTTTCAGCGGTTGACCCCGTCACAAAATACAGTGCACCAGAGATCACTCCCGTGGAAAACAGAATTCTCGCAAGAAATCGGACGGGACCTGACCACTGCTCAGCAGTCCGCCCGGCGAGCATGTCTGACTTCTTCATGTCGTTCACCAA
>NZ_JPRS01000638.1 GCF_000738085.1 Cryobacterium sp. MLB-32
CGGTTACTGCAACAGATCCAGGGCTGATCCGCGCAACTGCCCAAAACTCTGTGGTCGTGTCAGAGGGGAACCTCTTACGGGACTAGCGGCGACTGGTACGCGTTGCTGCGGCTCAGGCTTGCTTAGCCTGTATGCCGCGGGCCCAATCGATGATCAGACGTAAACCAGCCTCGAAACCTGGCTCGTTTGGACGGTTAAGGAAACCGTGGAAAGTCTCGGGAAGTGCGTGGTAGTCCGCTGCGATCCCGGCCGTGGCAAGCTCACGGGCGAACTGGCCACCAGACGCGCGCATGGAGTCGCGATCCGCATCGAGCATCAAAGTCGGTGGGAAGTTGTGCAGGGCGTGACCCCCGGGAAATGCGTGTGCTTCCAACATCGCTTTGCGTGTGCCCGCGTAGTGGAGATTCGTCAGGTTGAGAAGCATCGGCGTGTGACCAAAACGGCGTTTGCCACGAAGCCGGCGGCGCAAATTCCGTTCCCGTTTCGGCAGCGCGGCATGGAAGAACCCATAGGCGAAAAAGGCACCCGCGAGAGGTGCCGCCCCGTCGTTCACCAGTCGAAGCACTGCGCCAGCCGCGAGGCACGCGCCTGCACTGGCACCGCCGAGAATCACGCCCTGAGGAGCCTGCCGCTGAACGGCGTGCACGACGGCAACGACATCGTCAACCGGGACCGGGAAGTGAACCGCCGCACTCCTGCGAAACCCAGTCGGAGACAGCCTCAGCCTTGCGACAGTTGCGAGGCGGTAGTCCACGGTAGTGACGTTGAATCCCGCCGCCGCCAGTGATCGAGCAACGTCATGAGACTCCGGCTGGTCGAGGCCGCCTCTGAAAAATCCACCTCCATGGATCCATACGATGGGCGCGGACGAAGCCGGGGTCCTGCCGTTGGCCGGCAAGTATCGGCGCACGGGTATGGGGCCGTGGGGCCCCTCAATTACACCGTCGATGTTTTCGATCTTCTCGAGGGCCTCTAGGTCTCGGGACAGGGCGAGGCGAACTCGGGCTGACATGTGACCAGTGTACGGATCGGCAGATACAGGGGTAGATCGGAATGTGACGTCGCGCGACATGGGCGTCTCCGGCTCGTCGTGTTTGAAAGGGAACCCTCCGGGGGATCATCAAGCGCACCGCACCATGATTTTCGTCTGTCGTCTTGTGGCGTCGCGCCTATGTGGGTACAGACCAGGAAGGGTCGATTAGGCGCCAATTTTGTGCCTGGTCTACTCGGCGTCGTCGGTGCCCGCCCGTTCGCCCGTGGGGTCGGCCGCGTTGATCTTAGGCAGCTCAATTTCTCGATGCTCGCTGACTGTGTGAGCCCATGAACTACCGCTGAGATGGATCCGTCCTGTCCCTTGTCCCTCGGGGACGCGATCGAAGTAAACACGAATTGATTCGCCATGCTCGAGGGCGCTCACAACTACAGAGTCGGCCCCGGGCGCCGCGACATCCACACGCAGAGAGCCGATTGACTGGTAGCGGGCGTCGTTTGTCATTTTCGTCGCGAAAACTCTAAGCGTTTCGAGTGCATAGCCGTTGTTCGTGATCTCCAGGTAATGCGGCTCGCCGAAGGACGTCTCGACGGTGAGGAGCTCGGTGACCTTTTTGAGCGGTTTCGCAGTCAAAGCTTCTGAAAGGCCTTCCTTCGCTCCCTTCCTCACAACTACCACTCGGCCGGCAGCGGCACTGAGCGACGTGCTCGCGAGGAACCCGAGCGCGTCACGCATAGACAGGTTCGTGTCGGGACCAATAACGAACCGCTCGGGACCCCTCCATTTCGGATCCAGAATCACGAT
>NZ_JPRS01000639.1 GCF_000738085.1 Cryobacterium sp. MLB-32
CCGGCCATCGTGGAACACCTCATCCGCCGTAAAGAAGGAGAGCGGCGGAACTGACAGGCATTGTTCTCCAATCCAACCCGTCAGCGGTCACACTTGCTCACGCTCCACCGTCATACAGGTAGCGGACCTCAGACGGAGCTACGCCTTCACAGTCAGGATTCGAGTCGATGAAAACAATGACCTGCCACCAACTGGGCGGCCCCTGCGAACAACCAGTGACCGGCGAATCCGCCGATGACGCTATCAAGGCCCAAGACCGCCATCTTAAAGACGCGGTCAGGGCCGGAGACAACACCCACGAGCAAGCGCGCAAGGAAATGAAGGATCGTTGGAAGCACCCAAAACGATCAATGGACTGGTACTTCTCCACTAAGAAGGCGTTCGCCGAGATCCCGGAAGGCTAACCGCCTGCCAACGTCGCAAAGCAGCCCAACAACCCCCGGATACTGCCCGAGTCTTTGGGCACGCCAGATCCCACTTGATCAGGTTGCGAGATGCATCAGCGCGAGTCCGGCAAGGACGACCAACCGAAGCCCGCGGGAATCGTGACCCCCGCCCGCACCGCGAACAAAGGAGAGTTCCCATGCATCAAGCTATTGCACGCAAGGTAAGCGGAGGGATGAACACCGCCCCCAAGCCGGATTCCTCCCGGGTGAGAACTGTTTTCTACTGGATCACCACGGGCTACGTCGCTCTGGCGATGTTCTTCGGGGGAGTGTCGGAGGTGCTTGACGCGTCCATGAGCCTTGAGTTCTCAAGCATCGGCGTCGCGACTGTCGTCGCCGTCCTGGGATATCCGCTCTACTTCGTGTACATCATCGGCATCGCAAAGGTATTCGGAGCGATCGCGATCGTTGTGCCGCGGTTCCCGCGCCTGAAGGAATGGGCGTACGCAGGCTTGATCTTCAACATGAGTGGGGCGCTTCTTTCCTGGCTGATTGTGACCGTCGTCCAGGGCGAAGCGATCCCGGCAGGCTACGGTTCCCCCGCTTTCCATGTCTTCAACGCGCTTCACCTCATCGTGGTCATCATCGTGTCCTGGCTGCTTCGACCTGACAATCGACGGGTCGGCAAGATCATCCAACGTTGAAGCCCTGGGACGACCGATAGAGGGACGATGTGCGGACAGGTTTTCCGTCCTCGCGAGAGGGCGCTCGAGAGCACTTTTCGACGGATTCGACCGCTCGTAAGCGGAACGCTCAACGGCTACAGATCGCACACGGAAAGATCGCCTCGGCTACAGAGTGATGCCTTCTCGTTGTCGCTCTCGGATGAGGCCTCGTTCGAACTCGGCGAA
>NZ_JPRS01000640.1 GCF_000738085.1 Cryobacterium sp. MLB-32
TCGATCTCCGGGGTCAGATCGAGACCTTCCTTGGCAAGTTGACCTCAGTGAGGGCGCTCTCGTTTCGCACCCTTCGCGATGAAGAGAATGTCGACAAGGTTCTCAAGGACTTGAAGATCGACTTGTCGTTACTCCGCGCTCTTGACTCAGAAGCGACCAAGACCGTGGTGGTATTGATCAACGCCAAGCTAGATGAAGTTGCCGCGCGGATCAATGAAGTACGTGCTCACATCGGCCGTCAGAAGTCGAGGGTCGCGCGTACCATCAAGGACAATCAGGACGACATCAATCAGTTCCTGCGCTCTGCGGGATACCGTTACTCCGTTCGCATTGAGCCCAACGCCGATTCCTACAGGATGATAGTTGAGCACGAGGACGCGCCCGGGCATCTGGAGACCGCATCCCGCCATTTGAGCTATGGCGAGAAGAATGCTTTTGCTCTCGTGTTGTTCATGCATCAGGTTCGCCAGGAGCGACCTGATCTCGTCGTTCTGGACGACCCGGTGTCGAGCTTCGACAAGACAAAGAAGTTCGCCATTCTGCATCAGCTTTTCCACGGCAAGAACAGCATTCGTGAGTTCACGACACTGCTCCTCACGCATGACATCGAACCCGCTATTGATATCGTACGTAATCCGACTTCGAGTCAATTCCGAATGGCGAGACCATTGGTGCATTTTCTCCACAACAGCGACGGCGTTCTGACGGAAAAACAGATCGAGAAAGAGCACATTTCGACCTTCTCTCAGGTGTGCGAGGAGAACATCGCATCGGCAGCCGACGACATCGTGAAGTGCATCTACCTGCGGCGATGGTATGAAGTACACGGAGACCTCGGCGTGGAGTACGACGTACTTTCTAGCCTGCTGCACCTCCGGGACGTCCCCGATACCAAAACTCAGGACGACGACGTGCGCGTTCCGATAGAGCAAAAAGCGTTCGCGGCAGCCATGCATAATATTCATCAACGTATCCCGGACCTCGACTACCACGACCTAGTCGAGCGATTACGCGACCCCCTCGTCTTGAAGGAAAAGTTTGACGCCACTGACGTGGGATATGAGAAAGTGCAACTCTTCCGCATCATGTCAAAACTTTATCCCGAAGGAATCCCAGGTGACGCGGCATTCAAGAAGTTTGTGAACGAGTCCTATCACATCGAGAACGAATATGTCATGCAGCTCAACCCCAGAGATTTTGACTCTGTCCCTGAACACGTGGTGAGGGCATGCGAGGCCCTCGTC
>NZ_JPRS01000641.1 GCF_000738085.1 Cryobacterium sp. MLB-32
CCAGTGGGCGGGTAAACCACCAACAGGACACCGCTGCCGACGCTCAGGATGCACCCAACGCTCCAATTGAAGGTGCTGGCGGCACCGCCTCCGTAGGCGAGCGCAACGGAATCGAGTTGCCGTCCATCGAGATACTTCTGCAAGTAGCTACCCTTGCAGTTTGTGAGAGGTTCGCCGGAACTCATGAAGTAGCTGTACCCGGATGTAAGAACGCAGTTGTACTCGTAGTTTCCTGTCTGGGTCGAGAACATTTCCGCCGAATTGTTCGGCGATGGCTGGCTTGCCGTGTGAGTTGTGGCCGCGGCCACTGTGTCAGGTGTGGTTGCAGTCATCGTCTCGGCGCTCGCTGGGCTGGCGAATGCAATCCCAGCCAGCAAAATGATGGTGGTGCTGGCAATACTTAGCAGCTTCTTCATTGAGTGCATCTCCAGATCACGGGAATTGCAGCGCCGAAGTGGCCCTGTCCCTCCCTGTTATGTGAAGCTATGTCTTGGACGCACGTCTAGGGAACTATGAAAATCGAGCGCTTTCCCGGACGCGGCTCCTAGGGATAGATTTCTCAAGTGGTTGATCTTAGGGGTGAACTGTATGGCTCAGTCAACGATGTCGAGAGCACACAGGCGTGTATCGAGAGAACCATATTCCGATACCGCGTTGGAGATTCTTCGAGCAGCGACACGTGATTTCGATGAGGTTGGGTTCTCGTCCGCGAGCATCAGCGGGATCGCCACGCACGCGGGTAAATCGAAATCGCTCGTCACTTATTACTTTCCAACAAAGTCATTGCTCGCCGCTGCCATTTTGAACCAGGCATATCCGGATGGCGTCTTTATGGGAGTGAAACGTCACGCAGCGAACCCGCTGGACGCTATCCTGCAAGCCGTTGAACACGTGACATCAAGCGTGGCCCACGGCAGTCTCGCTCGCGTAGCGCTCAAGCTTGGACATGAACCCGAGCTTCTCCGGCAGGGTTCGTCAGAGAACTCTAACGCCTGGCTGACCCGCATTGCTGACTACTTGGACGAAGCACGACGAGCCGGGTTGATCTTCGAGGAGACCAACGTCGAGAACGAGTCACGGTTCATTGTCGCCAGCATCATTGGGCTGATCACGCTTGCTATACAGACGTCCAATTTTCCGTTCCTTGTCGCAGACTCACTGACCGTCACAGGTCAGCGAATTGACATGCTGACCGTTATTGCTGCTGGGCACCACGCAGTTCCGTGGCACGAATAGTGAGCAAGACGACAGGATGCTCGCTGGATGTCGGTGCGACACTCCTCGATTTCGACCGTGACGTTGCGGTCGGCGAGAT
>NZ_JPRS01000642.1 GCF_000738085.1 Cryobacterium sp. MLB-32
TTCCGGCGACGGCCCGGTGAGGGTTCGCACATGCATTCCGACGCCGATCTGGGTGTAGGGGTAGAGCGATTGCAATACGGGGGCTGCGAGCGTCAATACGAATCCGGCAACGGTGCCGACGAACCCGATGGCCACGGTGCTCGCGAAACTCTTCACGAGCAACCCGATGACCAGCTGCAGGCAACCAATCGTCATCGCCCCGATCCATCCCGCGCATGCGAGCAGCATGAATTCACCGATAACATGCGGGGAAAGCTCGAAGCCGCTGATGAGCCCCACGGTGAAGAACGCGACGAAATAAAGCAGCTGACATGTCCCGGCGAAGGCAGCCATCAAGAGGATCTTGCCCGGGTACGTCACTCGAGCCGCTGCCCCGTACGAGGCCATCCGTCGCCAGTTACTGTTCTCATGCTCCATTCGCATGATAGACGCGGCTTTGATGCTGATGATGAATGGGAGAAAGAGCAACGTATAAAGCAGTCCGGATTGCCCCCAAACTGCCATCCAGGTCACCCCTTGCTCCTGAAAGATGGCGATGTTTTGGAAGTAGTTCACAACGCCATTAGCCAGATTCAGGCCGATAAGTAGAACGACGACGAGATACAGCAGCCACGCCCGTCGCGTTTTGACTCGTTCCACGCCCAGCGCGGCCGTGAACGCCCGCGCAGATCTGAATGTTGGGGTTGTCATTATTGAGTTCCTAACCTCTACTGCGCCGAGAAAATATGCTCTGACAGGCCAACACTGAGACGACACCGACCACAGCGATGACCAGCAAGTGCACGCCGATTCCGGGAACCATCGGGAACCCGGCGATGCGTCCGTCGATCACGTCCATCCGCACTGGTGTCACGAAACCCACGTACTGCCAGGGCAGAATCATGCTTATCGCCGCCGGCATGAACCCAGCGAACGAGCCCAAGAGCCCGCCGATGATTCCCACGGTGAAGGTGACTGCTTGGCGAGTGAAAAGCAGCGCCAGGAGAAGCTGGATGCTGATCACTGAAACGTTGGACAGAATGCAGCCCACGAAGAAGAGTCCGATCAGCGACCAGTCGGCAGTCACGCCTTGAATCGCGCCATAGCCAAGCACCGTGAGGAAGCCC
>NZ_JPRS01000643.1 GCF_000738085.1 Cryobacterium sp. MLB-32
ACGACTTAACGATCCCAATGAAATTCTGAAGTTGTTTGCCTTTATGCAGCCCGCATCGCTTGTGGGCGGCATACTGGGCACCTGGATAAAGTCGTCCGCATCAAACGAGTCATTCTTTGAGATTCTCCCGCAGTATCTTCTCTTTGGCTGGGTGCCCATAGCGATCATTCTCGCGGTCGTAGGCATCCTGCTGTTCAAACGAGCGGAACGGAAGACAGTTAAGGGTCAGCGGGATTAGTTCCTCGGGGATATGAGCTGCATAAAGGATTCTTCTAAGATTGGCCTTATGGAGCTGTTAACGGCGTACTCCTGCGCGGCGCGGTGTCATCGCTGATTCTGGGGTCCATGCGGGATGGAGGGATCGGCTTGCTGCATCCTCGTGTATTAGGGGTTAGCTCACGAAACGGAATAAATAGCACGTTGACATATCCCGCTCCCCAATAACGGCGAGATCGGAATCGCTCAAGGTGTACTGCTGGAGGCGCTGTTGCCGGTCGCCTGGAAACACGAGTAGCTGCTCCCGCACCGTTGCGGTCCGGACAGGACGACGAGGCATAGAAGCTCTTCTCTTAAACGAGGGAAACCAAGAACCACCCCGACCGCTCTGTGTCCGAGTTAGGGGGCAAGGTGAAAGGATTTCAGCAGCTCGTCGGGCAGGGTCAGGTTGGCCGTGTTTGATATGGTGCCATCGTCGAGCACTTTGAAGACTCCCTGCTGTGAGTCGACGAGCATTGTCTCTCCATCGATCACGTTCAGGAAGAGTACATAATCGTCTCCTTTGGAGAAGCCGATTACTTCAGCGGTCGAGCGTGGCACTATTACGGTGACGGTCTCACCATGTAGATAGGTCCCTGTGCCGATGTAGCCGTCGACGTTCAGGATTACGAGTTCAACTTTCTCGCCTTCATGTACCTCTGGGGTTGTGTGGTTTACGGTTGTGCGCATGATGATTTCTGCCGTATCTTGAGCCTCGGTGAGATTCCACGCATAGTTCGAGGTGCGAAAGAGTCCGCCCCCTTCAGCGATGTATAGGGAGCCGGCGATGCCGGTCGCCGCGACTACGACGATTATGGCAATACGTTTGCTACCATGGGGGCTTTTGTTCACGGGTACGAGACCGGTAGAACGCCGCTGACGCAAATAGCGGATTAGGAGAAGTCCACCGCTGATTGCTGCCGCAACCCAAACCATGA
>NZ_JPRS01000644.1 GCF_000738085.1 Cryobacterium sp. MLB-32
GAGCGAACCGGGTCAGGATGACCGGCGCGAGGCCAGCGATGAACAACGCCAGAATCGACACGACCAACGTCACTGTTTTTTGCAGGTCAGGTGTATCGGTGAACGCATTGAGCTGCGCCCCCATCATGCTGAACGCGATCGCTAGGAGGAAGAACAACAGCGGGTGGGAGGCCAGAATGCCAAACCAGAGGTAGAGGATCTTGGACCCGAACGCCCGCCTCTTCGGATCAACGATCCACACAAACCCGAGCGGGAAGAGAACGCCGGAAAAATACAAGGTGATCAATTGGACGATCAAGATCAACAGCACGATCAGCAGGCCCACGATCATGAAGAACATGAGGATGATGCCGAGGACAGCGCCGCCGGCCAGGCCCGAACCGTCCTGCTCGGACAGCAACGTGGAGAACTTATCGACGATGGTCTGGGCGTTGTTAGTCACTCCCCAGGCGATCAACGAGTCCGACAGGGCGCTGAGAAACTTCACCAGGAACGCCCCGAGGGCGGGGCCGAACGCTGCCCCGATCAGAAAGACGGGGCCGTAGAGCGTCAAGGACTCCCCCAGCTCACGCCCCGACTGGGTTCCGCGTGCGACGCGGACGATCTGCGGGATCAGTAGAGCGACGAGGACGAAGATCGATAGGGCAAAAGACACCCGATAGGCGCCGATGAACCAATCCGCGGTCAGATCCGGAAGAGTCGCATGCGTCAGAGCGGGCAGCACCGTGTCGGAGAGGCTCTTGGCCGAATCCTGCAACATCTTGAAGGAGTTGCCAGCGGGATCAGACCAGAAGTCCACAAACCCCTTCGCGGTGTTTACCGCGACACCGACTCCTTGAGCTAACTCGGCGACCCCGCAGAGAACTGGGCCACCAGCGCAAACTCCACCGGCGGCGGTCGCTACCGGGTCCATTAGCAACCTCCTGTATAGCGAGTCCCACCTGCAGCGAGCTTTTCCTGATCCAGCGTCGTGCCGTTTTCGACATGCCAAGCGTCTTGCTGCCAAATCAAGACAAGGCCGATGCCGGTTGACTTTGTTGGGCTGAGCGCGCCGTCGACAACGTAGCCGAGACCTAATTCGACGTTTACGCGGTCAGCCGTGGAGTCCTCGGTTACTCGCCAGAGCCCGTTGGTACTCGAGGTATGAAACTCTCCTCCTCTGGCTTGGTATTCAGCCGTAATCGCCTTCCACGACTCTGAGTTGTACTGGGCGGTGACGTTTCTCCAGTTCGCAGGGGCTGTCGACGCTATAACCTCCGCGCCGACTTTCTCACTTCCGGACGTATCTGGACTGGGGTATTGCCAGAGCCATCGGTAGAAGGCCGTGGCGACT
>NZ_JPRS01000645.1 GCF_000738085.1 Cryobacterium sp. MLB-32
CGGGACACAAAAATGCCCGGCCGATAACGGCCGGGCATTTCGTGTTCGTGTGGAGCCACGGGGAATCGAACCCCGGACCTCCTGCTTGCAAAGCAGGCGCTCTACCAATTGAGCTATGGCCCCGAGTCGCCCTGAGGCGATCTCGTGTTGTTGCGTGGGGATACCGGGATTTGAACCTGGGACCTCTTCATTATCAGTGAAGCGCTCTAACCAACTGAGCTATATCCCCCTGTGAGCAGATTCGAGACTATAGGAATCTGCTCAATTCCTGAAATCGAGCGGAACATCCGCGCGTGTCAGAAAGCCAACAACTATTTCGTGGTGCCTAGTTGTTGGTGAAACCGACGAGCAACCCGCCCGTGATTTTCACGCTGAGGTTATACAGTACCGCAAAAATCGCACCGAGCGCGGTGATCACGACGGTGTTGAGCACGGCAACGACCACAGCAAAGCCCATCACGTTGCCCACGGAGAGAATACTCAGCAGATCGGCGGAGCTGCCGGAGATATCGGTGTACAGCGTGTTGGCCTTATCGAGGATCTGGGTCTGGGCCAGCACCGTGTACACCAGGAACGACGCCACGATGGTGACGACGGCCAGGCACAACGCCACCAGGAACGACAACTTCACAGCCGACCAGAAGTCGATGTACACCAATTTCAGGCGCACCTGCTTGGTGGACGGTCGACGATTCGACTTGTTGGCCAATTTCTCCGCGACGCTACTCATCTGGTGATTCTACTTTCCCCGAATCATCGTTCGGTGCTGCAGTGTCAGTTGTGGCTTCGGTTTCCTCCACCACGAGATTGCGCTCGATGTTTTTGGCGATGGAAATTATTCTGTCTTCGGTCGCAAATTTCGCGAACACGACACCCATGGTGTCCCGACCCTTGGCCGGAACCTCGGCGACGTCAGAGCGTACCACCTTGCCGCTGGCAAGAACCACAAGCACTTCGTCCTCCTCGTTGACGATGAGCGCCCCCACGAGGTCTCCACGATCGTCATTGAGCTTGGCCACCTTGATGCCGAGCCCCCCGCGATTCTGC
>NZ_JPRS01000646.1 GCF_000738085.1 Cryobacterium sp. MLB-32
GCAGACTTGGTGGATCGCCAGCGAGTTGGTGCGTCGGCATCCGCATCTCCTCATCACGCGTGTGACAGCTGAAGACGACGGACCAGTAGTTCTGCTGCACGACGAGCAAGATGGCATGCGCATTCAGTTCGATTTGGAACGCGGCATCAGATTTGTGGTTTTGGGTGAGGCCGTCAACATTGGGTGGCGGCGCATTGTGAACTCGGATAGTTCGCACGAGATCGTGAAAATGATCGAGTTCGCCACGGGTCTTCAGGCCCCCGGAGTCTCACCGAATACCACGCCTCGTGCCCTCGTCTACAGACTCATCAGTAGCTTCCTGACGTCGGTCGTGAACGACCCGAATGAATGGAACGTCGTGCTGGCGACCATGGCCATAGACGGCAGCGACGATCCGAGCGCCGGGAAGTTTTTGCGCAAGTTTCCGTCAACGCGAGCGGCGGTGGCAGGCTATACCGCACAGACTCAAACCCAATTACCCAACGGTGGCACGCGACTCTTCCATCAGCCGTTTTGGGCCCTAACACGGGACCTTGAGGCTGTGGCCATTTTAGACACTGCCGGGGTCATTCACACACGTGAGGGCGCCGTGCCCCTGATGCCAATCTTCAAGGCAGCAGGTGGTCAGATGTCAGCGACCACGGCCTACCTGCTGGGAGAATTTCAGCCCTAACCACTCCATGCGACCATTGGCTGCCGCGTCACTTTCTGCGCGTGGACCTCTGGATGCGAAGGGGCGAAGCCACCCATCGACAGTTCTTGGAGGATATTTTCTCGTCGTGCGCCTTCTCGGCCATGTCCTGGGCGATCAGGTAAACGGGTAACGAAAAGCTTCTTCCGTCTCACGACCTCCGACGATGGAACACAAGCGAAAACACTGTAGTCGATAACAAGAGTGTTTCTTTCGAGTGACCGTCCACAGTCCGGCCGCCCATATTTCCGATCCACGCGCCCGCGAGAGTCCCCAGCGTAGTTTTTAGGAAACCGCCTTCACTGCGTCCCGCCGAAAAGACCCAGCGCGTGTCGTCAGGAATGCGTTGGACATACCCGCACCGAGCACAACCAACGCAGTCCCAAACCCAGGGCTCCCGTGTACGCAATCCCGGCGTCCCCGTCAAAGACGCGCCTTCACCAGCAACCATCGTGCGATG
>NZ_JPRS01000647.1 GCF_000738085.1 Cryobacterium sp. MLB-32
GTCCTGATAGTTGTTCACGGAGCTTCGGATGGCATCGGCGTACAGGTAGATCTCGTCAAGTGAATCAATCGCGTGACGCGTTTCGGTCTTATCCGCATCAAAAATGCCGACGTACTTCTGTTTCTTTCCGTTGAAGTGCAGACGTGCGATGGGCTTGCGATTGTTGTCATCGAGAAGCACCGCGAAATAGGACTTTGCGTCACGGTGCATCACGCGTTGCGGCTTCACCTCGCTACATGCAATCGCCTTCACAATTTGGTAGCCCTCGAGCTCTTCAAGGGTGGTTTCAATGTCTGTATCCAGTTCGAGATCATCCTCTGCAACGGGCTGGCTCGTCATGGCGGCGGCCTGTGCATCTGCTGTTTGAACAGAGAAGCTAGAACCTCCGAGAGCGGTTTTGAGTCGATCGTTGACTTGATCGTTCAAGAACTGGCTTGTTGCCTTTGTCACGAGCGACGTGAATTGCTCGCGCACCTTCTGGGTGAAAGCTCCTTCATAAACGCGGGTCGTGAAGAACCGAATCCACTCATCCTGAGGGTCTTTGAATTGAGCCGCGACGGTGCGCTTGATCTGACCGATATATTTCAGCTCTTCGGCTGCGTTGATAATTGAGTCTAGGTCGAACACGTCCTTGGTGAGCTTGCGCAATTCGGGGATGAGTGTCTCATCAATGTCCAAGAGGTCCAGCACCAGGAAGGGTTTTTCATCCATCCGGTTGGGCGCATCGAGGTCCGTGTAGAACTGGTATGTCTCACCGTTGGTGAGAACCGCGATTCGTGCGTTGGTCACGGCAAAATAGCGGAAGAGCTGCGAGGCATGCTCGAGTTTCAGGGCCTCCTTGGATTTCTTGCACTCGATGAGGATCTGCACTTCGCCGTCGCGCATGATGGCGTAGTCGATTTTCTCGCCCTTCTTCAGACCCACATCGGCGTTGAATTCAGGAACGACCTCGAGTGGATTGAATACGTCGTAACCCAGAATTGTCGAGATGAACGGCATGATGAAGGCGTTCTTCGTGGCTTCCTCGGTCTGAATCGCC
>NZ_JPRS01000648.1 GCF_000738085.1 Cryobacterium sp. MLB-32
ACCGAGCTGGAGCAGTCGCGCACGAGCAACCGCTGTGTTGCGACGATCACTTGAAACCGCCTGGCAGAAATGGCCCCATTTTCAGTTGGCGTTAACAACAGTTCGGCGTGGCCCGATCGACTGTTTACCGCGCTGTTAACGCGGTGAACTTCGCAAACCGGTTGATTTACTGCGGAGTGGGCACGAGCGGCACAACCTGCACAATCAGTAACGGGTATAGCGCGACTCGGTCGATCGACCTCGCTCTCGGAATCAGCCGGGGTACCGTCGCTACGCAGCTCAGTATTAGCTCAAGCGCGACCGTGTCGGTCTCCGTAGCGTGCACCTCGCCGGCGCTTCAAATTGGCCAGAAATTTGCAGCCTATCCATATGGAACCAAGATCAGTTACCAGGTCAGGAAAATCCAGATGTATTACCCGACCCAGACGAGAGGGACTCTATACGCGTTCAATCCCAATGGCTCCATCTGCTGCCGCACGGACTAATGTCCTCAACATGAAACAGTTGCGCGACTCGTGGCCAATCTGCGGCTTGGTTACTGTCACCGTCCTGGTAGCGCTGACTGGATGCACAACTGCAGCCGAACCTCCGAACGTGACCGAGATGAGCAGCTTTGTCGGCAGCCATTTATCGGATTTCCGTCCTGCTGTTGGTGACCAGCCCTTCTTGATCTACGATATTTCCAAGCCGGTGTTGGGACTCGAGCCGCTCTACAACGACGGACAGCCCCAAGACAAGTGGACTATCGTCGCTCAATGCGTCTCCGGTGAGACACTCGCAGTTGCGGTCCTCGCGAGCGACGACATGACCGAGGACATCAACACAGAAGCGAAGTCAGGAAAGTTCGACTCGACTCTCACCGAGTGCGGCTGAAACGTTGAATCTGTATCCCACAAAATGACAAAGCTCGGCGTGTAGTTGTCGTCAGCGTCGACCACTAGATGCGGCATCAATCAGGGCCTGAGCCTCGCTGACGACTCACTCCAGACGCGCATCTAAGCGAGCACCGCGAGCTACCGGAACCATTTCGCAGCGGTTGATAAAGT
>NZ_JPRS01000649.1 GCF_000738085.1 Cryobacterium sp. MLB-32
CAGGGCGCTGATTCCCGGCGTCGCGAGCGGCAGCATGATCTTGTAGAAGATCTGAAACGGGTTCGCCCCGTCGAGGCGGGCGGCCTCTTCGAGCTCAAGCGGCAGGCCGAGAAAGATCTGACGCATGAGGAAAACACCGAAGGCGCTGAAGATTCCCGGAAGTGCTATCCCGAGAACGGTGTTGAGCAACCCCAGGTTCTGGATGATCTGGAACTGCGGAATCAGGTAGACCTGCGGCGGCACCATGAGAATGGACAGGATGACACCGAGAAAGATGCCGCGACCACGAAAACGCATTCGGGCGAAGGCATACCCGGCCATCGAGCACAGCACGACCTGGCCGATCACCCGGATGACCGTGATTCCGACGGAGACGCCGAACTGATCGAAGAACGGCAACTTGGTGAACACGTCGACGAAATTGACCCACTGCAGGTCTCCCGGCCAGAAGGTGGGCGGAACGCTCATGACCTGGTCGTTGGTCGACAGCGAAATGATGAGCTGCCAGATGAACGGAAACACCATGATGAAACCGATGATGATGAGCAGGGCGTGCGTGCGCACGGTGTTCGCACCCTGCTGAGCCGGTGAGAGCGAAGCGTGAGACATCGTTCCTTTAGACATAGTTCACCCACTTTTTCTGCATGCGGAACTGGAAGAAGGTGACGATGCCGATCACCACGAGGATGAGCATGCCGATGGCGGCGGCGTAGCCCTTGTCATTCTGAATGAAGGCCTGGTTGTAGAAGATGTAGACCAGTGACTGGCTTTGCACCAGGGCCGGGTTGTACTGGCCCATGATCGCGTACAGCAGGTCGAACAGCTGGAATCCGTTGATCACCGAGATGATCGTGACGAAGAAGAGGCTCGGGGTGACAAGCGGCACGGTGATCGACGTGAACTGCTTCCACTTCGTGGCTCCGTCGAGCTGGGCCGCCTCGTAGTATTCGGGTGAGATGTTCTTGAGAGCGGCACCGAGAATGATGATGCCGAACCCGAGTGACGCCCACATGCCCGACGATGCCCAC
>NZ_JPRS01000650.1 GCF_000738085.1 Cryobacterium sp. MLB-32
TTCCTTCGCTGTCACGCGTCCCCGCG
This sequence comes from Cryobacterium sp. MLB-32, assembly GCF_000738085.1. Lineage (GTDB taxonomy): Bacteria > Actinomycetota > Actinomycetes > Actinomycetales > Microbacteriaceae > Cryobacterium. Next base: position 27 of record NZ_JPRS01000650.1, read on the forward strand.
CCTGCATCAGTAGGAGTGTGGCGACGAGGCGATCTGCGCGCATAAATCAATTGTCGCAAACAAAGTAGTCAGAAGGTGAGCACTTTACTGGTGGAGACTGAAATCACCTGAATCAGAAGGAAGACCACATGTTGCGAGGATTTGCCACCGTCAGCTATTTCGCCGCCGATCTGGAGGCGGCACGCAAGTGGTACAGCGAGCTGCTGGGTATCGATGCGTACTTTCAGATGCCCGGCTACGTGGAGTTCAGGGTTGGCGACTATCAGAACGAGCTGGGAATCATTGACGCGACATACGCGCCGCCAGCGCCAGATGGGCCGGCCGGCGAGATCATCCAATGGCACGTGGACGACCTCCCAGGGTCATTCAAGAAACTGCTGTCGATGGGGGCGACCGAATACCAACCGCCGACTGACCGCAGTGAAGGATTTGTGACGGCCTCCGTCGTCGACCCTTTCGGCAATATCCTGGGGATTATGTGTAACCCGCACTATCTCGAGGTGCTCAAGAAGGTTTCCGGGAAATGAGCGAAGCGGTCATTTCTCGGTCTGTCGCCCAGAAGATGGGAATCCAGAAGGGTGCGCTGGCCCGCTTCGTGAACGCCCCCGCGTCGGCCCTGAAGGCCATCGGGCTTCCGGAATTGGAGGTCAGCGAGGATCTCCAGGGTGACTTCGAGTACATCCATTTCTTCAGCGTGACTCAATCCGAGATGCACGACATCTTTCCAATACTCAAACTCCATCTGAAGCCGTCGGGCATGTTGTGGCTCTCCTGGCCCAAGGCGCGGAAGCTGGGCTCAGATCTCACTCTGCCGAAGGTCATCGAGATCGGATACAGTCACGGCCTCGTCGAGAGCACATGCCTGCGCATTGACGACACGTGGGCAGGGCTGAAGTTCACGCACCCGAAGAACGGCAAGATCTACAACAACAGCCACGGAACCCTGCCCGATCACTGAGCCGGGCGCGCCGTTCAGCCTCGGGTGGCCATGATTAATTC
>NZ_JPRS01000651.1 GCF_000738085.1 Cryobacterium sp. MLB-32
CACCTTGCCGTCGCGAGCTGCTTCTCCGACACCCATGTTGACGACAATCTTCGTCAGGTTGGGGATACGGTGCACGTTCGTGAAGCCGAGTTCAGTCGAGAGCTTCGCGCGAATCTCGTCCTGGTACTTCTGCTTGAGCCGCGGCTGGATTTTGCCAGCCGGAGCCGCAGCTTCTGTTGCTACTGCGGAGTCAGTCATTAGAGGTCCTTACCCGACTTCTTGGCGTAACGAACGCGGACCGTCTTGGTGACGCCGTCCTTCGTTACCTCTTCGGTACGGAAACCGACGCGTGTCGGCTTCTTGGTCTCCGGGTCAACGATCGCAACGTTGGACACGTGAATCGGTGCCTCGAAGTTCTCGATGCCGCCGGTCTTGGTGCCGCGCTGGGTCTGTCCGACGCGAACGTGCTTGGTCACGAAGTTGATGCCCTCAACGAGGACACGGTTCTTCTCGACGTCTACAGAGATGATCTTGCCCTGCTTGCCACGGTCTCCGCCGCGAGCCTGGCTGCGCCCGGTGATGACCTCAACGAGGTCGCCCTTTTTGATTCTGGCCATGATTAAATAACCTCCGGTGCCAGCGAGATGATCTTCATGAACTTCTTGTCGCGAAGTTCGCGACCGACCGGTCCGAAGATTCGGGTGCCGCGGGGGTCACCGTCTGCCTTCAAGATCACTGCTGCGTTCTCATCGAACTTGATGTAGGAGCCGTCCGAACGACGGGTCTCCTTCTTGGTGCGAACGATGACAGCTTTGACGATGTCACCCTTCTTGACGTTTCCGCCCGGGATTGCGTCCTTGACCGTGGCAACGATGACGTCACCGAGACCCGCGTAGCGGCGGCCGGAGCCACCGAGAACGCGAATGGTCAAGAGTTCCTTGGCGCCAGAGTTGTCGGCAACCCGGACGCGTGATTCTTGCTGAAGCACTTTTTATCTCCTTCTGTCAAGTAAGCGCGAGGCTTACTTGGCCTTCTCGAGAATTTCGACCAGGCGCCAGCGCTTGGAAGCGCTGAGCGGACGGGTCTCACTGATCAGGACCAGGTCACCGATGCCGGCGGAATTCGCCTCATCG
>NZ_JPRS01000652.1 GCF_000738085.1 Cryobacterium sp. MLB-32
GCACCCGGGTAGATGGCGTAGGAGGCCTTGAAGGGCACGGCCAAACGCTGTTTTCTGACCAGCATGACGCACAGGACAACTGTGAGAAAGACATTCATCACCAGCAGTGCGAGCGTGCTTGATTCTATGAGGTTCATTGTTGCTAAAGCCTTTCAGCGCTAACTGCAGTTGGTGAGGACAGCGCCGATTCCGGTAAATTCACCGAAGAACGTCAGCAAGGCTTTCCATCGAGCGTCGGCGTTTTTGGCGGCTTTGAGCGTCACAATAACCTTTGCCACACCGCCGAGCTTCGTGATCTTGGTAGCAACGAGCATGTTGCCGGCCACAAGAGCGCCAACCGAAGCGACGCAGACTGCCCAGCCCCAAGCGTCGGTGGGATCGGCGACGATTGGGAATGCCATGTCCGGGGAATGGTCGACACGTTGAACAAGGTCACCACCTTCAATCAAAAAGAAGGTCGGGACAGCCGCGCCGTCGGCTGCGAAAGCCCAGGGAACGTCGAAGCCACCTATGGTCTCGTTCGCGCTATCCGAGATGCGCACGGAACCGTCGGCTGAGATTGAAGCCGAGGCGTCGACAGGCAAATCTAACTGGAATCGGAATTCCCGCTGAGCCTGTGGTTGATTGATTTGAATAACCGACTGGCTTCCCTCTGCGGTGCGGAAGGTGCTGATCTGTGAGCCCGGCAGCTGCGTGTTCAGCAAGGCGAAACCCTGACCTGTGAAGTAACCGTCTGGGATGTTGGCAGGGTCAATTGACGCCACGGTCCTCGTCCCTGGAATGCCAATGCCGAGGGTGCCCACGAAAGCATCTGTATGGATGATCTTTTGCTGCTCCGGCAGGGCAACGATGCCTTCGACGCGCTCGCTTGCGCTGGCGGACGCGGGTGCATCGCCTGACTCTACTGGAGGAAGCGCTCCTGCGGTCAAGACAATCCCCAGTATGCCGACCAAGGTCGTCCGGAAGAGGCCCTGAAGCGACACGATGCCGAGCGAACGTGATCGTACGCTCACCATGTGGGATGAATGACGGGCCTTGATCG
>NZ_JPRS01000653.1 GCF_000738085.1 Cryobacterium sp. MLB-32
GGATTATAGGACTGAATTGCCAAAAGGCAATTTCATACCATAAGATTGACCCTTGGTGTCCGGCTTCGCCTTTTCGGCGTGTCTGAACACCACATCCACGCATGACCAGCAATCAATACAAAGAGCGACAGTGAGGCTATGGCCAAAAAAGACGGTGTCATCGAAATCGAGGGCGCGGTAGTCGAAGCTCTGCCCAACGCGATGTTTCGCGTTGAGCTGTCCAACGGCCACAGAGTTCTTGCCCACATCTCGGGCAAGATGCGTCAGCACTACATCCGTATCCTCCCGGAGGACCGCGTGATCGTTGAGTTGAGCCCTTACGATCTGACCCGAGGCCGGATCGTCTACCGCTACAAGTAACGGCTGCTGTAAGTAACGGCCGATCTCGACCAGCTCGAGTGTCGGCACGAAGACAGCGACTAATAAGGAATCATCATGAAGGTCAAGCCCAGCGTTAAAAAGATCTGTGAGAAGTGCAAGGTCATCCGCCGTAACGGCAACGTGATGGTCATCTGCGACAACCCACGTCACAAGCAGCGCCAGGGTTGATCTCGACAGGCTCGATCACCGGGCCTGGCTGTAGCTCAACCTCAGTAACACATAACACATAGCAGCTCCGGGAGCCCCATGGGGTGACACCATCGGTTGGAGGCCGGTGTACAGGAACTGCTACAGACCTCCATCCAGTAACAGGAGACACAATGGCACGTCTAGCCGGCGTCGACATCCCGCGCGACAAGCGCGTGGAAGTTGCATTGACTTACATTTACGGCGTGGGCCGCACGAGGGCACTGAAGACCCTCGTCGACACCGCGATCGACGGAAACATCCGAGTCAAGGATTTGAGCGACGACCAGCTCGTCCTTCTCCGCGACTACATC
>NZ_JPRS01000654.1 GCF_000738085.1 Cryobacterium sp. MLB-32
CTTCTTCCGCCCCCGTGCTTTCGATCAAACCTGAACGCCCAGAGCGCTGTGGGAACACCATTGCTACCGACAACGAACCCGCTGCATCAGGCTAAAGACCCACTGACGAGATAACCGCAACAGGCCCAGTGATAACGCTCCGTCCGGACAGTAGACAACGTGTCCGGAGGTAGACGAGCATAATTGAACCCATGAAACTTCTCGGAACAATAGTCCTAGGCGCGATAGCGACCACCGTAATCCTGTCCGGTTGCTCCAACGCCACCGGTGGCGACTCCAACCCGACCACTTCCACCAACGAAACGACTACCTCCTCCACGCCGTCTGAAACGTCTGGTGCGGCGCCGTCAACTCCCGCATCCAGCTCCGACGCGGACGCAACTTCCGGGACGTTGCCTGCAGACCCACTCGATCCAGTCATGGTCTACGCACTCTGCAAAGCCCAGACGATCAGCTATGTCTCGAAAAGCTACTCCGCAACGTGGGCACCATTTGAGGAAGCGATAACCGCCGTCAGGGACGACGGCGTGATCGGCATCTACATCGAGACAATCGACAACGAGACAGCAAACGAAATGGCCAGCGTATGTCAGATCGGTGGCACAATCGGTTCCCCCGAGTGGGTCTCGTACGGCGTAGATAGCCGGACCTCCGATCGTGATTTCATCGTGGCTGACCTCACCTCGCACGACCAGGCATGATGTCGGTCAGTACGGCAGTACCAACGTGGCATCTGTGCGGCCCCGCCCGACGAAGCAGACGGGTGCCTCCAGCGACGTGAAGCTTGAGAACAATGGGATTTCTTGACAACGGCCGTCATCTGCGGGCACGTTACATGACAAGGAATTCCGCCTTGAAGGGGGCTCTTCGAGGCTGATCGGAT
>NZ_JPRS01000655.1 GCF_000738085.1 Cryobacterium sp. MLB-32
TCGAGGTTCACGTGCGATTGCGGCGTTCCATCAACGACAAGCTGAAAACTTCCGGGGGTGAACCGGTCCGGCTCGATCACGGCGGTGTGCCCGCTCAGCTTCAAGACGACCGACGGGTTCTCGGGCTCGCCCTTACTCATTGTGCTCACTGCTCATGCCTCCAGTCTGCGCCCTCCAGAGCCGCACCGGAAACTGGGTTATACCCGAGAATCGCAACAAGGTCAAGAATAGAGTGGACGTGGCGCACTCAGAGGCATATAGTTGATCCTTGCGCTCCCAGACAAACTCTGCCTTCATATTGCGGTCGGCTTTGCGTGCCCAAGCCACCTTGCGGCACATTCCTTGCGAAGAAAATATTCGCACAGGGTTTGTGGAGTTCTTCACCAATAACAGTAACTAGACCTGACGGGGTCCACGGAGGTTATTTCCTTGGCTGCTGCGCGCAACGCAACCACCAACTCACCCAAGAACGGCCGCTCAGCTGAGCGTCTTTCGTTCGCGAAGATTAGCGACCACCTCAACGTTCCGGATCTGCTTGCCTTGCAGACCGAGAGCTTTGACTGGCTCGTTGGCAACGACATCTGGAAGAAGCGCGTCGCTGAAGCCCAGAAGGCCGGACGCCAGGATCTGCCGAATCGCACCGGGCTCGATGAGATCTTTGAAGAGATCTCTCCCATCGAGGACCTCGGCGAGACGATGCAGCTCTCCTTCACCAACCCGGAGCTTGAGCCGGAGAAGTACACCATTGACGAGTGCAAGGAAAAGGGTAAGACCTACTCCGCACCCCTCTATGTGAACGCTGAGTTCATGAACCACCTCACGGGTGAGATCAAGACTCAGACCGTTTTCATGGGCGACTTCCCGCTGATGACGCCCAAGGGCACCTTCGTGATCAACGGCACCGAGCGTGTCGTCGTGTCGCAGCTGGTGCGTTCGCCCGGCGTGTACTTCGACCGCCAGCAGGAGAAGACCTCCGATAAGGACATCTACT
>NZ_JPRS01000656.1 GCF_000738085.1 Cryobacterium sp. MLB-32
TTTACCGGGGACGCAGCGTGATCATCATCAAGACATCTCCCGTATCTAAGGCAGACAAACTGATACCGACCGGAATCTCGCTCCCGTCTTGCTTCCTCCCATTCAGCCCCCGCACCATAGTCCGACTAGTTGGATCGGCAATGGATTCGTTCGAATGGCCGCCACGGACCGCCGGAGCATACTCAGGTAGCAGCATCTGAATGGACCGACCGACGAGCTCGGCACGGTCGTAGCCGAACAGCGACTCCGTCTGGTGATTGACAAACCAAATGACACCCGCGTGGTCCGTTCCCGCCAACGCGTATGGCGCCGATTCCAAGAGACTCTCGAACTTGCGTGTCCTTGAAGCCATCTGATCCTCAATCCACATCGGCTAGAGCCACGTGGCGCATCAACCGCAGGGAAATCGGTGGACGATCACCGTTTGGATCTGGAAAGTGCGTTTCGCATGAAGTGAGCCCTTAACCCACCAGATCAGCCTGCAGGGGCCGCAAGCTGATCTAACGGAGGTCAGCCACACCGTGTCGGGCGCTCTGACTGATCTAAACAATCAAAATATACGACTATCTCCCAGTGGAATCAAGACATAAATGTGAGATCTTCAGCCTGCCTGGTCGAGCGAAAACACCTCGTAATCTGGCCACCCTCAAGCACATGGCACGGGGTAGCGATTCCATAACCAATAGCCCGACCTGCGGACGGGGTTCTATTTCTTGGAAAGTCGTCTCGCCCCATCGGACCGCGGATCCCCCGTTGGTGAGACATGGCGGTACAGCGTCTGCCGGGTGATCCCAAGCTCCTCGCAAAGTTCACC
>NZ_JPRS01000657.1 GCF_000738085.1 Cryobacterium sp. MLB-32
TCGATGTACAGAGGACAGCCGAGCCGATCAGCCTGTTCCCACGCCGCCGCAACGATGAAAAGCTGATTGCCTAATCCACCCTGCAAGTACGCGCAGATTCCATCTCTAATGTCTACAACAGCTGCCATTCCTTGATTCTCTCACGAGCGAACGGAGAGACTGATCAACCGCTCCTAACGTTCATACCCGGGGCGGATGACCCCGAAATAACGCGCATACTGAACGGCACCCCAAACCAGGTTCTTGACTGCGGAGGCCAATCTGGGCTCCTTCATCACACGTCGAAGCTCAACACGGTCGGCCATGACACTACGGATGTGCAGACCCCACGGAGCAGCCCCCCTGCTCGTTTGCGCAGGATGCACCCGGTACCGGGTCAGGACCTTGTCAAGGTTGGCAATCGGCCCGCGCGTAGCGAGGCGAAGGATGAAATCGTAATCCTCCATCTGCATCAGAGCCTGGTTGTAGCCGTTGACGGCATCGCTCGTTTCTCGCCGAAACATCAGCGACGAGTGCGGCACAACATTCTCAAACAGCAGTTTGGAGCGGATGTCTTCACCGGTCGGCATCACCATCTCCCGTTGGTCCCTCCCGACGTTGTCGATTCGCATGACCCGGGTACCCGTAGCCACCGTCTCCGGGTGGGCGTCAAGGTACGCTGCTTGCTCGTGCAAACGATTGGGGGATGACAGGTCATCAGCGTCCAACCGGGCGACCAGATCAAAACGGGCCTGAGCCAAGCCGCTTTCCATCCCTTTCGTTTGACCCAGACGAACGGGGTGGTGCACGATCTGCACGCGCGCATCGTTGGTCCACGGCCGAGATCGGTCGGGTTCTACACCGTCATGCACCACGATGAGGTCAACCTCAACGCCTGTGCTCCCGAGAATGGATTCAACAGCCTCGTCCAGCCATTTGTCGAGTCGAACGGTCGGAATGACCACACTTACACCGCGCACAGAGTCAGGTCCTTTTCCATTGGATCGTTATGTCAAGGCTAACCGACGTCACGATGCGAGCGACCCGCGCACGTAAACTGGATGCTTCCGGGGCTACGCCGTCCGCTCCCCT
>NZ_JPRS01000658.1 GCF_000738085.1 Cryobacterium sp. MLB-32
TTGTGTCTGGGTAGGGAAAAGGCTGGTTTCCTTGTGTTGTGTTGGATGTGTTCGCCAGACTGGTGAGAATTAGCGGAGCACGAAGACGAGTAAGAGTCTGACGTTGTTGCGCGTGACGGGGTTTCTATGTCGAATCGGAATCATGAACCATGAACCATGAACCATGAACCATGCGGGGCTGAAGACCTCGAATTGTGTGTTCTGTCGGACCACGAATGGCGTGTGGCTGACCGGAGGCAGCGGGAACAGTCGCCGGAGAAAGTTTTGGGGTATATCAATCACAGTGGGTTGTCGTTCGAGGTATTGAAGGTAGAAGCGCCCCGCGACCACCCCCGTTTTGGTCGGCTGGATGAGGCGGTGGCTTCTTTTGTTGTGGGCCGGGCGTTCTGACACCGGTGGTGTCGGCTGTTCTTGTTCGGCATGTTGCCGGCGTGAACCGTTCTCGTGGCGCAGTCGTTATAGGTCAGTCTCGCTGACACTCTGGCGGCGTCGCCAATGTTCGACGTGCCTCGTTTCCGTCGAAGGTGGTCAGCTATGGGTTCGATGACGTACAACAGCAGGGTCACGGTTGAACTCAGTGATTGGGTGCTTCTGCACGTGCGAATCGCCATCGTCTGCAAACTTCGCAGGGGCGAGAGTTTCCTTCTTTCCTGGAAAGACTCCGTTCAGGTGGGCGGGGGTCGTAGTTCTATCTGGATTCATCCGAGCATTCCGCTCTATTTCAAGTTCGACCAGGCGCGGTCGGCTGCTGTCAACATCGAGTGGGTGGAGAGCCTGCGCCTGGCCGCCGACAGCACCCAGGGAATGGTTGTTGTTGCCGAGGGTCGTCGTTTAGAAGGATCCGGACCCACGGATAGAGACGTTCAGCGTTAGATGGTGATGGGGCAGACAATG
>NZ_JPRS01000659.1 GCF_000738085.1 Cryobacterium sp. MLB-32
TTTCGCGGCATAACGCTCCACGATGACCTTGCGCTGGTTGTTCTTGGCAATCATGCTCTTCTTCGCCATTTTTAGCGCTCCTCACGGAAGTCAACGTGCTTACGAATGACCGGGTCGTACTTCTTGAGTACGAGACGGTCGGGGTCGTTACGACGGTTCTTCTTGGTTACGTACGTGTAACCGGTTCCTGCCGTCGAACGCAGCTTGATGATCGGACGGACGTCATGTGCCTTAGCCATTAGATCTTCACCCCACGAGCGAGAACGTCCTTGACGACGGACTCGATACCACGAGCATCAATAACCTTGATGCCCTTTGCGGACAGGGTCAGTGTGACCTTGCGACGAAGCGACGGCACGTAGTACGTCTTCTTCTGAACGTTCGGGTCGAAACGACGCTTGGTGCGTCGGTGCGAGTGCGAAATGTTGTGTCCGAAGCCGGGAACAGCTCCGGTCACCTGGCATACAGATGCCATGGTTACCTCCATTACCGAAGAGCGAATGCCCTTCCCAAGATCCCTTGTCGGCGGACTGTTCATAACTGAGCAGCACGCAATGCACGCGCAGAGGCGTAGCAGCCTTCAACGATACGGGTTTGCGGTCCTCGGCGCAAACCGATCAAACATCTGCGGCGCTCTTACGGCCGCAAGACGGCGTCGATGTGACCGGAGCACTGGAGGAGTGGCTCGAGCATCGGTTTCGGTCGTCCGAACAGGTAGCCCTGAACCAGTCCGCATCCACTGGCCCGAAGAACGTCGAGTTGCTCCATGGTTTCCACCCCCTCGGCGATCACTTCCACGTCGAGCCGCGCCGCGAGGGCGAGAATTCCCTGCACGAGAGAGGTGGATGCCTCGTCGGGAATATTCATGATGAAGCTGCGATCGATCTTGATCTGATCGACCGGCAGGATGCTGAGCCAGGTGAGAGTGGAATACCCGGTGCCGAAGTCATCGAGGGAGATTCGCACTCCCAGCCGGCGCAATCCGACCAGGCGCTCGACGATCCCGGGCAGGTCA
>NZ_JPRS01000660.1 GCF_000738085.1 Cryobacterium sp. MLB-32
ATCGTTTTCCCCCGAGCAAACCGTGGCCGCATCATCGCTTCAGTAGGAGAAGAGGTGAAACCAGACCCAGTAAGCGGCCAGCAGGACGGAAAGCCCAAGTGCGGCGATCAGTCGAAGCCAGATCGGACGAAGCCATGGCGTGAGCGCCAAGGCCGCGAACATAAGAAGCCCGGCGCCAAGCGCCATATACACGGCGTCCGGTGCGGTCGAAGAAGCAAATCCACGAGGTTCACCCACACACTGAGTGAAACCGCACCGATCCAAACTCAGCAAAAGTGCCGCTACATACCCGGGAACAAACGCCAATGGCACTGTCCAAAGCAGATGCAGCCCCCGTAAACTCACGTGTTTCTTTGCGATGTCCTTCATGGTTGATCGTGACCGCGCCGGTGGCGGTGAAACAGCCGGGTTCTCCGTTGGCGTTCATAGTATTTCGTCCAGGAGAGGGCTGCCGTCAGCGGAAAAGATATTCTGCTCCGCATCTGTAGCCTCCCCAGCCGGTTTAGGTCTCTCAAAGGCACCAAGTTTATTTCACACTATCGATATCGGCATGACCCTTGAAAGACGTCAGATCTATCGGCACGGCTCACCGGACTCGTTGGTGTTTTGCGACCGCCAGCACCGAAACGACTTGGACCGCGCGGTTACCGTCCGCTGGCCCTTCGGCTTACGGAACGATCACGGGACTTGAAGTGACTAGAGTTTGGGACTGCCCAGATTCCTCCGGTCCAAGCCATTCGAGAAGTGGGGTCTGGATGATCGCGGCCAGCTGCTCGTAGCCGGCGGCGTCCGGATGATAGCCATCGCCCTCGCGTACTTGGCGTCGCCAGACGGTGTTTGCAACTGTGCTGTCGAAACACTCGAGATAAGGAATGCCAAGATCTATTGATTCATTCTGAAGGGCATTGCTGAGGTCTGAAATTCGCTCGTTCTGGTCGTCATCGTCGACAGCAG
>NZ_JPRS01000661.1 GCF_000738085.1 Cryobacterium sp. MLB-32
GGCCCGATTCCTTTACGACGCGAAGTCCCCATATGGCCCCTTCCCCATTCACCAGCACGGATAGGACGTCGACCGTCGCGGCCGTCACTCGACTCAAAGGCTTCATGTCACTAGTCTAGCTATATCGAGATAGGCTTCAACGAAGATCTTTAGGAACGGGTGGCAATGGCAAAGCTCAGTACGATCAACGAGTCACTCGGCGCATCGGCATCAAGTCCGCTCAAGAGAATATGCGGTCGTGCAGGTGTTGTGTGTATAGCGCTTTCGGTGACCCTCATGCTCAGCGGTTGCGACTCTCGGAGCGCTATGACACCAGAAAACGTCCTCGAGGCGTTTGAAGCTCAACCAAATCTTCCCGTATCCAACGTGAAGGACGTCACGCAAACCGAGTGCACAGATGAGGTGCCGTGTGTCAGCGCGTTAGCGGCGGATGAACTGAGCATTTACAAATTCTCGAGTCAGGATGACGCAAAAGCCTTCGCGGACACTCTTGGAACAGATGGGTACCAATCGGATTGGATCGTTCTCAATTTCGAGCACGCCACCGGCGCTGAGGAAAGTGACAATTTGCGATACGGGGCGCTTATTGATGCGATGTGGACCGACAGCTAAGACTTGTGAGATGGCCTTTCAGTGTGGCCCGGTGCCGCGGCATCAAGATCAGTGCACGCTCCTGAGTCCGACATCATCGTGACAGCATCCCCTACC
>NZ_JPRS01000662.1 GCF_000738085.1 Cryobacterium sp. MLB-32
AGCGTTTGTAGGCGGCGCGGTCGATGATTGAGTCGAGTTTGGATTCGTTGGTGGCGATCAGTCCGGACGGGTTGATCACCGACGCGAATGAGGCGACGGTGCGGGCGACGGGTATTCCTCGGGTGGATTTGATTGGGACGGCGTTCTCGGATGTCTTTACGGAGCCGGAGAAGGCGGAGGCGATTTATCAGTTGGTGTTTGAGAAGGGGATGGCTGTTGATTATCCGCTGACGATGCGTCACCGGGACGGGACGTTGATGGAGGTGTTGTATAACGCGTCGGTGTATCGGGATATTGGCGGCAATGTGTTGGGGGTGTTCGCTGCGGCCCGCGACGTGACGGGTGCGCGGCAGGCGTTTGAGGCGGCGCGGTCGATGATTGAGTCGAGTTTGGATTCGTTGGTGGCGATCAGTCCGGACGGGTTGATCACCGACGCGAATGAGGCGACGGTGCGGGCGACGGGTATTCCTCGGGTGGATTTGATTGGGACGGCGTTCTCGGATGTCTTTACGGAGCCGGAGAAGGCGGAGGCCATTTATCAGTTGGTGTTTGAGAAGGGGATGGCTGTTGATTATCCGCTGACGATGCGTCACCGGGACGGGACGTTGATGGAGGTGTTGTATAACGCGTCGGTGTATCGGGATATTGGCGGCAATGTGTTGGGGGTGTTCGCTGCGGCCCGCGACGTGACGGGTGCGCGGCAGGCGTTTGAGGCGGCGCGGTCGATGATTGAGTCGAGTTTGGATTCGTTGGTGGCGATCAGTCCGGACGGGTTGATCACCGACGCGAATGAGGCGACGGTGCGGGCGACGGGTATTCCTCGGGTGGATTTGATTGGGACGGCGTTCTCGGATGTCTTTACGGAGCCGGAGAAGGCGGAGGCCATTTATCAGTTGGTGTTTGAGAAGGGGATGGCTGTTGATTATCCGCTGACGATGCGTCACCGGGACGGGACGTTGATGGAGGTGTTGTATAACGCGTCGGTGTATCGGGATATTGGCGGCAATGGTGTTGGGGTGTTCGCTGCGGCCCGCGACGTGA
>NZ_JPRS01000663.1 GCF_000738085.1 Cryobacterium sp. MLB-32
AGCGGCCAACGCCACGTCCTGAGTTCTTTCGGGACCCTGCTGCCCTGACGCCAACACATCCGTTGTATGAGCGAACCAGATAGAAGAAGGTCAGAACGGAACACAATCCCCGTTCTGGCCGTTTTTTGTTTGATCGGGTGTCCGAGTTGCTTCAGCTGCCCCCGCGAACGTTAAGAACAGAGCGGCTGGGAAGAGGCGGCGTTCTGTGCTCAGAGGTGTGAGTGATGTCACGCGGGCGTTTACAGGAATGTTATTCGGTGCCGGGCGTGACGCGAACGGGTGGGTGCGCCCGAAAATCACCGTGCCTCGAATGAGGGTAATTCGGGTTATTTCGAGCTTGTTCTCACATAGCTGCGGTCTATTTCTTCTCAAAAGCAGAAGAACAGCACAATTTCTGTTGATATTTCTTCGAAATAGCTGTTGCATCTGCGCCAGTGTTTAGTTATCAGCCGACAGTGGTTCGCCGCTTCAGCCGCAGAGGCCAGTCCATCCCCAACGTCGAAGGAATACACATGACCGTCTATGAAGACGACACCCAAGCCATCGAAGCCCTGAAGAAGACCTTCGGAAGCAGCTGGGACGCAATCAACCCCGAATCAGTCGCACGCATGCGTGCTCAGAACCGCTTCAAGACGGGACTGGACATCGCCCAGTACACCGCGGACATCATGCGCAAGGACATGGCGGAGTACGACGCCGATTCCTCCGTTTACACCCAGTCGTTGGGCGTCTGGCACGGCTTCATCGGCCAGCAGAAGATGATCTCCATCAAGAAGCACCTGAAGACCACCAACAAGCGCTACCTGTACCTCTCCGGCTGGATGATCGCC
>NZ_JPRS01000664.1 GCF_000738085.1 Cryobacterium sp. MLB-32
ATCATCGCGAACGTGGGTCACTTCGACAACGAGATCGACATGGCCGCCCTAGAGGTGCTGCCGGGGGCGACCAAGGTACAGATCAAGCCGCAGGTCGACGAATGGCGACTGCCCAGTGGACGGAGCATCCTCGTTCTGTCCGAGGGGCGTCTGATGAACCTCGGAAATGCCACTGGCCATCCCTCGTTCGTAATGAGCAATTCCTTCACGAACCAGGTTCTGGCGCAGATCGAACTTTATTGCCACACCGAGAAGTACCCGATCGGCGTGTATGTGCTCCCCAAGTACCTCGACGAAAAGGTGGCTCGACTCCACCTCGACGCGTTGGGAGTGGAGCTCACGGTTCTCAGCCCCGAGCAGGCCGCCTACCTCGGAATCCCTGTCGAGGGTCCGTACAAGGTCGATCACTACCGGTACTAACCCCTCCGTCTCCGCGGCGAGGTGCGACACGCCCGAGGGTGCGTACGCTTTGACGGGTTGCGGCTACGAACGTAGTGTTTACACGTACCCCACAGGTGCGGAAAGCTGCTTAGCTCTTCGGCCTCAAGCGGGACCACCTCTCGGCCTGACATTCTTCGCCCATCATCTTGCAAGGGCGTTGACTGAGGGCCTAGAATATAGCTCTTCCCATCTCGATGGTTCAATCATCAGAGTCCGGGGATTTGTCGTGAGCCTCGGCTTGCTTGAATCCCTGGGATAACTCGATTTGACAACCACTCGCCGGATGGGTAAGTTAGACAAGTTGCCCCAGAGCGACAGCCCAAAAGGGCCTGAAGCTGGGTGCGTCCGATCCTTGAGAACTCAACAGCGTGCACAATGTCAAATGCCAAAAACCTCGGTTGTAGGGCTCGTTTCTAGCGAGTACCGCAATAGAGATTCCTTTGGAATATGAATTGAAAGTCGTGGTTTCGATCACGCAAAACAAACAAAGCAAGTCAGTAATGATTTGTTCTGTCAGTTTCAAACTTGTATCTTGTTCGCCTATTCCGGCGGCTTGGTGCACTAGATG
>NZ_JPRS01000665.1 GCF_000738085.1 Cryobacterium sp. MLB-32
TTGCGGTCGTCGCGACCAATGGAAACGACGGCTTCGTGCACGCTGCGGAACTTGCCCACGCCAACGGCAGCGAACAAGCACAAACCTTCACATCCCCCGAACAAGCGCTCGAATGGCAAGACTCAATGGTCGGGAAAGCCGTCTCCGTGCCCGTCTATGAAAACGATGGCGAAACTCGAATCGGAGAGTTCACAATCCAGTACTGAAATGAGGATTGTGACAGTCGCCATGGCTGCCTACTCCAGTCACAGAACTGGTCCGTTAGCCGAACCCTGACTGGGCAGGACTAATTGTTGGGCGCTGACTGCCATGCTTGTCACATGGCGAAACCGAACGATCTCCTCGCAGTCCTTGTCGACGCGGACAACGTGCCCCCTGCAAAGATTGGCGCAGTCCTCGCCGAGGTTGCACGTTTCGGGACTGCCTCGGTCAAGCGAGTTTACGGCGATTGGACTAAGCCGAACCTGAGCAGTTGGAAGCCTGTTGCGAGCGAGCACGTGATTCAGCCGATGCAGCAGTTTGCCAATACGATCGGCAAGAATGCGACCGACAGCGCACTGATCATCGACGCCATGGACCTGCTCTACACACGCCGCTTCCATGGGTTCTGCATCGTGTCATCCGACAGCGACTTCACCCGTCTCGCATCCCGCATCCGCGAAGAAGGCGTCACCGTCTATGGGTTCGGAGAGCGGAAGACACCCGAAGCGTTCCGCAACGCGTGCGATCAATTCACATACCTCGACGTACTCGAAGAGCCAGCAGCGGAGATAACCTCTGCAGCGCTCACGCGCGTTTCGACCCCGAAACTGCGAA
>NZ_JPRS01000666.1 GCF_000738085.1 Cryobacterium sp. MLB-32
CTGGAAGTGCCATTCTTGTTGAGGAGCGTTGTAAGACGTCGAGTTTTGAAATACCAGCACGCAATTACTGTTCTCGAGGTAGCGCCTGGTCGATCCGCTGTATTTGGCCGCACCGATCGCGAGACGTCCAACGTTGTACGTTGCCGGTACAGTCCACGATCCGGAGTTTGTGGTTGAACCCGTCTTGCTAGAACCGATGGTCACCCCTACGTCCGCTTTGACGGACGCGATCACGTTGCTCACCGAGATTCCGGTCGTAGCGGTGATACTTCCGCTGACGGTGAAACTGGTAGACGTGCTGATGCCGAGCGTTACGCCCGGGCCTCCGGTAACGGAACTGTTCGCTTGGGAAGCTTGAACGAAGGGTCCACCTGTGGTGCTTGACTGGTAAACGACTCGACTTCCCGAACAGAGGCTTTGAGGACTTGGATCGGCCGCCGTAGCCGAGGTGGCTCCCACCACCACCACCATCACGGCGGTGACGATTACAGTTGCTACTGTTTTTTTCATTTCCCCAATTTTCTTCACTGGACCGGTATGGCTACCAGCCAGAAGGCAACATCCTCTGGAACGTCCAGTGAGACGCTGAGAGGACCATCTCCGCGGGACAGCGGAATGCTGCCACTGCTGGAGAAGCGAGTGGAGCAAGGCCCCGAATAGAAGGTGCTCGTGGTGACCGTAAACGTATTCGATGGCTCGCACGATACGAAGAATTTGAGTGCTTTCGTTGAGGGGTCGGGCCTTTCGATCGTGAACTTTGTCGGGCCCGTTCCCTGCTCATGAATGATCGGCGAGATCTCCCCCTCCACGAAATCAGTCGAGTCGGGGTTT
>NZ_JPRS01000667.1 GCF_000738085.1 Cryobacterium sp. MLB-32
TATTGGCAACGATCAAGACTCTGCCCGAGCGTCTGGCTAAGACCTTGACCTGGGATCAGGGAACGGAGCTGGCTCAGCACCGGCAGATCACGCTGGCCACCAACATGGCCATCTACTTCTGTGATCCGCATTCTCCGTGGCAACGCGGCAGTAACGAGAACACCAACGGTCTGCTGCGCCAGTATTTCCCCAAAGGCACCGACCTCTCGGTCCATTCACCCGAGCGGCTCCTGGAAGTAGCCACCGAACTCAACGAGCGACCCCGCAAAACACTCGGCGGCATCACCCCCGCCCAAGCGATGCAGCGACTACTGTCAGAACCAGAAAAACCAATCGTTGCAACGACCGGTTGAACTCGCCGTTCCCAAGCGGTACTTCCTCGAGGTTTCGATTCTCAGGTCTCGGCGGGTCCTGGGTCAGGGCTGCGGGTCAGAGCCCGCGTCTATGAGTGACCAGGCAGTGACGGAGACTTCGCCGTCCTCGACGTTGCGAAGCGCGTCGACGAACCGGTGCTCTAGGTGGTCTTGCGCCGCCAGAGTGTCTCGGCTATAAAAGCGAGCATGGAGAATCTTCGGTTCAGTGTCGATGTCGACGCTCCCGCGCAGCACGTTTGGAACGTCATGCTCGATCTCGACACGTACCGTGAATGGACGGGCGCTTTCCATGAGGGATCGACCTACGAGGGCGGCTGGAACGAGGGTGACGAGATCCGCTTTCTCGGCCCGAGCGAAGACGGCACGTGGAGCGGTCTCTTCGGCAGCATTGTCGAGAATCGGCACCACGAGTTCGTGTCGATCCGATATCTCGGAGACGTTGAGAACCGCGAAGGTCCCGCAGTCGGGCTGCACGAGAGCTATTCGTTCATCGAGACCGACGGGCTGACGACTCTCACCGTTGACCTCGAGGTGCCCGACGAGTGGGCCAGCGATATGCACGGCATGTGGTCTGAGGCGATCGTCACGATCAAACAGCTGGCAGAACGGGCTTAGGTCGACGAAATCCCGACCCTGTCAGGAATGGCGACAGTCCTCGACAGCGTTGCGACGGTAGCTTTCGGGCCCTAACCCCGACCACGGCTACGTCAGGTGAAGGTCTTCGTCCCAAGGAGAACGATTCTTTGGGTTCTGTGCAGACGTTGTTTTTCTCTTCTTGTTCACGGCGGACACGGAACAGGACTGGGCACCTCGACGGTTGAGCTGGCTGACACTGGGTTCCTTGACGCGCGTCGTTGTTTGCGGTGGATGACCGCTCGATGACGGGTCAGGGTTACCGTAAGTAAGGTTAGGCATGCCATACTAAGGGTATGCTAACTTCGGTGCCGTTGCGATATGTTCAGGCTCCGACTCAGCCCAGTTATCGTCCTTATGGCGTCTCAGTATCTCGCGTCCAGCTGCTGTCGGCAGGGTTCACGCGGATCACCTTTACGGGCACGGACCTCGTTCATCTGGGTACGGGTGGATTCGACCAACGAGTGAAGTTGGTGCTGCCTCTCCCCGATGTAGGACTTGGTCGTTTCTCTTTCACCGAGGACTGGTTTACTCGGTGGCGTGAACTCTCTAACGAGTGGCGTAATCCGCTTCGTACGTACACCGTGCAGTCGCCCCGGCCGGCG
>NZ_JPRS01000668.1 GCF_000738085.1 Cryobacterium sp. MLB-32
CTACCGACCGCAATGCGCGCTTCGACGACCTCCCCGGGGTCGAATGTCTCGTGGTGAGTTGACCGCAGGACCAGGAACGCCGCAGTTGGTATCGGCGATCGTGGACCCATCTGGTACATCTTTTGCCGGTTGAGGGTTCCCAACAAGAAACGGCAGGGTGTCTCGCTGAGCGTTCCGCATGCGGTATTCGTTGCGCGGGGCGGCGCGGTTGTCTCTGCCTGTCATATGCGTCGTGGGCGCCCACGTGCCCTGAATGTAACTAATAACGCTTGACGATAATAACGCTGCGCGTTATGCTAATGCTGTGATCCGGACGTTCGCAGAAAAAGACACTGAGCGCGTCTGGCAGCGGGTCCATGTGCGCAAGTTTGGCCCCGACTTGCAGCGAATCGCGAATCGAAAGCTACTGATACTCGACGCCGCTGAAACAATCAATGACCCGCGAGTTCCACCGAGCAACCGTCTCGAACAGTTGCAGGGCAACCGAAAAGGCCAACACAGCATCCGAGTCAACGACCAATGGCGCATCTGCTTCACGTGGACACCCGCTGGGCCAATAGATGTCGAAATCACTGACTATCACTGAGGAGATATTGTGACTGCCGCACACGAGCCCATTCACCCCGGCGAGATTCTTCTCGAAGAATTCCTAAATCCGCTGGGCATCAGCCAGTACCGACTTGCCCACGCGATCGCCGTGCCACCGCGACGCATCAACGAGATCGTTCACGGCAAACGAGGTATCAGCCCGGACACCGCGCTCCGGCTGGCACGAGCACTCGGCACAACGGATCGATTTTGGATGA
>NZ_JPRS01000669.1 GCF_000738085.1 Cryobacterium sp. MLB-32
ACGTGAAGTCCAACGGAGCAGATGAGCCGCCCGGACCGGTTACCACCACGGGGACGGCGCCCGGAAGGTGCGCCGGAGCCGTAAACGTAACCGTCGCATCATCGACAACCACGAACGGCACCGAGACTCCGTCAACAGTTACGTCCGTCACCCCCGTGAAACCGGACCCATCAATGGTCACCGGCGTGCCACCGGTTTCCGGACCCGTGCTCGGCGTCAAAGACGTCGCAGTCGGCAGCGGATCAAACGTAAACAGACCCGGAGCGGAGTTGCCGTTGGGCGAAAGAATGATCACGTTCGTCGCACCCGCGGCATGCGCCGGAGTCGTCACCGTGATCTGCGTGTCGGAGTCAACGGTCACCGCGGCCGCCGACGTGCCGTCGAAGGTCACATCCGTCGCACCCAAGAACCCCGTACCCGTCAGAACCACGCTCGTGCCACCAGCGACCGGCCCGTGATCAGGCACCAAACCCGTGATCACTGGATCCGGCACATCCGTGAACGTGAAGTCCAACGGAGCAGATGAGCCGCCCGGACCGGTTACCACCACGGGGACGGCGCCCGGAAGGTGCGCCGGAGCCGTAAACGTAACCGTCGCATCATCGACAACCACGAACGGCACCGAGACTCCGTCAACAGTTACGTCCGTCACCCCCGTGAAACCGGACCCATCAATGGTCACCGGCGTGCCACCGGTTTCCGGACCCGTGCTCGGCGTCAAAGACGTC
>NZ_JPRS01000670.1 GCF_000738085.1 Cryobacterium sp. MLB-32
TGCGGTTGACGACGAAGCCCAGAATAACCACTCCGGCCACGACGGCCGACGCGATGAAATCGAGGCGCGACCCCACGACGAAGAGACGTTCCATCAGGATGAGCGAAGCCACAATGACGAGGATGTACATCACTCCGATGTAGGGAACTTCTTCGAGCTTGCTTTGCAGGTCGAGTACGTGGATGGCCGCGATACTGGCGAGCGAAATCCCCACGGCCATCCGTCGATGGTTCAGGGTGCGGTCCACAGTCTCCATACGGGATGACTGTTCGGTGGTGCGCTCCACTGTCGTGGTCATGGCTGCCTCTCCGTGGGGGAATTCCCCAGCGAAACAATGACAGGTCCCGGTGTCCTGAAACGGGGAGAAGGCCCCAAACCTGTGGTCTCTTGGCAAGCTCACAGACCGCACGCAGCTTCAGGACCATTACTCATCGATCACCGCGTCGTTAACCGTGAATCGTCCCTGAAAGACCCAGGCGAGGGCCATTCGAGTGATCATCGAAGAAACCGTACTGAGCACGACCTGGTCCTCGAAGAGGCGGACAAGCTCGTTTTTCGCGGGGGTCAGACTGCTTCTGCTGTTCGGCAACCTCGGGACGGCCCCGGTTCCGGATATCTGGTCCATGCACAACCCGATTGTGACCTCTCTGATCGGGATAATGGTCATGCTCGTGGTGTGTGTGCCGTCCGGTAACCGCGCGTTCTCGTCCCTCAGTTCCTGGTAACCCTCAGTTCCTGGTAACCCTCTGTTCCCGCTAACCCGCTGTTCCCGCTAACCCGCTGTTCCCGCTAACCCTCTGTTCCCGCTACTACCAAGGAGTCAACCA
>NZ_JPRS01000671.1 GCF_000738085.1 Cryobacterium sp. MLB-32
AGGATGGCATCGAAGATGATCTCGTGCTTGGGGACGTAGAAGTCCCCACCGCGCACGGTCTCCACGACGTCAGCAACGGCGTCCTTGCTCAGCATCATTCCACCGAGGGCGCTCTGTTCGGCGAGCAGGTCGTGCGGCAACATACGTTCCGTTTGGCGCGGTTCCGCTGTGTTGGTTGTGGCTAGGCCAAGCTGAGCGATCGACACTCGGCACCTCTTTCTTGACGTATTTCAGGTGTACCAGAACCCACCGACTGCGGCCCCCGACGCACCAGCAACATCCGAAGTTCGGCGCTCGCCCACACTAAAACCGCTCTACCCGACAGGCAAACAGGCCTGTGGATAACTCTGTGAGTAATCTGGGCGAAACGCCGCGTTGCGTGTGCACAACCTGTGCACTCGCCTGTGGATAAGATAGGAAAACTTTAAATTAAAGCATATCTGATCAGGTATTTAATCTGTCCACAAGCCTGTGGGAAAAGTAGGTTCAACCATGGCTTGAATGTTCGTGATATGCGTGCTCACCTGTGTACAGAAAAGCCCATTGGGTATGGAAAACGGCCCTTAACGACCGGTAGCGGAGAGCCCCTGAGGGGCGCTCCGCTACCGGGTGAGTCGAATTACTTTGCTGCAACCACCAGAAGGGTGATCGTTGCACTCAGCTCGTCACGAAGGCGAACGGTCGCCTTGTGCTCGCCGGTCAGCTTGATCGCGGAGAGCTCGATCTTGCGCTTGTCAATCGCACC
>NZ_JPRS01000672.1 GCF_000738085.1 Cryobacterium sp. MLB-32
TGGGCCTCACCATCTATCGGATCCTGCGTGCCTCGGGCGATGACCCCGTGAAGGCAGCGGTGTTCTTGGGCAGTCTGATTGTTGCCTTGGGCGTGGTGGCTGCCATCGTGGTGCTTGCGTATCGTGCCGCGTCGACATCGACCCAGCGCCTGCTGACAGTGCTGGAAGAGAACCACCACGGCCAGGCGTTCGCTATCTTGAAAACCGAGGGTCTGCAAGCAGATGTAGCAACCCTGGCTCCCGAGCTGCGGGGCGCACCGTGGAGCAAACGCACGGTCTACGCCGTGGTCATGATCGACGCCGATTCGATCACGTTCTGGGATGGCCCGTTGAAAGCACCGTTCGTGACCGCTCGGTTGGCCAGAAGCGAGGTGACAAGCGTCGAGGTCTCCCGCGGCCTGACGAGATTCTTCACCGTTCGCGCTTATAAGGTTGCTCTCCTGCATGCCGGGACGATGCTGCGGGTGACGTTCGCACCCGTCGTCGTCGGAAGCATGATCGTGCGGCCGATTGACGATGATGCTTTTGTGGCCTTGCGATCTCTTCTGACCGAAACGAGTGACGCGTCACTCGGTCCCGCCTGATTTGGGAACCAGCGCTTCAGCGGCGCGGCCTGCGTCGACGAACTGAACGGGTGTGTTGGCACTCCAGCGACACAAGTTGGGATAAATTGCCGAGACAGGGCTGGGGCT
>NZ_JPRS01000673.1 GCF_000738085.1 Cryobacterium sp. MLB-32
AGTGAGGATTCCGAGATTAGGGTCGGCGCGACAGAAAGTGCAAAAAACGAGGCCCCCGTGCGTGTGCACGAAGACCTCGTCTTCACTGTGTGTACTGCACTATTCTGGCTAGCCGCGTTTCACCGTCACCAGGGCGTTGTCGGGAACGTAGTAGTTTCGGGCCATGGTGATGACTGTTGTGGTCGGCGAAATGACGGCGCAGTTCGCGTTGGTCGTGTTGCGGCCGAATTTGTTGTCGGTGACGGTCATGCCCACGATCGGACCGAACGTCTTCTGAGCCACGTTGATCGTGCAGGCGCCGTTGTCCGCGAAGTTGTTCGTGAACGTCACGTTGGAGACGTGCCCACTGTCCTGGGTGATCATGACGGCGGCGTTGTGCGCCCCCGTGAGGGTGTTGCCGTTGATGACGATGTTGTCGCCGATCTGAATCTGGATCGTGTCATCATGGGTCGGCGTTCCACCCTGGCTCGGGTCAACGAGGTAGTGCAGGTTGTCATGGATCCACGACTTCTGAACCGACACGTTGCTGCCGGTGATGTGCACGCCGTCGACGATCCCGTGAATATTCACCCGGGTGAACGTGGCATTGGAACCGTAGAAGCCCTGCACGTATACCGAAGGAATGCTCGGGAACAGCTCGGTATCGATGACGTTCAGATTCGCGAAGTTGCCCATGTTATTCACGAGCGCCGCATTGCCGGTCAACGCACGACCACGAATGATCGAGTTCTTGATCGTGACATTCGCCGCCTTGATCGTGACCATTCCACG
>NZ_JPRS01000674.1 GCF_000738085.1 Cryobacterium sp. MLB-32
GCATGATAGTATCTGACCTGCACAGTATGTGCGTGGGCCTCTGGTCCCACATGCTCCAAGACTTCGTAGCCAAGTCGCCTTTCACGCACTTATGCTCACATTCTCTTGAGCCACTAATCCTCGATGCCGAAACGCTCGGATTCCAAAAAACTTCAATGCTTGTCACTCCAACGCCAAGATTCCTCAATTCTTAGACGCTTGAGATCTTCAAATCTTCTACCTTCATACGCCCGAAGCTTCTTTCTTCGCTGCGCCGATGCAATACCGACTCCCCATTTAGCGGGAGAGTTGCGCATCAATTTCTATATCTCGTACACGCTCTTAAAGCCCATCACGCCTCGCATTTATTGTGAAGGAGACGGGACTCATGGACAGAGTTCGAGTTTTGATCATCGCGATTTTGAGCATTTTCTTGCTCGGAATCGCCATATTTGACAATCAACGAGTTGAAGAGCTTGCTTGGGCCCTTTTCTTTGCAATCGGCGTAGAACTTTGCCGATCACAAGGACCCAAGCGGCCTAGACGAAAATAGTCCAGTCAACTCCCTATAACTTTAGGTAGGGGCCCGAAAGGCCCCTACCTTCCCTACCTAGAAGGAGAAGTGATTTCAATGCAATACGTAATTGACCTCAGTGGAGCAAAAGAAAAGTCAGAGAGTGAATCAATCCGTTCTTTAGAGGAGAAGGTGACTTCGGAGGACGCGCTTACGTATTTGCTGACGATGCGCCAAGAGTTCATCGGCCGGAGTAACGCGAAGGTTGTCCGGTTCCTCGACGCCGAGCTGACAGACGACTCGGCGCATGCAGCGAAAATCCTTGGCCAAGTTGAA
>NZ_JPRS01000675.1 GCF_000738085.1 Cryobacterium sp. MLB-32
GAGCAGGGCGAAGCATCCGATGGCCCAGCGCGGTCAGATCGTGATCAGGCCGATGTGTCCCATCAGGTAGCGGATTCTCTCGTTCGTGCACCTGCCGAGGTAGCTGCGTGCAACGGAGGTCAGACTACGTGTCTGGATTTACCGTTTCGTCAGTGTCGCCGTCGACCCAGTTGAGCTGTGAAACGTAGTCGGCGACAGCTAGCCAGCGGTACGTCGTTCCGTCAGCAGTGAAATCTTGGGGATCGCCTAGCCAAATGCCTGAAATAACGCGACCAGCGTTACTCCTCGGATTAATGAGAACAGTGGGAAGTTGGCCAAACTGATTCATGCTTAGCGAGACCGTCTTGGACCTCTTCATTGCGTTATGCCCGATTAAGGTAGCAATGATTTGGCCTTGGGACGTCATGATGTCCTCCTATCGGCAAGAATGCGTGCTCCATTTTGGTACCGAAACATATCCTTGCCAAGGGACGGAGTGCTGGAATAAGTCGCCCCATGCGTGACCGTGTCAATGGGACTGATCTTGCCCATAGTGATGTGTGTCACGTGGAAAAAGCATTCAGTATTCCGTGGGAGGTCATTCGCCCGCAGGCTGGTGATCGGCCTCAGCCGGACAACGCTGTTCTTGGCCTGATGTGCTCCGCGGCGTACCGATTAGTGCTTGGCGGGCGGCGACGGACAGTCG
>NZ_JPRS01000676.1 GCF_000738085.1 Cryobacterium sp. MLB-32
GGCCCCAGCGGAATCATCGTGATGTTCGCCCAGGAACTCAAGCCAGCAGCATCGTGAGCAGGGCTGCTCGACTTTCTAGAGCGGGCAACGCGCGAAACTGGTTGCCCATAGGTCGGCTGATGCTTTCTCTGAAATGGAGCTCACAATGAACACCCAGTCAAGCCCACTCGACATCACGTTCACTGCAGTTCTTGGCAAAGTCCGTGAAGGGGACACCTGGACCTGTGTGCAACTGCCCAACTCGGCGGAAGTGTTCAATACTCGAGGGATCGTGAAGGTCGAGGGAACCGTCGACGGCGAACCATTCCGAGGAGCGTTCATGGCCCTCGGCGACGGGACTCATAAGCTCCCGATCGCCGCCCTAATCCGCAAACGCATTAGCAAGACCGACGGCGACGAAGTCATCATCCACCTCGATCGTCGCCTCACCTGAGCTGTGCTTCGACACACGGAAAGGCCCGCAGAGGGTTCCCTATCGGGCATGCTCTGATGGCCAGCTATTCTTCAGGTCTCGCCATTTCTGTGTCCGGACCGATTGCTGTGAGTTCGTCCAAGAGGTCGTGGAGGTGCTACGACTGGGAGAAAAGGTACGCCGGTGCAACGATATAGGCGACGGTGCTGGAATCGGAGACAGCATGAGCAATGGTGCCATAGACCATCTCAATCCCGGCATCGTCGATGACCCCTGGGAACGATGTGGGAAGGTCGACCGCAACAGAGCGTGTTCCGAAAGCATCATCAAAATGGAAGTGGTTCGTGGGCTGATTTTCAACGACGACGTC
>NZ_JPRS01000677.1 GCF_000738085.1 Cryobacterium sp. MLB-32
CTTGGCGAGCAGAACGTGCTCACGGGTCTGAGCCATCGGGCCGTCAGTAGCGGCAACCACGAGGATTGCGCCGTCCATCTGAGCAGCACCGGTGATCATGTTCTTGATGTAGTCAGCGTGGCCCGGAGCATCGACGTGCGCGTAGTGGCGCTTGTCGGTCTCGTACTCAACATGCGAGATGTTGATCGTGATGCCGCGCTGGCGTTCCTCGGGAGCCGAGTCAATCGACGCGAAGTCGCGCTGAACGTTGATCTTGGACGGGAACTTATCGGCGAGGACCTTGGAGATCGCTGCAGTCAGCGTGGTCTTTCCGTGGTCAACGTGACCGATGGTTCCGATGTTTACGTGCGGCTTTGTCCGCTCGAACTTGGCCTTGGCCACTGTGGGTCCTCCTCAGGACTCGCGTGCAAATACAGGACTGTTTTTGTGAACAGTCACAGGATGCGCTGGATGTGTCTACTTATGTTACTCGGGCCGAGTGGCCTAAGCGATTCGGCCCGAAGGCCACCCCAAGAGGCTATTCGCCCTTGTTCTTGTTGATGATCTCGTCGGCAACTGCCTTCGGGACCTCCGCGTAGCTCTCGAACGTCATCGAGTACACGGCACGGCCTGAGGTCTTCGACCGCAGGTCACCGATGTATCCGAACATTTCCGAGAGGGGCACGTGGGCGCGAATTACCTTCACGCCCTGCGCGTCCTCCATGGTCTGGATCTGCCCACGACGCGAGTTGAGGTCTCC
>NZ_JPRS01000678.1 GCF_000738085.1 Cryobacterium sp. MLB-32
CAAGATCCGTGGCCTCGGGATCAACCTACTGGCCGCAAAGAATCGGGCCCTCGACGACCTGGTGACCGAGATGCCACCGCCACTCGTCGCTGACCTACTCGGCTACAGCTATCAAGTAACGACGCAGCACGCAGCCTCCGCCGGAGACACGTTCGCGCACTACCCGACACTCCGCCGCTGACCAGAATCATCGCCGCAGGAATACCGCCAGCTCGAATATCACTCGTCACCAGTCATAATGCATCTATTGCAACAGATGCACGATTAGGCCCTCCTCGCCCTGCGGCATCGTGTGAGCATCCAGTGGCGGCGGCACCCAGCTCCAGCTGGGTGCCCAAGACGGGATCATCTGACCGTATGGGTTCCAGGGCGGAGCGTTCCCGTGCTTCTCTCAGCCTAGATATAGCACGAAAGGCTAGGGTTGCACTTATAAGTGCAACCTGTTTATAATTCGACGACGGGGTTAGCAGCTAGGTCAATTGGAGTGGAGCGCTCATGGCAGGAACGGCCCTTCTGACGGGTAGCCAAATTGTCGACGAAGTCGTCCAGCTAGAAGCTTCTCACTTGGTTTCTAAAGCGCACGACCGTCAGGTCGGAAACGTGACAATGACTCTCGAGGACGGCACGGAAGTCGTTCTACAAAAGAACCTGGCGCGTTTCATCGTAAATCTCGTTGAGAGTATCGCCGCCGATGGCACCCTTACAACAAATTCACTGCCAGAGGAACTTTCGACTACCGTCGCGGCTCAAGTCATTGGCATTTCTCGTCCCACGTTGATGAAGATGATTGCCCGCAATGAGCTTCCAACAAAAAAGGTCGGCTCACACACTCGGCTTATGCGCAGCGATGTCCTTGAGCTCCGTGCCAACCGACAGGGCGCTCGTCTGAAGGCCGTTGAAGATCTCCGCCGTGCTGGAGACGCCTTCGACTAAACCCGCTCCGCCAGCCAGTACGGTTAAGAGGTGCTGATCCAGAGAGTTTTCGTCGACGCGAACGTTCTCTATAACCGAAGCCTTCGCGACTGGCTATTCCTTCTGCGAAGCGAAACCGAAGGCATGTTTCAAATCCATACGACGGAAGATGTGCTGGCCGAAACTGAGTATCGACTTAGGCGGAACAACCCCACCATGGCTGGCGGGGTCATCACAGATCTCAGAAGAAGGATCACGGATTCCATCGATGAGCTTGTGGGTGACTACGACGCGACGATCCCGTATACAGGGCGCGACCCACACGACCGACACGTTCACGCTGCTGCAATCGCCAGCCAAGCCAACATCCTGCTGACCAACGATGATGGGTTCGTTGGTTCAGACGAAGAACCCTACGAAGTCTTCAATTGCGATGACTTCTTCATTCTCGTGGACGACTCCGCCAGCTGGCATGTGGAACGCGTAACGGCAAACCAAGTCAACTACTGGAGCAAGAAAACCGGGCCCAGGAAGACCCTTGCAACGGCCTTAACCGACGCGGG
>NZ_JPRS01000679.1 GCF_000738085.1 Cryobacterium sp. MLB-32
ACTTCGTGTCGAGGCCGTCCCGAATCACGCGGGGCCTGGCCCAGCCCCACGGGCGCAACCGGCCACCACAATCAGGGCACGCCACGCGCCCGACCAGCAGGTTCGACTCGACAACAGCAGGATCATGACTTACCGTGAGCATCAGCGCGGCCTTACGCGTTAGAACGGCCCGGCGTGATCCTTCAAGATTGCACGCCGGGCCATTTGTCTATCCGGACATCGTCAGCCTGACGCCGCCGACGAACCGATACCAAATCCTGACGCGCTAAAACCCATCGTCACCGGGGAAGACGCCCACATCGTCACCCCGAGAGACGTTCAACAGCAGGGCGTCGCAATGATGACGATTCGGGCGGGTTGGTTCCACTCACCCGAGCAGGATGGGTATCAGCACAAGACAACCGTGGATGACAACGTGCATATCGAGAGCATCTTCGGCTCGGAGTCGAGGCCCTTCTGGGATCACTTTGTTGAACAGCGCAAGGTTGCGAACCTCATGGTCTTCCTCTTCGGGCGACCGCTGTCGTTCCGCGAGCACAAACTGCGCGATGACCTCTTTGCCTCACGAATGAACGGCGGTCGCATCTACGCGCATCCGCTGACCGAGATCATCAGTCGGAACACTTATCGCGAGCGGCTCACCGAAGTTCCGTCTAAGAAGGATCTTGGACGTCCGATCGCACACATGGTCCAAATCGGGGCCGAGGGACTTGCTAAATGGGCTGAGAATTACGCTATCTGGGAG
>NZ_JPRS01000680.1 GCF_000738085.1 Cryobacterium sp. MLB-32
GCCGGCAGGACTTTCAGAATGACCGCCTAGGTGCGTGGCGCTGCGCGGTGGGTGCGCATAATCGCGAACCATGCGCTTGGGCTGCCGCAGTATCACGCACGATCGCGACCGTGCCCGCAAGACGGACCTCCAGCGCGACAGATTTAGGCCAAATCACCAGTCGGCCGATCACAGCGATGCCGTGTCACAGGGGAACCCGCTACGGGACGCCGGTGACTTGATAACTGAACACGCTTTGTGTTGCCTGATTGGCGGACTTCGAGCAGAAAAGTGCAACTCGTTCGAATGATCCGAGACGCACGACTCAGAACCTGACGTGGCCCCGTCGCCTGCACACCAAGCAGACTCGCGATTCTTGTTCGCTCCCGGAGGCAGACTCGCCCTACCTTCCAGGAAGTTCTCTCTCCGTTGCCGGGAGTGGGGCCGGTCGACCAAAGAGATAGCCCTGTCCGCATTCCCAGCCCTGGGCGCGCAGGATGTCTGCTTGCATCTGCGTCTCGATCCCCTCCGCAATGCCGGTGAGGTGCAAACCTTTGACCAGCCCGCTGACACCTCGAGCGAGAGCGTTGGCCTGGCTATCGTCGTCGGTTAGGTCCTGCACGAATCGCAGGTCGAGCTTGACCCCGGTCACCGGCAAATCTCGCAACACTGAAATCGACGAGTACCCGGTGCCGAAGTCGTCCAAGTGCAGACCCACCCCGAGCTCGCGCAGTGTTTCCAGCGCTTGCCGGGCGGATTCGATCAAGTTGAGGACTGCCGTTTCCGTCACCTCAATGACGATTCGTGCCGGATCTACCTGTCGAGCCTTCAGGGTGTCG
>NZ_JPRS01000681.1 GCF_000738085.1 Cryobacterium sp. MLB-32
GTTTGACCGCACGATCGCTCAGGTTGAGTCAACAGCAGAACGACGCTGCACACGAAAGCCACAGAGAAGGATTCCTCAGAGTCAGAGATCTCGTCTGGCGGGGGGAGTGCTAGCGAACGACTCTCGCGGTGCGCAGTCTCCTCTCACGTTCCTCGGTATTTCTGTCTGTCTGTCCGTCCGTCTGTCCGTCGGTCCGTGGTGGTGGTGCGCGACGATGTTGATCGTTCGTCGCGTTCGTCGCGTTCGTCGTGGTTGTTAGAACGGTGCTGTGTTGAGGCCGGTGTTAGGGATGCTCCAGACGTCGAGCCAGGTGTTTGGTTTCGCTGCTGGTTCGGTCGTGGGGACGGTGGGTCTGATTCGGGTGGCGGGGTGGGTGGCGTAGTGCTTACCGGCCGGGCTGGTCCAGTTCAGGGTGCCGTCTGCGCCTTGTTCAACTGCCCACCCGGTTTCGTGTTTGACCCGGTGGCTGCGTTTGCAGAGGTTTGCGAGGTTCGAGAACACGGTTTCGCCGCCGGATTCCCAGGGGATGGTGTGGTCGATGTCGCAGTCCTGCGCGCGGCGGTTGCACCCGGCGGCGCGGCACGATCCGTCGCGCAGTTGCAGCCAGCGCCGGAGTTCTGTCGGCACCTTGTACTTTGTGCGTCCGAACGAGAGCACCGCGCCCGTCTCCGGGTGGATGAGGATGCGGGTGAAGCTCGATGCGGTGCCGGCGATGCGGCGGGCGGTTTCCGGGTCGATCGGCCCGAACCCCTCCAGAGTGCCGGGCTCCTCGCTCTTACCCATCAGCGTGAGCACCGGGACGGTGACGTACACGTTGCCGCGAATCCCCGCGCCGAGCCCCGTCGCGGTAACGCCGCCCAGGAGCAGGTCTACGGCGACGTCGGTGCGCAGTTGCGGGAGCGTGCGGGTTTCGACAGGCTCAACCAGCGATGAGGACTGGAGGTTCTTCGCCATCGCCTCAACCCGATCACGGATCGCACTGGCATCCTCATTGCTCAGGGTCATTTCGAGGTAAGCCATACCGTCACGGCCCGGGCCGACAAAGAAGCACCGATCAGCCAGGGCACGTTTGTGCCGCACGGCGATCGACTCAGGATGCGTGAGTTCCCGAATGCGGATGGCCTTCTTCGTGAACTGCGGCACCGTGAGCGTTTCACTCTCGGTCAGGGCCTCTCGTTCGAAGTCCTGCCAGGCCTCATCAGGGAGGGCCAGGACGTTGTCGATGATGATCTCAACGTGACGGTAGCTGATGTCCCCACGCGTCAGGGCTGCTCGGGTGGCGGGGAGCTTGTGCTGCAGGAGTTCGCTGTGGCACATGAGGTTACGGGCGCAATTCTCCGGCAACGTCAGCAGACACGCGAGTTCAGCGACGAGGCCCTCGTGCGCGGCCGTCATCGACGACCACTCCACGTACCCTTTCCTTCCACGAGCGGCCGTGGTGGGTCGGCCGGTCTCGGCCGTCGCCCGGGTCCAACGCACGATCTCATCGACCGCGGCCGCCCGCGCGGCCTGCGCCGCACAGATCGCCCGATCGTGCTCTTTCACCGCATCGAGCAAGCGGAGCTGGGTATCGACCACTGCACGCTGTTCGGGCGTGAGGTCGACGGGTTCGGGCGGGCTGCTGCCCGCGGCATCCTCCGGTGGAGGAACTTCATTGGTGTTCTCCATGACTAGATTTTCCCATGGACCACTGACACTGTTCGAGAAAACCTCAGCATTGTGGAGAAGTTATTCGAAGCATTATTCGCAGCTCGGGTGGCAAGATCGGCTCACGAGGTCTCGACAAGCTCGACCAGCGGCGGGGGTGGCGTTGCGGGGGTCGACTCACGAGTCTCGACAAGCTCGACCAGCGGCG
>NZ_JPRS01000682.1 GCF_000738085.1 Cryobacterium sp. MLB-32
GGGTTGGTGATTGACACCGTCGCCGCTTCTCCGGCGACAAGGTGAATATATGTCACCTTTTGGGGGGTGTCAAGATTATTGACGCTGAAAATGCGTCGAAGGCGATCCGAGGTGCACGCTGCAATCCGCGTCGAATGACTCAACTTCACGGCCTACACATCAGATCACCCCGACCGACAAGGCGGTCAGGGTGATCCAAACCAGTTCAGTCAACAATGTGTAGGGCCTGAGGACTGACCTGAACAAAACCAAAATACGTCGCCCGGCTTGCTAAATCAACTATTTTCTTGAGAAAAAGTCATGTTCTGCGGCGCAGTACCAATGACTTCCTTCGACCGCATCTGTGGAGCACGTTCGCGCCCGTCAGCTCATTCACTGATTTTGGCGACGCGACGCTACCGGCCCATGGACAGGGCGAAGAGAGTCTCCGGTTCTTAGGGCAGGTTCGGACGATTCGAGCCATACTCCTACTGAGCCGCGGTGCGCCGCGTCAACGTTCAAGGATTGGAATCATGATAGATCCGTCACAGTTCGACAGGGACCGAAGACCAGTCGATGGGCGTGAAAATCAGGAGCAAACGCGCACACTGGGGCTCCTTGTCGGAAGTGTTGACAACCCGTTCCACTCGTCCATCCTCCGGGCAGTCGAGGACACCGTCGCCTCTGAGGGCTACGCGGT
>NZ_JPRS01000683.1 GCF_000738085.1 Cryobacterium sp. MLB-32
TCCAGCTCGATCACGCTGTCGGGCCCGTAGATCACCACCTCGTTGGTGGGCACGCCACGGTCCGTGCGATCATCGGCGAGAACTTCCATCACCGCCGCGACGTCGAAGGCCCGCATCCCGGGCAAAGCCAACACTCCCACCCTCATGGCGTGATCTTATCGTTCACTGTCATTAACGCCACTTTCTGAAACGAACTGGATCCGGTTCGATGGAAGACATGAACCAGGAACAGAACCGTCAGCAGGAAGCATTACTTGTGATCGACGTGCAGGAAGGATTCAACGACGCCACTTTCTGGGGCCAGACGTCCAACCCCGACTGTGAACGAAACATTGAGGCTCTCCTTGCCGAGTGGAGAGAACACGATTTGCCCATCATCGTGGTGCGTCACGACTCGCAATCGCCACAATCACCCCTCCATCCAGACCAAGCAGGTAATCGGCTCATGTCCTTCGTCTCGGACGTAACCGTCGATCTCGTTGTCACGAAACATGTGAACTCGGCATTCTACGGTGAGCCCGGTCTCCATGAATGGTTGCAGGAACACGACGTCAATCGGCTCGTTATCTGCGGAATCCAGACCAACATGTGCGTCGAAACCACCGCACGAATGGCCGGAAATCTGGGATATGACGTAACCATTCCACTTGACGCGACGAGAACCTTCTACCTGTCCACAATCGTTCCGGGCATGGGGAAGATCGCTCTCA
>NZ_JPRS01000684.1 GCF_000738085.1 Cryobacterium sp. MLB-32
TGCCGAAGATCAGCGAGAGTCCGATGGCGGCCAGGGCCAGCAGAAGCCCGAAGTTCAGTCCGTTGACCAAGCGCTCAACGAACTGATTGAAGAAGCTCACGGTGACCCGCTCGCCCTGTCCCAGGAAGAAGTTGACCGATTTGGTCTTGGTGAGGCCGAATTCGGCCTCGATAACGTTTCCACCCTTCGCCACGATGACGCCGCTCGGCAGGGTTTCTTCGTCGAGGGTGACCGTGTAGGTGCCCTTGTCCGGGACGCCGATCGCCCACTTGCCTTCGGCATCCGTGTTGACGTCGGCGGTGTAGCCGCCGCCCTTCACGCTGATGTTCACACCATCGAGGGGATCACCGCCGAATTGCACGTTGCCGGAGATCTTGTAGTCGTACTCGGTCCCCACCTCGTCTGCATGGGCCGGACTCGACGAGAGTGTGGACAGGCTGAGGGCCGCGAAAAGCATACCGAAGAGAATGATGATCATCCTCGGTACGCGTTTGCGAGCCGGAGCTATGGGCTTCACTGGACCTCCATGTTGACGCCGACTGGTTTGTAACCGGGCAGGCGCCGGGTCTTACGGTCAACACCGTTGTCGACAGTACGTGCCGATTATGTCCTATATGTTTCGAACTTCATCACCGGCACCCTGATTTTATCGTCCTTAGCGCACCTGGCGGAATGGATGGGCCCCAAACTCGCTTAACATTGGAGAAACCAGTCCGGCCCGTTGCAGCGCTCGGACACTGTTTTTCTCTATGTGTCAATACGATTTAAGGGGTTATATGGATCAGCCAGATCCGTTCGGATTCATCGGGCTTACCTACGACGACGTTCTGCTCCTGCCGGGCCACACCGACGTCATTCCCAGTGAAGCAGTGACGATGTCCCGGCTGACGAGACGTATCA
>NZ_JPRS01000685.1 GCF_000738085.1 Cryobacterium sp. MLB-32
TTTTCCCTGGGTGCGTGACGCGATTGAGGCGCGAGGGGACGCTTTGCCCGAGGTCTTCAATGTGTATCCGGAGATTGACGTCGAAGCTATTCTTGCCCTTCAGCCTGACCTGATCCTCGCCCCGCAGTCGGGTCTTTCGCCCGCTGATTATGCAACACTCTCCGCCTTTGCTCCTACGGTGGCGTTTCCGACGGACGCCTGGCGCACGGGCTGGGCGGACCAGATTTCTATCATCGGTACGGCTCTTGGCAAGCCCGCCGAAGCCGCAGACTTGATTGACAGCATTACCACTGAGTTGGCCGCTGCCGCAGCGGCGCATCCGGAATTTGCGGATCTTAGTTTCGCCTACGTTTACACGGCCGAGCCCGGGCAGCTCAACCTCTATCAGGCCGGTGACCCACGGGTGGACCTCATCACGGGACTCGGATTGAAAATAGATTCGACTGTGGCTGAGATCCCGATCACGCCCGGCACGTTTTCCTCAACCGTCGGTCTCGAGCGCGCAGACCTGTTGAACGACGTTGATGTGCTCTTTACCTGGTACAACGACACTGCGAACCAGAGCGCAATCGAAGCGCAACCCTTGTTCGCGCAGATTCCCGCGGTGACCCGCGGTTCCTACGTTCCCAATCCCGACAACCAGCTCGCGATGGCCTCAAGTATGGTCACCCCACTCAGCGTCCCGTGGGCGCTGAAAGCATACC
>NZ_JPRS01000686.1 GCF_000738085.1 Cryobacterium sp. MLB-32
CGCTTGTACTTGCCACATGAGCATTCCCAATCCCGTGACGGACCGAAGATCTGTTCGCCGAACAGGCCGTCCTTCTCGGGCTTGAGCGTGCGGTAGTTGATGGTTTCGGGCTTCTTGACCTCACCGTGCGACCAACGACGGATGTCGTCTGCCGTAGCCAGGCCAATGCGAAGCTCGTCAAATGTTGTTACGTCGAGCAATTTCTCTCCCTTGGAAAGTATTCGAGTCTCAGTGGCCGGGCTTAGATGTCGTCGATGGACGACGACTCAAACCGGGTGGAAATGTTGATTCCGAGCTCCTCCGCTGCGCGGAAGACCTCGTCATCCGTGTCGCGCAGGCTGACTGCGGTGCCATCGGCCGAGAGAACCTCGACGTTCAAGCAGAGTGACTGCATTTCCTTGATCAGAACCTTGAAGCTCTCGGGGATGCCGGGCTCCTGGATGTTCTCACCCTTGACGATGGCCTCGTAGACCTTGACGCGGCCGAGGATGTCGTCGCTCTTGATGGTCAGGAGTTCCTGCAGGGCGTAAGCGGCTCCATATGCTTCGAGCGCCCACACCTCCATCTCACCGAAACGCTGTCCACCGAACTGCGCCTTACCACCCAGCGGCTGCTGCGTGATCATGGAGTACGGGCCCGTCGAACGAGCGTGG
>NZ_JPRS01000687.1 GCF_000738085.1 Cryobacterium sp. MLB-32
TCGCCAACGTCGTAAAAGAGCTCAACGAACGACCTCGGAAAACACTCAACTACGACACCCCCGCCGAACGACTCAAAGCCGAACGCGACACGCCGCCGACCAATTCGCGATAACGTCGAATTGCCCGGAAAACTGCCGGGTAATTACGCGTTCGTTGCGTCGATCATCAGAATCCGCCGTGCCATGCCGGGATTTCCTTACGCGACAGGGCAAACGCGACACGTTTGTTCAGACGAGGTGCGCGGCCCCGTCATTGCGGGGCCATTCCCGCATGAGGTCCGGCTTGCGGGAGGTCCGCGTGGAGGAAACACGGGCACGCCTCAAATTCGTTCCCAGAGACTCGGCGACGCTCAGCCTCTGCCTCTGCCTAGAACGGAATGAAAGTGAGACTTTGCTAGCTGCGGGCCTTGAAGACCTTGTCGGGGTTCGCGAAAAGGGCTGCGCTGGCGTCCAACGGCCCGCCATGGCCCTGCCCGATTTGAGGAAGTCCGACATGAGGCTCACGCACGAAACCTGCGTCTGGTTTGCCGACGGAGCTGTAGTTGTTCTGGAGTCGCGACAGCCTGCGAAGGGCGCGTGCACTGACGAAAATCCCCGAGAGTAGCAGGAGCGCGCCAGAGACGATGAGGAAAACGGAAAGCCCAACAGTGTGACTTCCAACCCCGAACAGTCCTTGCGGCCAGAGCATCGTCGAACCTGCAATGAGGACGATGCCAACGACCAGGGCCGCCCGGGCGAGGACCGTGCTACGGCGGCGCGCATCATCCGCCGCGACCAATCTCTCCGCGCTAGATCGCGTATTCTCGGAGCCCTGAACCGGAGTCTTCCTCATGCCGCTACTGTACGTCCAGAATCCGCGCAACGATAGCAGCCTGATACCAACCGCATCCCGCTGA
>NZ_JPRS01000688.1 GCF_000738085.1 Cryobacterium sp. MLB-32
GTCACGCCGTGTGAGGAGCTTGAGGGTGGCCAGATCACACAGCGTTTTCGCTCAGCAGGGCAGGCTGATTTTCAGAGCATTTTTGTCTTGATTCTGTTGGGAGCTCGAAGTATATTGACATTGTTTAGATCAATCAGATTGCCCTACATTATTTGATTGAACTCCCTTAGATCAGCCTCACCGCCCCTACTGGTCTGGCTGATTTAGTGGGTTAAGCGCCCAGTTCTTGTGCACCAGAGTTTGTAGATCCATGCGGTGATAATCCAACGCTTCAAACCTGGAATATGCACTGCATGGCCCTGGCGGATGTGGAGTGAGGGTCTGATGGCTTCAAGGACCGGCAAGTTCGGGAGTCTCTTTGAGCCCGTGCCGTACGCACTGGCGGGAATGGACCGAGCGGGTGTCATTTGGTTTGTCAATCACCAGGCGGAGACGCTGTTCGGCTACGACCGCGGTGACCTTGTCGGTCGGCCCATTCAGATGCTGTTGCCTGAGTATCTTCCGGAGGATCGTGGCGACCTTCCGAACGAAACCATCGCTGACCCCAAGAGCCGTCCCATGGTCCGTGGGCTGAGTGGCAGAAAGCACGACGGGAGTGAGGTGCCGGTCAGTATCAGCTTGTCTGCCCTTGATACGGGAGACGTCTTGATGATGATC
>NZ_JPRS01000689.1 GCF_000738085.1 Cryobacterium sp. MLB-32
GGACTGCTCGGCGGCAGTGGCCCAGTCGACATCGTCGTGCTTCGTCTCAGTCACTAAATCTCAATCCTTCTCTGTGGTGCTCTATCTTCGGCAGGAAAACTGCCGGTACGGCTCAAACGTGGGGGCGGAGTGTTACGGCGTGCCGAACATGAACGTCACGGCCAGCGCGAATACCCAGTCGAATGCCGAGACAATGGCCATCATGATCACAACGAACACGAGCACGACACCGGTGTAGCTCACCAACTCCTTGCGGGTGGGAGTGACGACCTTGCGGAGCTCCGCCATAACTTGCCGGAAGAACAGAGCCATCCGAGCGAAGGGACCGCGTTTGGATTCGCGGGCCATTCTTGCGTTCGCGACGACTTCCTCACCGGGTTCGTCGATAACTTTTCGGGCCACCTGTCACACCTTTCGTGGGCCGGTGGAGTGACCACCGACTTGCAGGGCGGACAGGACTCGAACCTGCAACCTGCGGTTTTGGAGACCGCTGCTCTACCAATTGAGCCACCACCCTATGGAGTAAACGCCGCACGCCTGCCTGTACCAGAAAAAGGCGCAGAAAAGCATGGCAGAGTTCAACTACCTCGATCAAGTCTATGGCACGCAGGGCCGAGTGTAAAGCTGAGGCCACCTCGGGCGGGTTGAGGCAGATTCCCCACGGGTTTTCA
>NZ_JPRS01000690.1 GCF_000738085.1 Cryobacterium sp. MLB-32
ACAGCGGGATTGGGATGTTTGACGCCCATGAAGAAGAGCCTGATGTTCGGATGTGCAGCCGTGAGCTGGGCAACAGCGCGGATCAGCGTGTCGGGGTCAAACCAGTTGTAGATGCCTCCGCCCCAAATAATCACCTTGTCGCCCTCGTTGATGCCCGGGACCACTCCCCTGAGGGAAGGTCGTTGATGCACGGGATCCTCGGAAGGAATACCGAATGGTGCCTCGGCAATCAGTGAGTCAAGATCGTTGTCTCGTGAATACGTGTACGGGTTGACACGGCCCAAAGCCGAGAGCTGGCCAAGCCAGAAGTGTCGCTGCCTCTCGCTTGCACAGAGGAAGAAATCTCCGAGGAGCAGCTGGTGGTTCAAGGCATCCGTTGCCTCGGTCACCTGTTTGTTCCAGACTTTGAGAGATTGCCCCTTGCCTTGTTCGAGCTGCTCCAGGTGCAGAGGGTCGTACACATCGACCACCAGGATCTTTCGCGACGTCTCCAGGCTGGGAAAGAGAGCCAGAGCGTGCCCCTGAACGATGATGACGTCGGCCCATTCCTCGTGCTCGACGACAGAATTCGGACGATGGTGAGAGATGACCCCGACCTCAACGACCTCGTCAAGGGCTACTGCCTTCGTCATGCTCAGAAGCCGGACGTCATGTTCCTCAGACAAGGTCTTCGCGATGTTCCATGCCCGGATGGC
>NZ_JPRS01000691.1 GCF_000738085.1 Cryobacterium sp. MLB-32
GAGGTGCTGTCAGAAGTGATTCCGAGCACCTTCATCTTCCGCTTGCCTCGCGAGCGGAGTTAGACAGATGAGCGCCCTTTCTCACCTGAGGGTCGTCGCGACTGCCGCCTTCCCGGCCAACGCCTCTGTCGCCATGGAACACTCGATTCGCAGGGAGACAGAACCAATTCCGGTGTTCGGTGATGACTCAGTTCTGGTTTGGAACCTCAATTGCTTGGGGCGTCCGGCCAATGCCAATGGTGCGTGGGGACGCATCAGCTTCATAGGCCTGGAAAACACGTGGCTTACATATGCAAAAGAGATTGCGATGATATTACTCAACCCATCACACCCGCTCTTGCTTAACCGCGGGGTCTTTCTTTCCACTCCCCCACGACAGCCGCGAACCGTTCGCAGCTTTGTGAAGTGCATTGCCATACTGCAGGACTTAGCCAAGGACAACGGATTTCCTGCGAGCCTCACCTGGTGGAGCCGGGACGATTTCATCAATTCGATCCAACACTTGCAGCAGGTCCCGCAGCCGAGCCCGCAAGTAATTGCGTCTGTCGGGAAAATCGCGGCGCTCCTATACACATGCAGATCCGTTTTGAGCGAAGGCGGCATCGCTCAACATCCTTGGCCCAATCCTGAGAACAATCCGCTGCGAGGAACGCAGCGGCGCAAGCCGTT
>NZ_JPRS01000692.1 GCF_000738085.1 Cryobacterium sp. MLB-32
AAGCGATCATGAACTCCTCCTAGTACATACCCAGAGCAGCGTGTGGGACTGGGGAATCACATTCGCCGCGATCCTCGGAGTCCTGGGCTTTGCTCTCTTTCTGACCGCCCGACTCGCAACTCGACGGTCCTGGCACGAATCTCTCTGAAGAATTAGACCCAGACCGTCCCGTCGGGGGTTCGGCTTACGAAGATCTCAGGACTCTGCCATTGTCAAAGAATGGACTGGCCCACAACTGAATGCATTGTTACTGCACGACTTTTGTTGGAACCGCTGTCGGTGGAGCACGCGCCTTCGATGATCGAGGTTCTGGCCCAACCGTCACTCTATGACTACACCGGCGGAGAAATACCCTCACTGAAGCTGCTGGAAAAACGCTATGCCGCACAAACCGTGGGGCACTCTGAAGATGGTTCGCAGTGGTGGCTAAACTGGGTTGTCATTGAGCGAGACATAGGAAAACCGGTGGGGTTCGTACAGGCAACCGTCGAAGACGACGGGTCGAATCTCGTGGCCGACATCGCTTGGGTCATTTCACCCGACTGGCAAGGGCGAGGAATCGCTTCTGAGGCCGCTTAAGCGATGGTCGCCTGGTTGCGATCAAACGGAGTCTGCCGCCTCACAGCGCACATTCATCCCGATCA
>NZ_JPRS01000693.1 GCF_000738085.1 Cryobacterium sp. MLB-32
GAGAATGGCCTTGCCCCCGGTTGGTGGACACGGGGTTATGCGGCTTTGGAAGAGGCCTCGCTCTGGTTTGAGTAGTGCATCTCGAGCTCGACTGGGCTGACCTGGTCGGGGGGAGCGTGCCGGCGAAAGTCATATCGGTCCCGATGAAGGACCAAGGTTAAACTTTGAATCGGCTCCGAAATTGTTCCAGAATTTCTGACTCCGGCATCGGGTCAGAATTATCGATCTGCAGGTCCCACGCGAGATCGACACCTGCGGACTCTTCATTGATCGACCGTAATAGCTCATCCGAAACGGGAATGTGCGCCGTCTGATCGCGGTCGCGCACCCGCTGGTAACACGTCTCGAGCGGACTGTAGATCCGGAGTAACTTCACATCATATTTCGACCGGAGCCGGTCCAAAACGACGTAAAAGTAATCCGCCGCCCCGGTCGATTCAAACGACATCGCGTCGGTTGCCGTGAGAATCCGGTCGATTTCGGCCTCTTCCTGATGGAAGCCTTCTTTGAGCAGATCAATGCCGGTCAACTTCGATTTTGGAATATTTCCGAGTCCCAATTTCTCGACACTCAGAAAGGCGATGCCGAATGCGCGCTCGAGCAGGTTCCCGATATGTGTTTTGCCGGAGCCTTTGGGCCCGATGAGAACATAGATGGTTTTAGTGAAGCTCATCCTTTTGAGGGTATCTGGA
>NZ_JPRS01000694.1 GCF_000738085.1 Cryobacterium sp. MLB-32
CCCGCGCTCAACGATGCCCGATACACCAGGAACCGTCACCGTCGCACAGCCCAACACAGGGTGCGCGCCCGGACCGGTGTTGATCCCATACACGCACACCTGATGTGACCCCGGAGCCGCCGTCACCGTCTCAGCAAAGCCATGGTTGTTGCCGTACCCAGGGTACGCACCACCAACATCCGTACGCACCTTGTTGGCCTGATAGGCCACCCCGACGCCATCGACGTACACGTGCACCGCGATCGAGTTCGCCGTGTCAGGATCAAGAGCCCAGCCGCCGACGGTGATTCCACCCGTCACCGGAGCAGCCGCTTCCAGCACCCCGATCGGCGTGCGCCCGCGCTCAACAATGCCCGATACACCAGGAACCGTCACCGTCGCACAGCCCAACACAGGGTGCGCGCCCGGACCGGTGTTGATCCCATACACGCACACCTGATGTGACCCCGGAGCCGCCGTCACCGTCTCAGCAAAGCCATGGTTGTTGCCGTACCCCGGGTACGCACCACCAACATCCGTACGCACCTTGTTGGCCTGATAGGCCACCCCGACGCCATCGACATACACGTGCACCGCGATCGAGTTCGCCGTGTCAGGATCAAGAGCCCAGCCGCCGACGGTGATTCCACCCGTCACCGGAGCAGCCGCTTCCAGCACCCCGATCGGCGTGCGCCCGCGCTCAACAATGCCCGAAGCAGCGGGAACCGTCACCGTCGCGCAACCCAAACGCTGATTGCCGCCCGGACCGGTGTTGATCCCATACACGCACACCTGATGTGACCCCGGAGCCGCCGTCACCGTCTCAGCAAAGCCATGGTTGTTGCCGTACCCAGGGTACGCACCACCAACATCCGTACGCACCTTGTTGGCCTGATAGGCCACCCCGACGCCATCAATCTCAATTCGAACCGCGATCGGGTTAACGGTGTCGGGATCAAGAGCCCAACCGCCGACGGTGATTCCACCAGTCACCG
>NZ_JPRS01000695.1 GCF_000738085.1 Cryobacterium sp. MLB-32
TCACGTAGTCAGTGACGTGAGCGGCGCCTTCCGGTCCATCGCAATAGCGAATATCGAGCACGATATCTTGACCCACCGCAAGAATCTCATCCTTCTCGGCGAGAAAATCGCCATCCACGCACACGCCGTCGACTACTGTCGTCGCAACGGCCTCGCCATTATGAACGATGGCATCGCTCGCTATCAGCAGGACTTCCCCGAGCAGCGCATGGTCGCCCGAGAGTACTTCGAGGGGTTCCTCGCTGAATATGGAATCGACTACCGCAGTCCTATCTACGAGTTCGCCACATCGGGCGACGACGTCAAATATCGCCTCCTTCAGCTCGGCCTCTCCACAAAGTCTTTGGAGGGTGTCTCTATCTTCGGCGACAGCTTCTCCACACCAACGGATGAGACCATCCTGGCCTACCTCCAGGAGAAGGAGGCCCTGAGTCACGACATCATCAACTTTCTCAGCGGGCGTTCGTTGGCCATTGGTCACGAGACGCGCGATCGGGCTGAGATTACTGGATGAGGAGAATCGACAAGGCGGCCGCTGTGATCCTCCGTGGCGGCTTACTCCTTGTGGTTCGAAAGCGTGGCTCGACGACTTTTATTTCCCCGGGAGGAAAACCGGAACCTGGGGAAAGAATGGACCAGGCCTTGGCACGTGAGCTC
>NZ_JPRS01000696.1 GCF_000738085.1 Cryobacterium sp. MLB-32
CAAATCCAGCGTGTTGGTTTGCACCCAAAGTCACAAGAACGCGGAGTGAGACTGCCGGAGAAGCCACTCGGTCGGTCTGTTGGACGGCGAACCCATCGAAAACGGATCCGTTGTAATCCCAACGTGATGACTGGCCACGTTCGTGCTGAACATACCGCTGGACGAACGGAATCCAGTTGATGACTTTCCCTGTTAGGGATAGGGCGGACACGCGGGTTGCGCTCTCTATATATATAAGGGGAACGCGTCGGACGCACGAAACGAGCAGACAGGACAAAGCGATCCCTGCGCCGGTACTATAGACGGCTTGGATTCTCTTGGTGTTCCTTAAGGCGGAGAGGATTCTGAAATTGTTCTTTAGCACGCCAACAACGTCACGTGGTGCCGTGTGAGGTACGGGGATGAATCTTCGGCCAGCAAGCAAGGATTCGCTCTGCGTCGTTGAATCTGAGATCCAGATAGCCCCGTTCGAGCCGGGAATTCTCTTGGATAGGATATCCAGTTGCGTGAGATGGCCACCGCTTCCAGCCACAAACACGATAGTCATAATTTCCCCAATGTGGTCGTGAGGTGCTCCGCGTCATAGAATCTGAGGAGAGAATTTTCGAGCGCTGA
>NZ_JPRS01000697.1 GCF_000738085.1 Cryobacterium sp. MLB-32
TTGGCGCAGATTGACCCGTCTATGGAGGAAGCTGCTCGAAACCTCGGTGCCGGCACGTGGCGCGCTATTCGGACTATCACCGTGCCGCTGATGTCTCGAGGGATCCTCGCCGGAGCGCTGATGGCATTCATTCAGGGGTTCGGTGAATACGTCGCTTCCGTGGTGATCTATCCGGCCCGTTATGCTCCGGTGTCCGTAGAGATCTACAACCGAATCTACTCCAACGAGTTCGGAACGGCCGCAGCGTATGGCACCTTGCAAATGGTCTTGATCCTCATCGTCCTCATCATCTCGCAGCGGCTCGAAAACCCTCGAAAGACTCGGGCGCCGAAGACTCGTCTGCAGACGCCCACCATCGCACCGGCCAAGGTCTCCCCTGTCCCCGCGATACCCGTTCCCAGTCTGGTCTGATGATCACCTTCTGCAATCCATACAACCCAGTAAATGCACCACAATCGATCGGAATAACGATGACAACGCCCGAATCCGGTACCGCCCGCGTTCCCCTCCAAGACAACGCCCGGCTGTCCGTCTACTGGGACAACCACTTGCGTGACGCGTTTGAAGAATCAGCACGTTTCATTTACCCGCCCATGATTGAAGCCAGTCTTGCCCATGTGTACATGCTGTCAACCCAGGGCGTGTTGCCCCAGGAACGCGGACGGCAGCTTCTGACCGGC
>NZ_JPRS01000698.1 GCF_000738085.1 Cryobacterium sp. MLB-32
GCCTGGATGCCGTTGTTGCGGGGCTCGCTCTCCTTCTGTTATTCCCCGTGCTGCTCGTGATCGCCCTGTCGATCAAGCTCGACAGCCCCG
Organism: Cryobacterium sp. MLB-32; assembly: GCF_000738085.1. Taxonomy (GTDB): domain Bacteria; phylum Actinomycetota; class Actinomycetes; order Actinomycetales; family Microbacteriaceae; genus Cryobacterium. Next base: position 91 of record NZ_JPRS01000698.1, read on the forward strand.
GTCCCGTACTTTTTCGGCAGGAGCGATGCGGTCGCAACGGGCTTACCTTTCGGATCGTCAAGTTTCGGTCAATGGTGCGCTCTGCCGAAGATGACCTCGCCGGTGTGCTCGACCAGAACCAGGCCGCGGGGTTGCTCTTCAAGATCCGTAACGACCCACGCATCACACGCGTCGGGAAGGTACTGCGTCGATACTCTCTCGATGAGCTACCTCAGTTCTGGAACATTCTCGTGGGAGAAATGAGCATTGTCGGACCGCGGCCCCCGCTTCCCTCCGAGGTAGAGGGCTACGACAGCCACGTGCACCGCCGTCTTTACATCAAGCCTGGCCTGACTGGTATGTGGCAAGTGAACGGTCGCTCAAATCTGAGCTGGGACGACAGCGTGCGACTCGACCTCTACTACGTGGAGAACTGGTCCCTGGCTGGTGACCTGATGATCATCTGGCGCACGTTCAAGGTCATCGTGCAATCCGACGGGGCGTACTGAGATGGATGAATCAACAGATCCGCTTCGCATTGCCCTGATCG
>NZ_JPRS01000699.1 GCF_000738085.1 Cryobacterium sp. MLB-32
AAGGACAACATCCCGTCCGTCCTGATCGACTCCGGCTACTGGACCGAAGCCGAGATCAACGGCTAATCACGCCCACTGCTTCGGCAGTGTGAATCCGCCGGCGGGGGAAACCTCGCCGGCGGATTCTCCCCTCCACAGTTTTGACCCAGACACCTGAAGAAGGTACTCCGTGACCACGAACATCCTTGAGATGCGCAGCATCACCAAGACGTTCCCCGGCGTGAAAGCGTTGGCCAACGTCTCGCTCAACGTCGCCCGCGGCGACGTCCACGCCATTTGCGGGGAAAACGGCGCCGGAAAATCCACGCTCATGAAGGTGCTCAGTGGTGTCTACCCCCACGGCACCTACACGGGCGACATCGTTTTCGAAGACGAGGTTGTGGAATTCCGCGACATCCGCGATTCCGAAGCCAAGGGCATCGTGATCATCCACCAGGAGCTCGCGCTCAGCCCGTACCTCTCTATTGCAGAGAACATCTTCCTCAACAACGAGCAACGCAATGCTCTCGGCCTGATCGACTGGAACAAGACCAACCTGGAGGCCGCAAAGCTGCTCGCCCGGGTGGGCCTTCGCGAGAAGCCGACCACACGCATCATGGATATCGGTGTGGGCAAGCAGCAGCTCGTCGAGATCGCTAAGGCGCTGTCGAAGCGCGTGAAACTTCTCATTCTGGATGAGCCGACGGCCGCCCTCAACGATGAGGACTCCGACCATCTGCTCGATCTGATCCTGCACCTCAAAGGCCAGGGCATCACCTCCATCATCATCAGCCACAAGCTGAACGAGATCAAGAAGATCTCCGACTCGGTCACCGTCAATCCGTGACGGCC
>NZ_JPRS01000700.1 GCF_000738085.1 Cryobacterium sp. MLB-32
CACCTATTGAGCATTCCGTTTCGACCGGCAGACAAATGGTCGTGTCCGATGCCAAGTATGTGAACGTCTGGTTTCGAAATGGCGTGTCGTGTTCCCTTTCAGCCCGGGGGGTCGTACGGTCAGTTTCATCAGGTATGAGACCTGATCGAGACGGCCACCTGTACGCCTCGACAAGTGCCCGTGGCCGCTCGCCAAGTTAAGATCGCGTCCAGTTTGACGCACGGTGGGAGTGGTTATGATCGCTAATCGAACCGAGTACCAGTCTTCCGATCACGTGGAGAACTCCACGGAGCAAGCAGAACGCACCTACGTTCTTGACACATCGGTTTTGCTCTCCGATCCGAAGGCGATCTTCCGCTTCGCAGAACACGCGGTCGTTCTTCCCGTCGTGGTGATTTCTGAGCTTGAGGCAAAACGCAACGACCCGGAGATCGGGTACTTCGCCCGGCAGGCACTGCGCAATCTGGATGACCTGCGTCTCAAGCACGAAAGACTCGATTTCCCGATCCCCGTCGGGGAAGGCGGAACGTTACGGGTCGAGCTCAACCACTCGAACATGTCCGTGCTGCCGTCCGGTATGCAACTGGGAGACAACGACTCCCGCATT
>NZ_JPRS01000701.1 GCF_000738085.1 Cryobacterium sp. MLB-32
GCCAAACTACTGGGCCAGACCTCGAGTTTGAGCCCGTTCCGCTTTGCTTCGACAGATTCCGGACAAGTCTTGCGACGATGCCGGGCCGCTGTAGTGATGCCGCCGGCGATGCTCCTTAGGTCGATGTGCAAGTATGGTGCCTGTAGCAAGAGTCGAGTAGATCAAGGAGGCAAAGATGCGCCGTTGGACCTCGTTTGCGCTGAACGCGTTACTTCTCGTTCTGCTGGTCTTGTCCGTGTTCGCCCAGGCGTGGGCTCTCCCGCATGAGGTGGATACCCTGGTGTCGGTGTTCCCGGAAGTCAAACCGCTCGCAGTGCCATCCATCATCTGGGGTGTCGTCGCAATCGCCTGCTGGCAAGCCGTCGCTCTCATCGGACTGCGGCTTGTTGTACTCATTCGCGACCACAGATTCGACTCTTCGTCCTATGGATGGTTACGGGCGATGGTCGGCTGCCTGCTCGCGTTCATCGTGCTCGTGGTGTCCGCTTTCATCGCTCTGAGCGTGATGGGATACACGACCCCGGGCGTAATGTACGGACTTATCGCTGGCGGGCTCGTAGCCTGATCATCGTCGTCTCTTTGATGGTGTT
>NZ_JPRS01000702.1 GCF_000738085.1 Cryobacterium sp. MLB-32
CTGGCCGTGGTGGTTCTCTTCCAGCACTGTCAGCAGGCGCTGGGTCGATGTCGACGCGGCACGATACGCAAGCACCACGATGGCAGCCACCACGCCCAAGGCAACAATCAGACTGCCCAAGAACACCGCTGCCTTCACGGGGTCATCGCCCGAGGCACGCAGGATCCGATAGATGGTGAGGCCCACCATGGCCGCGCCGAACACAGCCCCCGGTACGATAACCGCCCAGCGCGGCGAACTCGCCTTCACGAGTCCACGAGGCTTGCCCTATATGCCTGAACCCGAGTGTGGTGCTCCTGCCGAGTCAGCAAGGGCTCCCCCGCGGCACGCACGATCAAGCCGGCCGATTCATCCACCTGCTCCATATTCGGGTAACCCAACCGACTCGTTGTGTACCCAGCAGCAAACTCCTTCAACTTCTGTCTACCCAAAAGAGAAACCATGAGGAAACCCATCAATCCGCTCGCGCCCGCAATTACACAGAACGCGACGAGCCACGGATTCTCAAAGAGAATGCCAGAGAACACGATGCTCAGAGAGCCCAAAACACTTCCTAGAAGAAGAACGGTAGCGAAAAACAATGAAGCGAGCCCCAAGCGCCACATGGACACTCCGGCGACCCGTTCTCGAACATGAAACTCAAACGATTCACTCACTATTGCCACCTCTGAGACTCCCCACCCACCATCACAGTTCTGACGAGCGTAACAGGCGCGATCTGGAGCTCAGAGCGCCG
>NZ_JPRS01000703.1 GCF_000738085.1 Cryobacterium sp. MLB-32
GGCCGCCCTCTCGGGCGGCCTGTCGTGTGAACGAAACACTCAACTGCGTGTGACAACCATCCGTTTGTGGAGATGCGGGGAATTGAACCCCGGTCCACTGTTGTGGTCATATGCCTTCTACGGGTGTATCCAGTGAAATCGCTTTCTCGGCCCCGGAATTTGCCACTGGCATCTACTCCGACAGGCCCAGCCTTCGTTTAAGTCCCTCTACACCCCGTGGCTCAATGTAGAAGCAATCTCTCTAAATGACGTCAGGATCCGGGTAGAGAGCATTCCCGATCTGGCGGACTTCGTTAGTGCTTTCGCTTAGGCAGCGAGAGCGAAGTCAGTGCGGTTTGATTTGGCACTTATTGTTTTGCAGAGATCGTTTACGAGATAACCCTGCATCCTCGACCCGCTTCTCATAATTGCGCAAACAATGTCGAAACCGATCATCCCCATGATGGGGTGGTTGTCACACGCTGTTGAGTTGTCGCTGTTCGCCTGCATCACGTGCAGTCCTTCACTCTACATCGGATCAGTGCGCCGGAAAACTAGTCCCCCAGGTTACGACGGGCCGACATCGCCCGGTCCGACTCACGCTTGTCCTGACGTTCCCGAAGGGTCTGCCGCTTGTC
>NZ_JPRS01000704.1 GCF_000738085.1 Cryobacterium sp. MLB-32
GCGTGGAACAACACCGTGTAGAAGTAGATGTTGGTGAAGTCGATGCTCTCTTCGCTGCCGTAGTAGATGCGCTCGCGGGCCAGGTAGCCGTGCAGGTTCATCTGGCCCAGGCCGATGGCGTGCGAACGGTCGTTACCATCTTCGATGGAACGAACCGAGCTGATGTGGCTCTGCTCGGACACGGCGTTCAGGCCACGAATGGCCGCGTTCACGGTGCGACCGAGGTTACCGGAGTCCATCGCCAGGGCGATGTTCATCGACCCGAGGTTGCAGGAAATATCCTTGCCAATCTCGTTGTACGAGAGGTCCTCGTTGTACGTGGTCGGCGTGTTCACCTGAAGAATCTCGGAGCAAAGGTTCGACATGTTGATGCGACCCTCGATCGGGTTCGCCTTGTTCACGGTGTCCTCGAACATGATGTACGGGTAGCCGGACTCGAACTGGATCTCCGCGAGGGTCTGGAAGAACTCACGCGCCTTCATCTTCGACTTCTTGATGCGGGGGTTGTCGACCCCCCCCCCCCCCCCCCCC
>NZ_JPRS01000705.1 GCF_000738085.1 Cryobacterium sp. MLB-32
GTACACCGGCCAGAACGTGCGCATCCAGCCCATCTGGACGAGCGACTACTACATTGTGCGGATCGGAATCTGAGACCCGCTTGATATGAACATTGTGTAACACAGTGGCGTCCCGTCTATCGCGGGACGCCACTCGTGCGTTAACCTAAAGCTCTAATGTTTGCGGGTTGAGGAGAGCCGATGCACGAGGTATGCACGATCCACACCATGGATGAGTGCGTGTTCTCTGTGCGTCGTCATAGTTGTCATACAGTAACGAGCCACTCCGTGGCCTGATGGGCGTTGTCATTCGTGACAGCGTCCTTTTTTGTGTGATCGCTCGTTCCCACCTGCTTACGTCAGAAAAGCAGTTCGAATGGCTGGAAGCCGTCCAGTCTCCTTCGAAAGGGAGCGCATGCGAACACTGGTCCTCAACGCGGGGTACGAGCCCCTCGCCGTGGTGAGCTACAAACGAGCATTGATTCTGGTGATGAACCAGAAGGCGACGATCGTGCAGTCCGATCCGGGGCATCCGGTCT
>NZ_JPRS01000706.1 GCF_000738085.1 Cryobacterium sp. MLB-32
AACTGAATACCGCGCCCGCGCCTCACGTGCGAGATCATTGGGATCAGGAAAATCTATTAGAGCTTTCAAGCCATCTACGGCAGCACTCCACTTTTCCTCAGGTCCGTCGCCCTTGACCAACCATCCCGCCTTGGCAAACTCCGTACAGGCCCATGAGAGATTGACGATCCCCCTCTGCTGGCCGCCAGGGAAAACCACCTGTTCATACTGATCGAGCGGATGCTCGGCCATAACTCTTGCGAATACGCCACCGTTATTCGAACCACCGGGAAGTCCCATTGGGTTATCTCGAAGGAGCCTTAATACGGTCTGAGCACGTAGCGCCCGATTCTCACTGGCAGTCATGGGTCCACTCGCTGAGCATCATCACAGAACCGGGCGAGAAATTTGCGGTCCCGCTCGCAACAAGTTCGTCGAGGAGAATGAATACGCGCGCGAATCCCTTCGCGGTTCCTCTTGCAGGTGCCGGATTCTGCGCTGGGCAAACTACGTTGTTGCTCACCTACAAAGTCTCGCAGCTCCACTTCAAATTTGACATCCTGTCCGTCGAGT
>NZ_JPRS01000707.1 GCF_000738085.1 Cryobacterium sp. MLB-32
GGAAACGACGTGGTGTCGGTGTGGGTACGGGTGATCCCGTCGGTCGCGTTGCCATCGGGGTCGGTATCGGCCAGCGAGAACTCGATCTGAGCATCATCCGCCAGCGGCAGGAACACGTCGGGCAGGGTGTCGACGTCGGGATTCGTCTTGCGGAAGTCACGATTGAGTACGGCGATCTGGCTCGCCACCTGATCGTCGGAGATGTTCTGGTCATCGTGGTTGTAGACCACGTGCACCACGACGGGGATGTGGGTGATCCCGGTCTGCGCAGCGAAGATGCCCTGGTTGATGAGCCCGCGCACTTCAAGCTCCATGGAGATGCGGGCAGCGGCGAAGCCCGGCTGCTCCGTGAGCTGCTTCGTATACACATCAGGAGTGGCACAGTATCGAGTCGTGGGCAGGTCATGTGCGGCAGCATCGGCCATGATGATTTCCTTTCCAAATAGTTGTTCGTTTCAGGTGGAATTCTGACCGCCTGGGCGTTACTCGCGCGTTATTGCTGACACCGTAGCGCGGACTGGCGACACGGGGGCATACTGTGGGCGTACTCTGCACTGGATCGCGAGCGAAGGGGAAATCATGTCGGAGCCTCAACAGCAGTTCGACCCCGAAAACCTGCCCATTGTGAGCGGTCATCGGTTCTGCGGCATCGCCCCAC
>NZ_JPRS01000708.1 GCF_000738085.1 Cryobacterium sp. MLB-32
ACTCCTGATGACACCCGTTCCGTCAAAGCCCACCGCGGCGTCCGGGAGAACCTCAACACGTCTCTCGCCTGTCCTGTTCGAAGCCATCTGAGCCTCAATCCGCACCAGCCAGGAGATCACGTCTGCACTGATCGGCGACCGCCCCGACCCGATCACATCCCACTACGCGGTGCATTTTCCTGGGTTCCATTTTTTTTGGACTATCACGATCGGGAAGTTCAAGCGGTGGTGCGAAAGGATCAGTCACCGCCCCCACGAGATCAGTCCAACCGGCAGGGGTGGTGAGGATGATCTCAGCGGTCCAGCCACACCGTTTAGGGCGCTCTGACTGGTCTAAGCACTCAAGAATATACGACTATCTCCCAGTGGAATCAAGTCATAAATATGGGAAATTTAGCATGCTTCATGGAACGAAACTCCGCACAATTTCACCGGCACCAGGCTCCTCCCAACCGTCAGTGCCGCAACAAACTGTCACCGATCTGCCTCCTGTTTCTCTCTCTTCTCTGCTTTCTTCTTTTGTACTTGTTCTTTGTTTTTTGTATTTATCTTT
>NZ_JPRS01000709.1 GCF_000738085.1 Cryobacterium sp. MLB-32
AAGGSCCTCCCATGAAGGGCCAATCTGTTATTAGCGTGGGGCATGGCAACCTCCGTTTTCGTGGCGACTTCGACATCACCGCGGAAACCGGAGGTTCTCCCTTTTTCAACCCCGAAATGTCACCAACGCCATGGCTGAGTACCACCAGCGTTATCGCCGCTGTGGCGTAAACGTTCGACGCCACCACATCAGAGGGATAGTGCACCCCCACGTACACCCGCGAAACTGGTGAGTCCACTGGGAAAACTGAGACCGCCTGGCTCCCACACCCAAAATGTGGGGAAGGGACGCGATATCGGGACGCGGACGCTGCACGAGCACTTCGATCACGGCAGCCCCGAAGGCGGGAATCATCACAGTCAGTAGGAACTGAATCTGCATAGGAGGCCTCCGAGTCGCCAACAGAATTCATCCGGGAGTGATCAGAGCGAGGACCACCGTAACGAGAGGGTTGAACAGCAACTAGATTCTGAGCGCCACCCCGTCAAATTGTGTTGTGTGCAACAGATTGCCCCGGCGCAGGACGCCCATGTCATCGATGTCCGCCCAGCCGAAGATTTCACGAGCATCCCGA
>NZ_JPRS01000710.1 GCF_000738085.1 Cryobacterium sp. MLB-32
CCATCAGTCACATCTGTCACTGTGATAACACTCTTAACAGTAACAAGACAGGGCAGTATCGCGCAGTCTTGATGCTGAACCTAACCCGAAACACCCCCCAAACGGCGGCCATTCGTGGGCGCGGTGCGAAGCGCGATCGACTCTTTTAAACAATCTTTGCATTCGATTTGGGCATTCGTGCTTTTCTCCGTATGCTTATCCCTCGTCGGTCATGTTCATTTATGACTAACGGCCCCATCGTTTAGTGGCCTAGGACGGCGCCCTTTCACGGCGTTAACACGGGTTCGAATCCCGTTGGGGTCACGTAAGTGAAGGCACAAAAAATAGAATAGTCTTACCAAGTACTCACTATCATTTACACCAGTGAGGCCCTGTAGCGCAGTTGGTTAGCGCGCCGCCCTGTCACGGCGGAGGTCGCCGGTTCAAGTCCGGTCAGGGTCGCAAAAGCAAGAGCCCTTTCGCAAGAAAGGGTTTTTGTTTGAGAAGGCGCCGTTTCGGGCTTTCTGGCCCTGTAGCTCAGTTG
>NZ_JPRS01000711.1 GCF_000738085.1 Cryobacterium sp. MLB-32
GGCGCCAGGCAGCGGCCACCCCGACGACCTGGTCCTACGCCCCGGGGATATCGTTGTCGTTGATGAGGCGGGCATGGCCGGGACGATGAACCTGGCGAAAGTCACGGGCATCGCGCAGCGGCACGGCGCTCACGTGCGCCTGATCGGGGACGACCGTCAACTAGCCGCCGTCGAATCCGGCGGCGCACTGCGCCTGCTCGAGCGCGAGGTCGGGTCGATCAAGCTGGAAGAGATTCACCGGTTCACGGCGCCTCAGGAAGGCGAAGCATCACGGATGCTCCGCGACCCCGCGACGGTCGGCGACCCGTTTCGTTGGTACGTCGACAACGAGCGAGTGACCGGAGGCAGCATCGACCGGATGACCGGGGATGTATTCGCGGCGTGGCAGCACGACGATGAGGCCGGCAAGAACGCCCTCATGCTCGCGCAGAAAAACGTCACGGTCGCTGACCTCAACAGCCGGGCACAGGCCTACCGAATGAG
>NZ_JPRS01000712.1 GCF_000738085.1 Cryobacterium sp. MLB-32
GCATGCAGTTCGGCGTCGTCGAGGATGGATCGCTCCTCGACCGTGATGTCGGGGCTCGGACGCTCGTCGATGACCTTCTGCACGACGGTCGCAACGAGGTCGCGCGCATCGTCGCAGAGGTGACAACCGGGCTTGCCGATCAGGGTGAGGTGAATATTCGCCATGCAACAAGCCTAGTTGACGACGAAAAGGGCAAGCGAAAAAGGGCAAGCAAAAAGCGCCAGACCTGAAGAGGCCCAGCGCTCACGCTTGGTTACGGTTGAAAAACCGTCTTACTTCTTATTGCGACGCTGGTGGCGGGTCTTACGAAGCAGCTTGCGGTGCTTCTTCTTTGCCATGCGCTTGCGTCGCTTCTTGATTACAGAACCCACAGGACCTCACAAAGAGTTGATTCGCCGCGGGACTCGCGACAGACACGAAAACCCCATTCTACTGGAGAAATTCGCTGGGATCTACGCAGAGTCGGCAATCGGGCTCTGAATAGCCAGTGCGACGGCCGATTCCGGCACT
>NZ_JPRS01000713.1 GCF_000738085.1 Cryobacterium sp. MLB-32
CTCCAGCAGAGGCAATATTTCGTACTTCCAGATCATCTCAAGCCCAGCCTGCGTGCTCGCGTCGGGCTTCATGAGGTAGGACGGCCCAATCTGAAGATCGCGCTCGTTGATGCGCTTGTTGAGCGCGTCGAGCAATCGCGCACGCAAATCAGGCTCATGATGAGCAGCGAGATACAACCTCAAGACGCTTCGAACCGGCTCCACGCCAGGGTGAAGTTCAACGAAGGGGAACCGCCGTCGAAGTGCGGCATCGACCAAGGAAATGGAACGGTCGACGGTGTTCATCGTTCCGATGATGAAGAGGTTTTCGGGAAGCTTGAACGTTTCCCCCTTTCCGCTGTACTGCAAGCGGATGCCCTCATTGCGATACTCCAGAAGGTAAAAGAGCTCACCGAACACTTTCGCGAGATTGGCACGGTTCATCTCGTCGATGATCAACACGTATGGATTTGCCAGATTTTCCGGCAGCGCTGCCTCATCCGCAATCTGTCTTAGCGGCCCTGGCCGCAAACTGAAGGTCACGCCCCCAGCGGTCGCCTCGGGGC
>NZ_JPRS01000714.1 GCF_000738085.1 Cryobacterium sp. MLB-32
GGCGTCGTACAGGTCATCGAGCACGCCGGTTGCACCTCTGGTGCTTCACTGTAGGCCGGCTCATGCACTAGTCCGTGTCTTTGGAGCCTGTGATCCCTCTCATTAAGACTGAGAGATTCTCTTGGGCTTCGTGAAGGCCAATAGGGCGCCCGTCTCTGGCCCTGTGAAGTATTTCTTCAGTGAGAAGTTGAGCTGCTTTGAATTCACCTATCGTGGGGTCTCTTCTGGGGCGTGGCCCCAAAATGATCTCAAGGCTGATATCGAGGTGTGACACCCCATCGTTTCGGTAGCCTGTTTCTCGAACCCAAAGAGTTGTTGCCAGCGACGCTGGGCAAATGGGACACCCTCGCCCGGCCGCGACACGATAGTTGTACCTGACTTGGGCCTCGTGCTCCGCGAAGCGTTCGGCCGGTTCGCTGGCAAGTCCTCCCAAGCCCTCGAGGTGCAGGCACTCCCCAACGAATTCCAACCAGTGGATTTCAGATAGTCCCCAATCATCAGCATGTGACGTGTGCACGAAATGCACAACGAAGTCCTTCCATGTGTCGTCCACCGACAGCAGGTTAGCGAGTCGCCGAATAGCCACTAGGTGACCC
>NZ_JPRS01000715.1 GCF_000738085.1 Cryobacterium sp. MLB-32
TAGTGACCAATGGAATCGATACAGTCGTGGTCGTGAGCACAAGTCTGACTCCGCTCAATGAAGAGTCATCATTCGTAGTGAATAGATAGGTAAATTGCTCATGAGAAAGCTACCAGTAGCTCGTTCTGAAGGGCCCACTCACGGTGGTCGAAAATCAACATTCAATAAACGCTTCAGCCGTCATCGGCTGAGCGCTCTGGGCCTTGCCGTTTTTTTCCTCACAGGATGCACTGCCGAGCACGACCCAAAATTTCCGGAAACGCCAGCACCCCGGGTTGCTCTGCACGGCCCAGGATCCGAAGAAATCATTGACAACTTGAAGGCAACACCGCAAGGGTTAGTGTTCTACGATAGCTTGGAGAAACTGTCCGTGTCAGAGACAACGCTCTCAGCGATTAGCCTGAGTGTCTCCAGCTCAGAAGAGGCGAATCAACTTTGCCAGGCGTTGTACGAAGCGGCAAAAGACGCCGCACCCGTGATCGGTACCGTGGAAGTCTCGTCTGACGTTTCAATGATGTCGCGAAGAAGCGATGCGGCCCATGATCGTGAGTGCGGGCTCCCGCACCCATAACACTGGGTAGTCCTGGGAC
>NZ_JPRS01000716.1 GCF_000738085.1 Cryobacterium sp. MLB-32
TCGTAAACCCGGTGACTCGGGTTATACGGAGTGCGTCAGCAACGGGCCACAGCATCACAACCTGATACTTCGAGAGATCCTGTAAACCATCAATTTCATTGCCCAGCTTCTTGCCGACTGTCTCGATTGTTATCCCGAGCGTTGCGGCCGCGTCCGCGGCTGACTCGATATCCCCGCGCAACAGCCCGAAATCTGCTAACGGCTGGTCTTGATTGTGAAAAGCGAACGTTTCTTCGACAATGTCGGCCCAGCTGTCCGCGTCTGGCCCTTCAAGCTCGAAATCGGGTGCCAGCAGAATTCGCTCATTGCGTGTCGTGGCAGCTGCGAGCTGTGATTGGAAGACTTGGGATGTTGTGAGCCATAGAAAGATCACAGGTGCGCCGATCTTACCGTTACGGTCGAGCAGACTCAGCCGCTCAATAAACTGGGTCGGAAGGTCTTCAGCACTCGCTACGTTTTCCTCGTACTGGTCCACGATTGCGATAATGAGCTTGCCCTCGTCGGACTTGTGCGTAGCCCGAAGCTCCTGGAGCAGAGAAGATTCCGAGAGAATCCCCTGCCGAGTCAG
>NZ_JPRS01000717.1 GCF_000738085.1 Cryobacterium sp. MLB-32
AAAAACGTCATATCCATCAGGGCACCCCCCTTTCATGGGTCGTGTCGTGCCCAAGGTAAACATGAGGAAACGGCTCTGTCCACCTCCCAAGCAGTATTTGGAGGAAGAATTGGAGTTCCGTAATATCTGCGTAAGAAGTGCAATCGGTGAGCGGCGGTCCGGATAGCTGGTATAGTTTTCAAGTTGCCTCCGAGAGCTTGAAGCGGAAGTAACCGGGCGCCCGTAGCTCAGCGGATAGAGCAATTGACTACGGATCAATAGGTCGGGGGTTCAAATCCCTCCGGGCGCACAGACAAGAAGCGGTTCACTTCGGTGGGCCGCTTTTTTTGTTGCCCGCGGCCAGGGTCAATTTGGTCCGAACGGACAAACTAGGGACAAGCTCAGGTAGCATCGGCATAATTGAGTTATCCTTACTGTTCAATTTATGCGCCCGGTGGCGAGTGGCACCGGCGTACCAAGAGTTTCTCGCCGGGCGTTGTTCGGGCTCCCAGTGA
>NZ_JPRS01000718.1 GCF_000738085.1 Cryobacterium sp. MLB-32
CCGACAACAGCAACGGCGCCGCCGAGATAAGCGGCGCTGTTACCCTTCGAACCGGCTTCGGACTCAGCATGGTCAAGACCTGTCATGGTCGAAGCCTACTGCGCTCACTCATCGTCTCGTGAAACCTTTGGATCGAGAGGCGCCATATCGTCATTCTGGCGGCCATGAGCAGCTGCGGGTTCCATTTTTTTGCACTCGCCAGCACACATTCACGTCCCGTATGCACAACTGTTCATCCGGCCATTGCCCCTTGGCGTCGTGCAGTTTGCGGAACGCTTTGTGCGACAAGGTCTGGTGGAATTTCCAAGGTTCGCGCCTGAACCAGCGGACGTTATGAGGCGCTACGTGAGTGGTGCTGACCCGAAATTCATGAAGTCGGGACTCGTGTAGTCAAGGATGGTGACGCTACGTATCTCGGTCATATATTGACTGCCCGGAATCTGAATCTCTTGCGAACTGCCTGAAGCTTGGACAGGGGCGATCTCATAATTGGTGCCGCTGTCGGTCGCCCACGCACCATCGCCGTTCTTCACCAACTTGCCTTCATTGAGATAT
>NZ_JPRS01000719.1 GCF_000738085.1 Cryobacterium sp. MLB-32
GTCGCGATGTTGCCGTTGATTTCCGCGAGAACGGTAGTTGCGTCCACGTTTGTTTCCTTCCGTAGGGGTGAATGCGGCGAGTGCCGGATTCGATGTCTAGTGTTCCTCAGCCAGCGCGAGCTGGATGTAGACGGCGGTAAGTAGGGCAAAAATGTAGGCCTGCAGAATCGCGATCAGAATCTCGAAGAGGGTGAACGCGAAACCGAAGACGAGGGTTCCGGCTCCAAAGAGCTTGAATCCTCCGTCCGCAGTGAAGAAGAAGAACTGTGTTGCGCTGAAGAACAGCACCAACAGCAAGTGCCCGACGATCATGTTCATCATGAGTCGAAGCGTCAGGGTGACCGGACGAATGAGGAACGTGGAGATGAACTCAATCGGCGTCACGATGATGTACAGCGCCGGCGGAACACCGGGCGGGAAAAGCGAGTTACGGAAGAACTTCGCCGGGCTCTTTTTGACACCGGCGTAGATGAACGCTCCGTAGGAGATGA
>NZ_JPRS01000720.1 GCF_000738085.1 Cryobacterium sp. MLB-32
CTGCGGACGTTTTCGGCGCCGCCCCGCGGGAGCTCCTCAGGTCGGTCAGTCTGCAGCAGACGCTGCAGCTGATTCGCGTCACCGTCGAGGTCGTTGAAGAACGAGTGAAAGATGGCGGCGAGCTGCTTCGTGAGGCCATTCTGCTCTACTCCCGAGSACGATGAGCTTTCCGCTCTCCGGCTTGATCTCGCTGATCGATCCGGGCAGACCCGCGAAGGATCCTTCCTTGATGGTGATCGTCTCGCCGATTTCGTAGTCGACCTCGGCTGCGATGACGCGCTGGGCGGACTTGCCACCGTGACCGTTGCCCTTGGTGGTGGGAGCCTCAACGATTTCGACGAGGCCCTTGAGCATGCCGAAGGCTTCTTCGAAGCGCAGCGGCGTGGGGTTGTGGGAGTTGCCCACGAATCCCGTCACACCGGGGGTGTGGCGAACCACAGACCAGCTGTCTTCGTCAAGGTCCATGCGAACCAGGACGTAGCCGGGGATACGCACTCGAGTGACCATCTTTCGCTGGCCATTCTTGATCTCGACGACATCTTCCATCGGAACCTCGACCTGGTAGATGAAATCTTCCATGGCCATCGACTGCTTGCGGTTCTCGATGTTCGACTTCACGCGACGTTCGAAGCCGGCGTACGAGTGAATGACGTACCACTTACCCGGCAGGAAA
>NZ_JPRS01000721.1 GCF_000738085.1 Cryobacterium sp. MLB-32
CCCCTCATCCAGGTGGGACAAAACGACGTTGACCGGGAAGCTGCTTCCGTCCTGGTGTCTTCCGGCCAGTTCCGCCGTCACTGACCGATTTCTGGTCTCGGTCAACGACTCTGTCGGTTGTTTCGAGCAGGCCTCCCAGTCGTACTCAGGTATCAGCACCTGAATGAGCTGGCCGACGAGGTCTTCGCGGTCATAATGAAACAGCGTCTCCGCAGGGATGTTGCTGCGCAAAATGGTGCCCGCCGGGTGCACAACCAGCAACGCGTGCGGCACGGCCTCGAAAAGATTCTCGAATCTCTGTGTCTCTAAAGCCACCTGATCCTCTATCCGCATAAGTCAGGGTCGTTCGCGCTGAGTGCTGGAATTCCCCACAACCGTGCGAATGAGTAAATATCAGTATATCGATCGCGGTCGTCGCGCGGACGATCATTTTCACGTTGATGACCCCAGTGACTGACGCGGCAGCCGATCCTGCGCGAGCTATGCCAGCGGCACGTAGCGGTAGTACTCGATGCCCTCGTCGGAG
>NZ_JPRS01000722.1 GCF_000738085.1 Cryobacterium sp. MLB-32
ATGAAACCCAATCTCGTCGACGAAATCCTGGCCCCCGATCTCAGTCCCCTGCAAACTTTCAAACCCGAAGCCCTGGGCCGGGTGATGAGCAGCGAAACAGCTGCCAAACTGACCAGCATGATGGTGGACAACGTCCAGGACGGTGCCGCAAGCAATGCAAGAATAGATGGGGTCAAAGTGGCGGGCAAAACCGGTACTGCGGAAAACGGATCGACCGATCCGTACACACTGTGGTTTACCGGATTCGCTCCGGCAAATGACCCGAAGTATGCCATCACCGTTCTTGTGGAAGACGGGGGCGGAATGGATCAAACGGGGTACGGCAATCTCCTTGCCGCACCGATCGCACAAAAGGTTCTAGAGGCGGTGCTTAACAAATGAGACCCACATCAGGGCTCACCTTCGGTGGTCGTTACGAGCTGCAGTCGCGCATCGCCATCGGCGGTATGGGCGAGGTGTGGAAGTCGACCGACCTG
>NZ_JPRS01000723.1 GCF_000738085.1 Cryobacterium sp. MLB-32
GTTTCGCGGGCGACCTCGGCCGACGGTCACCTGGCCGGTGTCCTGTTCGACCATCAGGGTGCTCACGAGGGTGTTGCCCGTTTTCTCGCACCATCGGCGCACGAGGTCCAGTTCACTCGCCGACGACACCGCAAATTCTGCCGTGTCACCCTCGGCCATTTGCTCAACGGTGCGCATCAGCGCCATGATTACCATCGGGAGTCGACCCCCTGTTCTTTGATCGCTTGAAATAGCCCCTCGTAGCCTTCGAGGTGCGGCCCTACCCATCGGGTGAGTCCCTCCAGCTCGAGGATTCGTCGGTGCGCCGGCACGTTCCAGTCCATGGCGAGCAGTTTCGCCACCCACGGTGCGTAAACCGCCTCAGGCAGAGTGTCGAGGGCGGTGAACATGCAGTGTGAGTAGGACTCGGTTTGCCAGACTGGCTCGAGCATCCCCGGCATCAGGTCGCCACGGCC
>NZ_JPRS01000724.1 GCF_000738085.1 Cryobacterium sp. MLB-32
GACTGGTCAGCCTGCCGGCGTGGATGTTCGATTTCTGCGTGTTACTGGTGAATGCTGATGTGATGAGTGGTGCGCCCGTACCGTGACTTGAGACAGTCGGTAGGAGGATCATGTTTCATAATGAATTGTCGTAACATTCAGTGTATGGACGCACCCTGTAGACGGTTGAAAGTATCATTTTCGTTCACCCTGTAAGACCGACAAAACCTTCCGTGACACCAACCGATATAACAGGTTGCAATGGCCTGCCGCGGATATCTCGGACAGTCGGCCCTGGGTGAACATGGTGATCGCTGATCAAGTTTATTTCCTGGGATCGACGGGTGAATGAAGGCTCGATAAGTGGGGAAGATGCAGTTCAAGATCATCATGGTGTCGCGGGTTCAAGTCCCCTTTCCGCTAGACAGCATTCACTAAAATTGCCCAGAACTTCCGCCGAAGTCCGGGGCATTCTTCTTCCTGTTATGGGTCGAGACCTGGCTAGAGCCTCGTGTCGAGAGAGAT
>NZ_JPRS01000725.1 GCF_000738085.1 Cryobacterium sp. MLB-32
GACTCTGGCGACGCGTAGCAGCTGGTTACGCCAGACGAGCGGCGAGCGCGTTGATCTTGTCGGGGCGGAATCCGCTCCAGTGCTCTTCGTCCGTGATCACAACAGGGGCTTGCAGGTAACCGAGAGCCTTGACCGCTTCGAGCGCGTTCTCGTCGACCGAGAGGTCGAGGACTTCGTACTCGATGCCCTTGTTGTCCAGGGCGCGGTAGGTCGCCGTGCACTGCACGCAGGAGGGCTTGGTGTAGACCGTAATTGCCATAGCAGATGGCCTTTCTATCGTTCAGGATTCTTGATTTTGATGCTGCAATAGTGAGGAAGTCTTTCGCCGTTCACTAGTGTCGGGCTGATCTCCTAATACTACATCTAGTGATTGGAATTGGGTATAGCCACTACATGAGGTAATTACAATTATGTAGTTATCCACCGACATTCCACGGAGTTACCCACAGGGCCGCCTCCGAAAAGTG
>NZ_JPRS01000726.1 GCF_000738085.1 Cryobacterium sp. MLB-32
TGAAGCTCCCAAGATGTAATTGACAGATATCAACTATATACATTTAGTGGACAGTATTCAACTACTTTGACCGGATGCTGCGAGTTGCGCTGCCGCCGTGCGTGACATAGAGTCATCCTTAGCCACAGACCGCCGGTTGTTGCTTTGCGCAGAAATGCTCGGAGTGACCGAAGGTTCATTCACGTGAACGGCCCGCGCAGGTGTTCGAAGTAAGTTGTCAGTCTTATGGATTGTGACCCAGCTCCGGCGCCCTGCGCTGGAGCTTTTTTCATGTTTGCATCGGGGGCTACCCGGCACATGACTATTAAGAGGAGCACCATGGCGAACAAGGAAGCAACGGTCGCCGAGCTTACGGAGAAATTCGAAAGCTCGACCGCCGTTCTGCTCACCGAGTACCGCGGTCTCACTGTTGCGCAGCTCAAGAGCCTGCGTAAGTCCATCAGTGAGGACGCCACGTACGCCGTGGTAAAGAACACGCTCACCAAGATTGCGGCCAACAAGGCCGGCATCACCTCGTTT
>NZ_JPRS01000727.1 GCF_000738085.1 Cryobacterium sp. MLB-32
ACCCGCGCGCGCCGAGTTTCCTCGAGTGAAATACCCGGCGCTGATCGCCCCTTATCCATGGCCATGCTCTCGCATTGACGCGCCGAACTGGATTCGTTGCCTGGAAAGTCGGGGGAGGGCATTGGGCGTGGACTGGTCAGCAGCGGTCGACCGGCTGTAACGTCGCATCATGTGCGGCAGACTTGTGGTCTCAAATACAACCAGCGAACTCTTGAGCGCCTTCGACGCGACCGGGGGAGACTTCCAGGACTGGCACCCCAGCTGGAATATCAAGCCGACCCAAACGGTCCCCGTCGTCATTCACTCCGCCAAAGGCGGCGAGGAAGCCGTGCGCCGGCTTGAGCCTGCACGATGGTCCCTCACTCCGTCCTGGTCCAAGGAACTCAAAACCAAGTTCCCTACGTTCAACGCCAGGTCAGAAGGAATCACCGACAAGGCGACATGGCGCGGCCCCGTCAAAACGCACCGTGCCCTCGTACCTGCGACGGGCTACTACGAGTGGCAG
>NZ_JPRS01000728.1 GCF_000738085.1 Cryobacterium sp. MLB-32
ACCGTGAGCAGTACTCCTATGACCTGACCGAACAGCGCGTTGTTGCGCTCAGCCGCGAAACCGGAGAGACCGTGTGGAGTCTTGCGGGGGTCGGTGAATGCATAACAGCCGCGGTGCCGGCCAAACTCGTGAAGCGGCTGGTGCCCATGTGCCGGTGGAACTCGGGTCGACTGACTGTCTCCACGAAGGCGGACAAGGACAATCCCGACTTCACCTTTTCTCATCTTGATATGGATCTCATCGGGGTCGACGAACAGACCGGAAGAATTGACTGGACGGTTCCGCTCGGGGACGACCCGACGGCGGCCTTTGCGAAGGATTCAGCGTTTTACAGTCGCTCAACGCAACGACCTGTCGACGTCGGCGGAACGGTGGTGACTCTCGATTTGCTGACCGGCGTTCAATCGCTCGCGCCCAAGAAGGGGATTTATGCGTGTTCCACGTATCGGGACGGATTCTTGGCCGACCGGCCCGGAGACGGATCCGCCGATCTGGTCAGGGTCACTGCGGGGAGTGATATTTACCCGTGC
>NZ_JPRS01000729.1 GCF_000738085.1 Cryobacterium sp. MLB-32
CCGTCGATTCTCGCGCCGAATGTGCTGTGGAATCTGCCTGACTGGACCGTCGACGACGCTCGTAGCTGAGCATGACTCCGCTTCGGCGGGCTGTCTACCCCATCACTAGCAGATGCACGCGTCGAGTGGGGTCACAGACCGGCAACGATTTGATGCTAATAATTCGATCTCATTAAGGTTGGGCACGTATTCCTGCAATTTGACGGCATCCTTGGTGCAGAACCTGCAATCGACCCTATGCTCTAGTCAATGCACTACAAAGCAACGCTGCTTTGCACCTGTACACATGCACCTCACGAGGGTGCAGAGGAGGATCACCGTGGTTTCGACACGTTTGAAATTGGCAGTCGTTTGTTCCTGGAAGCCGGAGTGCTGGTTCTAACGGATCGGGGACCGATTCCGCATGATCTTTTATATTGCTCGTCGATTCGTTAACTATTTCATCCTGTCCGCGATCGCAACCTGCCTCGCATACGTCGTCGCCAGTATCGCCCTCGATCCGGCC
>NZ_JPRS01000730.1 GCF_000738085.1 Cryobacterium sp. MLB-32
GAGAGGGGGAGGCCGGAGGGAGTCAGGCCGCCCAGAAGGGAATACACCGGAGGCTGGATTCAGGCAAGGAACTCAGGCATGAAGCTACTGATTTCGCCGATGCACGTGTTCGGAACAACGTGCGGGATGGGGCGACCGTAGGGGACCACCTATGTATCCTGATCTTCTCTCACTTCTGTGCCCATGTCAATGAAAAGCGAAATACGGGGCGAAACCCCCACTTGTGGGAGAGACGCGCCCGCGGGTGGCCCGGTCCGTGACCGCTGGCTATGATCTGGCGTATCCCTGTTGTGACAGAAAGTAGATTCCCGTGAACCACGTCAGGTCCGAGTCCCGCCGACGCACGGATGGCATGAGGGTCGGTTACGCGGCCGGGGGATTCGACCTTTTTCACGTGGGGCACCTCAATATCCTTCGTCAGGCACGAAGCCAGTGCGATTTTCTGATCGCCGGTGTGGTTTCCGACGAGATGCTCCAGCTGACCAAGGGGGCGCCCCCCGTCGTCCCCCTCAGTGAGCGCCTGGAAATAGTGCGG
>NZ_JPRS01000731.1 GCF_000738085.1 Cryobacterium sp. MLB-32
AGTCGCTCATTCTCGGTGGCGTCTACGGAACCATCGCGGGCATGATCTTCGCCCTGCCACGAGCGGTCGTGCCGTCGAACTACATGACGACACTCACGTTCTTCATCTACGCGATTCTCCTCCTCGGCGGCGCGGCCACGATCCTCGGACCGGTCATCGGCTCGATCATCTTCTGGGTGCTTCTGTCGTTCTTCTCCGGTTTTATCGCCCGGGCTCAGGAGGCGGGCTGGTTCCCGTTCATGACGAGCATTCAGGCCGGCCAGGTTCGTTTCATCCTCGTGGGGGTTGCCATCATGCTGATCGTGATCTTCAGACCGCAAGGCATCTTCGGAAACAAGAAGGAGTTGGCCTTTGTCCAGTAACGTGAATTCCGACATTCCGAACGTTCCCGTGGTTCCGGTCGTTCCCACGGCAAAGCCGATCAAGAGCGTCGACCTGCACATCGGGGAGGCGGAGCCCGGCTGCAAGAAGCGGGATCCCATCCTGATCGTCGACAAAGTGAGC
>NZ_JPRS01000732.1 GCF_000738085.1 Cryobacterium sp. MLB-32
AAAGGCCCCATGACAGCGCAACTATGAACGTGAGAAACGTCACTAACGGGAGCACCTCTCGCGCTTGCACCGCAAGGAGTATGCGTGGTGTGAGCTCCGTGGCGGGAGTGTTGTCAAAGAAAATGACCGATCCGAGAAAGACTGTGAATAGAAGGAACCCTAGCCCGACTATCGAAGTGACCACTCCCCACGGGGCGCAGATCCGCCGCCTGCTTTGTGAAAATCGCAGTGAGGTGAATACGAGCAAGACTGCTCCGAATATGGCAGTGAGCACGACGTAAGCCGCGGTTGCAGAGGCGACAGAGGCGTCATTGTCACCACGGATGGTAGCCACAACGTCTTGCACTGGGTTGAAAGTGCTCACAAAGCTTGCTAGCACTACCAAGACGACGAGAACGACCGACGCGAAATGGGAAATGGGAAACTATAAGCTCCCTGGTCTTGCTCACGACGTCGCCGCCAGACCAGCATGAATGACGAGTTTTCTGATGCTGGCGGTAGGCGCACTACGTTTATCCACATTCAAAGGT
>NZ_JPRS01000733.1 GCF_000738085.1 Cryobacterium sp. MLB-32
CGCATTGTCGCAGTCCTGCCGTCCAGTTTCATCGGCATTCATCTTGTCAACCTCGTCGCTTGTCATTACATCAGTGAAAAATCAGAACCCCGTGTAAACCGGTTTCCGCAGTTATTCGTTCGCTGCTTGATTGCGGTCTTTGCGGGCCCGCACACGCTCGATAACGGCGCTCGGCCCTCCTTGCTGGAAGTAATACGCCGCTCTTTCAAAATCCCGGCGTAATCCCGTACTGCGTGATGATCGCGCTTTCGGGAGACCACTCGGAATTCGGCTGCCGGAGCGACCCTTTCTCAGCTTCTTGGTGGGCTGCTTGTCGGCGGCAGACTTCGGGTCCCGACAGAATTCCACGAGGGGTGCGAGCGCTTTGTCCCAAGTGAAACTCTCACGAACACGATTCACATTGGCGCGAGCGCTGGCGATCGCGTCCTCATCAAACAGGTAGGTCTCGAGCGCTTCCGCCAATGCGACCTGATCACGTTCAGGCACTGCGGCGCC
>NZ_JPRS01000734.1 GCF_000738085.1 Cryobacterium sp. MLB-32
CGCAGATCGCCAGCAGCAAGCACGTGCTGGTCATCCTGGAGCGTACCGACGAGATGACGCTGCGAAGCATTCGCAACCTCCCGACGGTTCACATCCTTTCGTGGGACCAGCTCAACGCCTATGACGTGCTCGTCAGCGACGACATCGTCTTCACCAAGGGCGCGTTCGACGCGTTCGTGGCGAGCAAGACCAAGAAGGAAGAGGTGTCCGCATAATGGTTACCGCAATCAACAAGGACCCCCGCGACATCATCATCGCTCCGGTTGTCTCTGAGAAGAGCTACGGCCTGATCGACGAGGGTAAGTACACCTTCATCGTTGACCCCCGTTCGAACAAGACGGAGATCAAGCTCGCGATCGAGTCCATCTTCAAGGTGCAGGTCGCTTCGATCAACACCCTGAACCGCGTGGGCAAGACCCGTCGCACCAAGTTCGGAATGGGCAAGCGCAAGGACACCAAGCGTGCCATTGTCACGCTCAAGTCCGGCTC
>NZ_JPRS01000735.1 GCF_000738085.1 Cryobacterium sp. MLB-32
GCCGGTTGAACGCGATGCGGGCGATGCGTCCGCTCAGATCATGGTGGTAGGTCACGTCAGTGAGGGATTCGAAGCCGGAAACATCGTTCCACTGGGTGGCATCGAATATTTCGGATACCTGCTTTTTGGTGGGTCCAGTGTTCATGGAGCCAGCCTACTTGGCCGCTCCATTCGCTACCCCGAAACACAGATTACCGGCTGAAATTACGCTGTGAAAAGAGTCAAGTCAACCCCTTGAAGCGCTTCTTTTTCGCGGGTGTAATTATGTTCTGGAAACGACCGGGAGGCAGTGATGGCCCACAAGGGCGATAATGCAAGCGCCAGTCCAACCGCCGGAGTTACATCCGACATCACGTCCGATTTTTACGCCGCCCACAACATTTCGGTGACACCGCTCTCGCCGACAGAGTGGCGCGTGAGGGATGCCGCGCTCGAGGAGAACGA
>NZ_JPRS01000736.1 GCF_000738085.1 Cryobacterium sp. MLB-32
ATTGACGAAGGGACGGGTGTTGGGCTCGTCGTTCGATGAGAGGTAGCAGGAGATCGATTGGGCGGCAATGCCGGTGACGAGCCGCTGAAGGTTCGCGGTAAAACCGGCTGAGGTGTCTTCGCGCTCGAGGGAGGTGAGATTGCGACGGCGTTCCCGTAACTCGGCCCGGAGCGCTCTCTTCTGGTGAGCGATATCTGAGTCCATACAAGACATTCTAGATGCCGCTAACGTAGGGGCCATGGGAACCAACATTACGAAGGCCGTCATTCCGGCAGCAGGGCTTGGCACGCGATTCTTGCCAGCGACAAAAGCGATGCCGAAGGAGATGCTCCCTGTCGTCGACAAGCCCGCGATTCAGTACGTCGTGGAAGAGGCCGTCGCGTCCGGTCTGAGTGACATTCTGATGGTGACGGGCCGCAATAAGAACGCCCTCGAGAACCACTTCGACCGCATGACAGAGCTCGAAGCCATGCTCGA
>NZ_JPRS01000737.1 GCF_000738085.1 Cryobacterium sp. MLB-32
CGTTCCTGCTGGGGTGTCCAGCAGCAGGCTGACATAGGAGACCTTGGCGTTTCCGAGGTCGGACTTGGCCGCGGAATCCTTCGCCTGATCCTGCTGGCTGAGGAAGATCGGAATGGCGATTGCCGCCAAGATACCGATGATGATGACGACCACAAGGAGCTCAATGAGAGTGAACCCGGTGTCTTCTTTGTTGAGGGCCGCACGCTTGCGTGCGAGCGGTCCGGTGAGCGTGTTGATCATGATGGGTCCTTCTCTGAGGCGCCTGCGAGGAAGACCTTCGCCTGCTTAAGGAGAGCATACGTCCGTAGCACAGAAAAGTGGCTGAGAAACCCAAAATAAACCCCCAGTTCGGGGGCAATTTTTTACTTGATGTATTGAAAGATGGAAAACATCGGCATGTAGAGGGCAATGATCATGCCGCCGATGACCACGCCGATGAAGGCGATCAT
>NZ_JPRS01000738.1 GCF_000738085.1 Cryobacterium sp. MLB-32
TTGCGGGGGTCGACTCACGGGGATCGACTCGCGGGGTCTCGACAAGCTCGACCAGCGGCTTGGGAGCGTTGCGGGGATCAGGTCGCGGGGTCTCGACAGGCTCGACCAGCGGCGGGGTGGCGTTGCGGGGATCAGGTCACGAGGTCTCGAGACTGGTCTCGACAAGCTCGACCCGAGCGTTCCTCGCTCCTCGACCAGCGGTGGGATCGAGGTGTCGACAGGGGCGACCAGCGGGAAGACCGAACCAGGACGCTTCACGCGTGGGAGAGCTGCGGGCACGGGGCCATTATTCGACAAACTGATGGCCCGACATCCCAGTGTTTACCGGGGAAACCGGGCCATACAAGGGTGTGCCCCTGGAGGGATTCGAACCCCCAACCGTTTCCTTAGGACGGAACTGCTCTTCCGTTGAGCTACAGAGGCTGGTCTCGTCAGTTTAGCCGCTCGGAACGGTCAACCCGCCCGATCGGTCATGCGACGCGGTGCGGCTACTGCGCCATGTGCGTGATCTGGATCAAATTGCCGCACGTGTCGTCGAACACAGCGATCGTCACCGGACCCAT
>NZ_JPRS01000739.1 GCF_000738085.1 Cryobacterium sp. MLB-32
GCATCGTTCCTCCATTGTGGGCGTAGGTGGGCGCAGTTGGGCGGATATGTGGAGCTACGGGCAGCGCCGCTTGAGAATACGAGTCGAAACTGGCAGGGTCCTGCCAGAGCACGTCGGGGGACCACGTCGAGGAATGACGGGACATGATTGTAGGCCACGGAGGGAATCAACTTGCTCATCTGTCGTGACATTGTGGTCTCGATCGGGTAGCGTAGACAAGTCGGCTCTTGACACCGCGCTTTCTTCACGTGTGCGCGGATGGGTTTGTAAGTCAAGTTGGGCCGGTTCCTCAGTAATCCGCTGGGGAAAATCACTGTATGTGAACGGCCCCGGCCATAGACTGCCCGGGTTCTCAGTTACGTCGCGAGTGCGTCGTTGTTCTGCCATGTACTGAACACAACCCAGGAATATCTCTATGCCTCAGAGCAAGAACAATTACGATCCGAAATACGCTTCCAAAAGCGGCCCGAACCGTGGCGGATCCAACAACCAG
>NZ_JPRS01000740.1 GCF_000738085.1 Cryobacterium sp. MLB-32
GTAGAAAGTACCGGCGGCAATGCCCTTGGGCTCGACCAGGCTGAGAAAGCCGTAGAGCATGGGGGTGATGGACGCATCGGACTCGAGGGTAGTGAGTACCGACTGCCAGGTCTGGGCAATGGGCTGTTCGCCGTCCGGCATGGTTCCTTCAATCTGTGAATTCGTCTTTTCCTATAGTTATCCACCGAATGTGCGCAAAACCGATGAATACTCCGGAATAGTGCACAAACCTGTGGATAACTTCGGTCAACGCTAGTCAATCCCGGTCGGTGAGGCGAATTCTGGGACCTCTGCCTGTGGAGTAAATGGCAAAATCTGTGGACATTGTTGTGGATAACCTTGAGTTTGGGGCCCTGAGTTTGACCAAAGGTTGCCGAGGCCGTAGTTTTAATCAGTTGACCCCATCCCGTGGGCGACAGTCTTTTTTCGCAGCCGCTGTTTCGGCCAGCGGAGATCCAATCACGTGGAGATTGAATAA
>NZ_JPRS01000741.1 GCF_000738085.1 Cryobacterium sp. MLB-32
GCCTTCCTGAACGTTCTCCAGAACGGTCTTGGTCTCGTCGAGCTGGGGCTCCTGCATCAGGATCCCGACGCTGTATCCGGGAGAGAGCCGGGCTTCTCCGTTGCTGGGGGTATCGAGGCCCGCCATGATCTTGAGGATGGTGGATTTTCCGGCACCGTTCGGTCCCACCACGCCAATCTTGGCGCCGGGGAAGAACGACATGGTGACGTCGTCGAGAATCAGCTTCTCTCCGATCGCCTTTCGAGCGCGGACCATTGAGTAAATAAATTCGGCCAATTCTATTCCTAAACTATTGGTATGACTACGAAACCCCGCGCCGTACTGTACGTTCGCCTCTCGCGAGAGAGCGCCGTTTCCACGTCCATAGAAGGCCAAAACGCGGACCTCTATGCACTTGCCGAGCGCGAGGGCTGGCAGATCGTCGCTACTTTCGAGGATAACGGTAAGTCCGGGGGCAAGCAGCGCGAGAACGCCATCGGCGCCCTAG
>NZ_JPRS01000742.1 GCF_000738085.1 Cryobacterium sp. MLB-32
GGTGCCCCTGACGCTTCTTGTACCCGGTCTTGTTCTTGAACTTCTGGATGACGATCTTCGGGCCGCGGAGGTTGTTCAAAACCTCGGCAGTCACCTTGACCTTGGCCAGCGACGTTGAGTCAGAGGTGATCTTGTCGCCGTCGACGAGAAGCACGGCGGCCAGCTCGACGTTGCCGTCCTTGTCAGCCTTGATTCGGTCCATCGTGACGATGGTACCGACCTCTACCTTCTCCTGCCGCCCTCCGGCGCGCACAACTGCGTAAACCACTTTACGTACCAATCTCTGGGAGGCTGTGAAGCCCCGATTCCTAATTACTGGAAAAGTAATTACTGGAAAAATACTGCCTGAAAAATTCAGGCTTGGAAATTTGCTGGGATGAACGGGCCGGGTTGGCCCGTCGAAATCAGAAAACCGTGGTGCTCATGTCTAAAATACTCAACGCACACCAAGGGATGACTTTACCTGATCCCACCCCCGTGGTCAAACTGTAGCCACGGCGAGTCGCCACG
>NZ_JPRS01000743.1 GCF_000738085.1 Cryobacterium sp. MLB-32
GGGCGTTGAGCATGTCGATCGTGGGCTGGTCATTCTGCGACGCCGATGCGAACAGGGATGCGCCGATGTTGTCGCCGTCGGACAGGAACAGCGAGTTCGCGTCGCCGTACTCCGCCTTCAGCTGCTCAATGGTTCCGGCGAACTTGACGGTGTTTGCGTCAATACGTCCGTGGAAGTCGTTGATGTTGAGCAGGTTCAGGTCGACCGAGGTCGGGGTCGCGACGTTGAGTCCCAGCAGAACCGGGTCATGGTCGGAGGAACGGAACGCGTCGGCCTCGTAGAAGTTCGTCACGTTGTTGTTGAAGCGGCTGTACTCAAGCGCGACCGATTCAACCGAGTTGATGTTCCAGACGTCGACATCGTTGACCGTGGCATCCGCTTCGGGAGAAGCGAACACGTGGTCGAGCGAGCCGACCGTGCCACCGTAGGCGTAGGTGTACTCGCCGCTCTTGGCCTCCTGGTTGATGAA
>NZ_JPRS01000744.1 GCF_000738085.1 Cryobacterium sp. MLB-32
CAGCAGGGGCTCCCGGTAGACCACGATTCGGTCGGGCATCTCCCCGAAACCATACTGTCCGCGTTCCGTGAGTGCGACTCCGTCATAGAGTCCGAGGATGTCCAGCGTGCCATCTTCGGGTCGGTCTTCGACGACGAAAATAATGTTGTCGAGACCGTCAATCATCTCGTCTGGCAAGAGATCGAGCTCATCCACCACGAGACGTTCGAATTCGGACGCGTCAAGCTGCAGCATCCGACTACGAACCGGAACACTGATGTCACGGACCATACATTCACGCTACTGCTGATAAATCATTGGGGTGAGTAACGGGGATTGAACCCGCGACCTCCTGGACCACAACCAGGCGCTCTGCCAACTGAGCTATACCCACCATGCGTCCCTTCCTCTTGCGAAGAAGGGCAACTCATGAATTCTATTACACCTGAGCACCGAAGTTGTGCACGACGTCCTCAGATTGGGTTTTTGCCTCGTCACTGGAGGGCCCCGGATCCGCTACAAACACGGTTTGACGGTAGTAAGCGAGCTCGCGAATTGATTCAAGAATATCT
>NZ_JPRS01000745.1 GCF_000738085.1 Cryobacterium sp. MLB-32
AGTCAGGGTGTTGGACACGACGTACTTGGGTCGAGGATTCATTGCGCCTGAGTACGGGTTTGAGTCGTCGGTCTGACCACCCCAATATCGTGCGAACAGTCCGTAGGTCTTGCGGCCGAGGAGAAACGCGTCCGCGCGCTGCCACGTCGAAGCGATGTACGCGGCCGACTCCTGATCGCCGGTCGGGATTGCCCAGCCGCCGCGCATAAAACCGGGATCGAGCTCGTCATTGTTGCCGCCGTTTGCCTGCATGACGCCGTCAACGCTGACCTGGATCGAGATCGTGAGATTTATGGTGTTGCTCCCCTGTTCCGAGTTTTCTCTGCGGGCGGCTTCATTATGTGAGCGAACACGATTGCCCTGATTCGACAGTTGTTCCTCAAAACCGTCCGATTCTGTACACCTGCACCGTTTGCTAGGAAGTCGAAAATACGATGGGAGAGATAAGCATCGGAGGGGATTAAGCGCCGTCGAACCATGAGG
>NZ_JPRS01000746.1 GCF_000738085.1 Cryobacterium sp. MLB-32
CCGCCTCAAGATTGATACCCACGACTACGAGACCAAGCGCAAACGCGCCGAAGGCTTCCTGAAGGCTGGCGACAAGGTCAAGGCCATGATTTTGTTCCGTGGTCGTGAACAGTCCCGCCCCGATCAGGGCGTACGACTGCTCAAAAAGTTTGCCGAGGATGTGTCCGAGTTCGGTTCCGTGGAATCGACTCCGACCATTGACGGACGAAACATGGTCATGGTCATCGGACCTCTGAAGAACAAGTCAGAGGCCAAGGCGGAGACTAACGCACATAAGGCTGCTGAAAAGGCAGACAAGGTAGCCGATAAGGCAGACAAGGTTGCCGATAAGGCAGCGAAACTGGAGGAAAAAGATGCCTAAGATGAAGACCCACTCTGGCACGAAGAAGCGGTTCAAGGTCACCGGAAGCGGCAAGATCATGAAGCAGCAGGCCGGCATGCGCCACAACCTCGAGGTGAAGAGCACGAGCCGCAAGTCTCGCCTGAACCAGGACCAGGTGCTGGCCAAGTCCGACACCAAGGTCATCAAGAAGCTTCTCGGTCTGTAAATCAGGCT
>NZ_JPRS01000747.1 GCF_000738085.1 Cryobacterium sp. MLB-32
GTAACGGCACTTCCCAAGACAGCACTCGCCAGATAGGCCCAGAAGATGCGCGGAGCCGCGTGGTACTTCTGGAGGGGCGCTGAGAAGAACTCCGAGAGCGTGTCGGCCACCTTGATAACCGAGACCAGCGCAACCGTCATGATGATCCCACGGTTGAAGACAGCGGCGACGCCGATACTCACCAGGAGCGCCAGCAGGACCATAGCGAATTGGATCGTCAGGTATGAACGGAAACGAAAGTCCCGATGCATCGTGAGGTAGACGTTCTTCAGCCCTAGCTGGCCCATCACGAAGATAGGTGTCGTGATGGCGAGCGCGATGGCGTACTGCCCAACGGTCTCCGAATTTGTCAATCTCGCCAGCATGATCAGGATAACGATCAAGCCCACGTTGCGCAGCACGGTGGCTGACAGCAGCCAGGTTGTGGTCTTGGCCCATGAGAAGTCCGCG
>NZ_JPRS01000748.1 GCF_000738085.1 Cryobacterium sp. MLB-32
TTAACGCTCACTCACACTGCAAGCACGCCTCAGATAGTGAAGACGCCGAGGACCGCCAACTTCCAGCACCAGAGTCTCCGCGGAAGAGTGCAGGTGAGTGCCAGAGCCATCAGCCCGGCACGGAGAGATCTCATCCTCGATATACACAAGGATTGATCGGGCGGCAGGAACTCTGTCCCCACACAGAAGTTCACGCCCCGCACCATCGGTTCACATACGGTCAGGAGCGTGGCGTGAAAGAATTTCACCAGATCTTCTGAATGTTAAACTGTTCAACAGTGAAAAGTGGTTGCTAGCCTCAGGCACAGTCGGGACCGAGAGACACGAGGGTGCAGTGGAAGACAGCGTTGACCGGATCGTAGCCCAATGGGCGCACGTGCACCCAGATCTGAATGTGTCCCCGATGGCGATAGTTGGCCGCCTCTCGAAGCTCACCAGGCTCTT
>NZ_JPRS01000749.1 GCF_000738085.1 Cryobacterium sp. MLB-32
CACGCTCTGCCCTGGCCCGCGCATCCTGAAGCTGCGACCGACGACCTGCTGGACTTTCTTCCACGGCTGGTCGTTCCAGTCGCACCAGTCCTGCAGTTGTACACGGTACGCCGGGACGTACAGAGAGAGTCCGCTAATTCCAGGCATGCACAGTTTTCCATTTCAGTCTTCGTGCGGTCGGCCCGACCAGAGCGGGCCTCAAAACACACACATACCCAATATTCAACCATCTGCGTGGGAACTGTCTGGCAGAGCACCCGCTAAAATCAAGGGAATTGGATCGGAGCACCACTGTGGATGAATCATTCGGCGGTGGCACCACCGCTGTGGCCCGCGCGCACAGCAATATCGCCCTGGTCAAATATTGGGGTAAGCGCGACGCTGTGTTGAACACGCCGGCGGTCGGCTCGATATCGGTGA
>NZ_JPRS01000750.1 GCF_000738085.1 Cryobacterium sp. MLB-32
TTGCGCTTGAGACTGGGAGCGCGGGTGATCCAGTTCGATTCCGGCTGCATGCCAATGATCTCGGAGTGCGCGTGCTGCGAAATCTGACGCACGAGTGACTTGCGATAGCCCTCCGGCATCCAGTCGCGAGGCTCAATGCGAGAATCCGCGGCGATGAGATCGTTAAACTGCTGTTCGTCAGCGGAAATCGCAGAACTCTCCGCGGAGGCATCCGGTGCAAGGGCGTACGGCCCTGCGGGGGTTGTCATCATTGACTCCTGGTCGTCGTTGGCGCTCGTGAGTTTTACAGCCGGCCGGCGAATCTTTCCCAACCGATCGTTCAGTTAGTATATAGTCACACTATCGGCACAGCAAGCCCCGCCGGCGGCACGAACTTTTCACGCACAGGTCACTCAACGAGGAGAAACCCCACTTGAATGCATCCCCGCACGCAGCAGCGCCGAGCGACACCACCGAGCCGGCC
>NZ_JPRS01000751.1 GCF_000738085.1 Cryobacterium sp. MLB-32
GAGGAGAGCCGGGAACGGCGCTCCGATAATTGACAGGAAGATGAAGCTGAGCACACCGTTGCACGCTGCGAGTGAGACCTGCCCCACGACATACTTGCCAACCGACCGCGAGATCTGCTCACTGAGGTCAGAGAATCGTGCGCGTTTCGACGCCGGGACCAGTTGGTACGTGGCGCGTTTCATGGCGTTCAGGTTTGCCGTGAAGTACAGCGTCAAGATCAGGATGATCAAGCCGCCGAAGAGCCCGCTCATCAGGGCGAGCCCCGACTGCACGATGGTGGTGGTGATCTCCTGGACGTTGCCACCGAGATAATCGGTCACGGACTTGACGATGACGGGGATATCCAGGGTCGGGAAATTCTTCTGGACATCGCTGATGAACGACGGGGAATTGGCCGCCTTGATCAGGTCGGGAACGATCTTCGACAGCTTGGCCACCTGGTCAACGATGATGGGCACAATCGCGAACACCACGGCGGTCAGAATGCCCAC
>NZ_JPRS01000752.1 GCF_000738085.1 Cryobacterium sp. MLB-32
CAGGGCCAGCAAGGTACCCTCACTCGGCATCCATCGTTTGGATAGGACGCCATCGTAGAAGTTCACCGGCCCATGAGTCTTCCGCTGAAGCTGCAGAATTATTGCGAAGAGATCACGATCGATATCGCCCGTGCGTTCGGTGATCTCACTCATGAAGGCTTCACGCATTAGGGCCTTGTGCTTTTCGGAAACGATCGGCGCGAAGGTTTTGGGATGAACCAAATAGAGAAGAGAGTTGCGCTGAGATGCGTACGTAGGGCCCGGCACGCCAAAGACGAATTCTTTCCAGCTCCAAGGATTCGCCCGCACTAACCGCTCACTGTCTGAAAGCTTCAACCAGGCGTCGAGAACGTGAATGAGCCATAGCGTTCCAGGGAACAAGTCATCGGTGATCGCCTTTCCTGGGTTGAAGATTCCCGTCTTCAGGGCTCGAAGGATCGACGTGGGAATTTGGACGGGA
>NZ_JPRS01000753.1 GCF_000738085.1 Cryobacterium sp. MLB-32
CCGGGCCGAAGAACAGACGATTCAAGAATCGACACTTCATGCGTTTCTCGACGAGACCACAACCGGACTCGCGTGATGCCATCCGCGACCAGCTGAATCGCAACGCGGTTCGTGAAGTCCAACTTCCGCGGCACCTTCGTCCAGCCGGCGTCTGGAGAATAGACATCCGTCATCGTCAATCGACGGGATGATTTGCTGAATCGGCGCCGAGCAAAAATTGGTATATCGCTCATCTCGATCACTGCCTCCATGTGCATCGCTGAAGGACACTGAACTGCCCCCACCCTCTACGGTATGTCGCCAGTTGCGACCCGGGCGACTATTCCCCACCCCTGAAACAGGGGGGAATCTCGCGTAACTCAGGAGGGTGATTGTCGTCTGTGAAGTGGCTAGCGAGTAGGTGAGGCCTGAGGACGCCACTGCCAAGCAGCCATCTCAGCTCGACATCAACAGGAGCACAAAAGCCCGCTCAGCACCCCACCGTCAACACGGTCGTCTCCGGCAAACTAATCAACGGCGTGCTCTGCACGAACAGCTCCCCATCAAACGGCTCCGCCCCCAGCCACTTGAAGTGCAACACCGTACTCTCACCCG
>NZ_JPRS01000754.1 GCF_000738085.1 Cryobacterium sp. MLB-32
ATTACTGGTGTGCTCCTTGACCGGTGTAGGCGACCGCGCCACCCATCCGGTTACTCTCTCGTGCGGCACCCTCGCCTGAGCGAACATGCCGCGAATTTTCTGACTACGTGCGCAACCGGCTCTTGGCTCTGGTTGCTAATACCTTTGGTCGTGCGACCAATGAATCTGGGCCTGTACTGCCCAATAAGACTAATCTGGCGTCTGCTTGAGCGCGGCTCAACGACTACGACCGATTATCGCATGTATTCATCAGGGAAGCGTGCGAGGCACGTGACATAATCCGAAGGTGTTAGTGACAGAGCGTTATCACCGCCCCACGGGGCTAGCCATCTTCCTCATCATCGCCGGGGCCATCGGCTTCGCAGCCGCTTTTGCACTCACCCTCGACAAAGTGCATATGTTGGAGAATCCCGACGCTCAGCTT
>NZ_JPRS01000755.1 GCF_000738085.1 Cryobacterium sp. MLB-32
GTCTTCCAGGTTGAGGATGGCACCCGCGACGACATACTTGGCGACCAGGGCGGTGATCACGATACCGATCAAAACACTCGATCGCAGTTTCACGAGGAAAGGCGCCAGGAGATAAAAGGTCAGCTCGAGGACAAGAGTCCATGCCTGTGGAATCAACAGCAGGGGAAAAAGTAAAGGCGTGGATTCCAGGAACGGACCGACCGTGATCTGGTCCCCCGTGGACTGCAAAAACATCACCGTGTCACTGCCAAAAATTGTGGAATTTGACAGGTAGAGCAAGACATTGCCGGGGAACGGAACTGCATTAATCTGCGCGAAGAAGTTCTCGTGCAGAACGACAACACGTAGCACGAGGGTGACAATGACAACGATCCAGAACTCCGGAAAGATCCTCAGCGCACGATTGGCGTAAAAGGCTCCCTTGCGATTACGGTAAGTGCCATTCAAGACCAGCCCCATGTAAAAACCGGAGATGATGAAAA
>NZ_JPRS01000756.1 GCF_000738085.1 Cryobacterium sp. MLB-32
TGATCGAGAACTTCAGCTGGATCTTCTATATCTTCGGCGCTTCCTGCTCTACACGGCGATCAAGCAGGCATTCTCGAACGAAGACGAGGATGAGGACACCGAGAACGGCTTCATCCGCCTGTTGCGCCGCCGGATCAGTATCTCCTCCCAGTACGACGGTTCCAAGATTCGCACCCTGATCGACGGCAAGAAGATCTTTACACCCATGCTCATCGTCTTCCTGGCGATCGGCACCACGGACCTGATCTTCGCCCTGGACTCGATCCCCGCCATCTTCGGCATCACGACAAGTCCGTTCATCGTCTTCACCGCCAACGTGTTTGCTCTGATGGGACTGCGCCAGCTGTACTTCCTTCTCGGTGGGCTGCTCGAACGGCTCGAATACCTCAAATACGGCATCGCGGTCATCCTCGCCTTCATCGGTGTCAAGCTCGTGCTCCATGCCCTGCACACCAATGAATTGCCTTTCATCAACG
>NZ_JPRS01000757.1 GCF_000738085.1 Cryobacterium sp. MLB-32
GCTTGGCGGTTTCGCCGACGAGAACTTCGCCATCCTTGGTGAATGCGACCACCGAGGGGGTGGTGCGCAAGCCCTCAGCGTTGGCGATAACGGTGGGTTCTCCACCTTCAAGTACGGACACCACAGAGTTAGTGGTTCCGAGGTCGATGCCTACTGCACGTGCCATGTGGGTTGTTCTCCTTCAGAGTTTGTGATCAAGTTCAAAGACTTGAGTCTCATTGGCTCAAGTATTCACCTCGCCGAAACCGGTGTCAATTCCTGCAGCCCAAAGTTGAGTCACTTGCGCTCAACTCTCAGGTTGAACTGCGACCTCGCCTCCTGCGCGACACGTCCGCCCTCCGCTGCGCTGTGACCAGCGGAAACAAATTCGGCCACAAAGCGTC
>NZ_JPRS01000758.1 GCF_000738085.1 Cryobacterium sp. MLB-32
CCGGCTGGAAGCGGCCGGCGATGATCTCTTCCACGAGCTCGACGGCGAGCTTCTCGTCACCGGATGCGAGACCGAGCGCGGTCATCACAACGCGGTCTTCGAAGCGCTCAAGGTAGCGCTTGCCGTCGAAGGTCTTGAGCGTGTACGAGGTGTAGTACTTGAAGGCGCCGAGGAAGCTCTTGAAGCGGAACTTCTTCGAGTACGCGAGGTCGTTCAGGCTCGTGATGAACTCGAAGGAGTACTGGTCGATCACGGCCTGCTCGTAGTATTCCTTCTCTACGAGGTAGTCGAGGCGCTCGCGCAGGCTGTGGAAGAACACCGTGTTCTGGTTGACGTGCTGCAGGAAGAACTCGCGCGCGGCTTCCTGGTCTTTGTCGAACTGGATCTCCCCGTTCGGTCCGTACAGGTTGAGCATGGCGTTGAGCGAGTGGTAGTCCATGCT
>NZ_JPRS01000759.1 GCF_000738085.1 Cryobacterium sp. MLB-32
ACGCCGTCGGTGATGACGCGCGCGTAAGCGACCTGTTTCTTGGACGCGCTGTCGTAGATGCCGAAGTTGCGTGATCCGTCAATCGCTGCATCTTGACGTGAGCGTGATCGCTCGGGTGCCCAGTAGGACTGCTTGCTGATCCAGCGGTGGACCTGATCACGGTCGATCTCAGCAGTGTCGGATGAGAACCGATAATTTGCATTCATCGTCCCATCTAATCGTGTTGACACAAACCGTGTCGAGCCCTGTCACTCTGGATCGACCGACAAATTAATGGCGATTTGACCGGAGAGCGCTGAAAGCGTTCCGCAAGAGGTTCCCCTCTGACACGGCATCGCCGTACTCGGACGCCGAATGGTTTAGCCTCAGATCTGTCGCGGTGGCCGTCCGGCTATCGGACACCCGGAAGATCGAGGTCCAGCACATACGTCTGCGACGGACGTCC
>NZ_JPRS01000760.1 GCF_000738085.1 Cryobacterium sp. MLB-32
GTTCTCGTCGTCGACGTCGGCCGTGCACACGATTTGGTTCATCACTCCCGACCTGCTGTCCAACGCCCAGCCAACCTGCACCGCTCTCACCCAGGGCGACTTTTCGGTGAAGAACGGGTTCACCATCAACAGCCCGATCGATGCGCTGCTCTACACCCCCTGTGCGTTCTCCGGTGTCAACGGCTTTACCTGGCGGGGCCAGATCATCGCCGGTAACTACAGCTCAGCGAAGAACAACCCCACCTTCACGTTTATCCCGATCGGTCTGCCGGGTGTGGACCTCAACACCGGGGGAGTAACGCCTGGCGTCACAACTCCGCAGCCTGGCTCCGTCGTCTCGAACAGAGAAATAAACGGCTGATGGAGATTGGAGAGTACTCATGACGGACAGCGTCGTCGGAATCGACATTGGAACGTCCG
>NZ_JPRS01000761.1 GCF_000738085.1 Cryobacterium sp. MLB-32
TCTGGTTTCGACCCTAGACCGCTCCGACGGCGGCCGGCGTCGTCGATCGGAGCGTCGGCTCAGACACGGGAACCTGAGTGACCATCAGGTTCCTCCCTCGTTCAGGGGGGTAAAGTCAAGCAATGAGTAACATCACCAACGATGCTGAAGCAAAAGCAACGACCGTTCCGTCTCACGAGGATCGCGGATTCTTCGGACAGCCCCGCTCCCTAGCCAACATCTTTGGCGTCGAAATGTGGGAACGCTTCTCCTTCTACGGCATGCAGGGAATCCTGCTGTTGTACCTGTTCTACTCCGTCAACGACGGCGGACTCGGAATTCCGCAGGCAACGGCCGCCGGAATCGTCGGTGCCTACGGCGGCGGCGTGTATCTCTCCACCATCCTCGGTGCCTGGATCGCCGACCGCCGGGTGCTCGGGTCCGAGCTGTGCTGTTCTACAGCGCCATTCGTGATCATGATGGGCCACATCGCCCTG
>NZ_JPRS01000762.1 GCF_000738085.1 Cryobacterium sp. MLB-32
CACATGGATCGCACGGATTCCATGGCATGGCTCACCAGGATGACCGTTTTGCCGGCGGCTTTGAAGTCAACGAACTTCTGAGCGCACTTGTCCTGGAATTCAGCATCGCCCACAGCCAGCACCTCGTCAACGACGAGGATATCGGGGTCGACGTTGATTGCGATCGCGAATCCGAGGCGCACGTACATTCCCGAGGAATAGTTCTTAACCGGCTGATCGATGAATTGTTCGACCCCCGAAAAATCGACGATTTCATCAAACTTGCGCGTGACTTCTTTCTTCGACATGCCGAGAATGGAGCCGTTCAGGAAGACGTTCTCGCGCCCGGAAAGTTCCGGGTGGAATCCCGAGCCAACCTCCAGCAGCGCCGCGATCTTACCGTTGTAGGTCACCGACCCCTTCTCGGGGTAGTAGATCTTGGCCAGAATCTTCAGCAACGTGGACTTTCCCGATCCGTTGCTGCCGATCAGACCGAACGTCGACCCACTGGGCAC
>NZ_JPRS01000763.1 GCF_000738085.1 Cryobacterium sp. MLB-32
CTAACCGCCGTTTAAGCGCGGTCGGCAGACGGCTTTGTAAGTTTGTCAGGACATTTCTTGACTCATCGTGGCAGAACCACTAACGTGACTCCTAGGTGTTGGACCGGTCCAACATTCCTTACGGCCCGCACCAGCGCTCACGCTAAGGCGACTTTCACCTCCGAAGACGCAGGGATACCTTATGAAAAATGTAACGCTCGGACTGATCGGCGTCGGCCGCATCGGAGTAATGCACGCCCGCAATATCGCGACCCTTTCGAACGCCGATGAATCAGTCCGGACGATCACCCTTAAACTCACGGATATTGCTGCCGAGCATGCGCAGGCCGTCGCTGCTGACCTCGGCGCCTCCTACCATCCCGATCTTGAAACGCTCATTGCCTCCGGTATTGACGGACTCATCATCGCCACAGGTACCGCGCTGCA
>NZ_JPRS01000764.1 GCF_000738085.1 Cryobacterium sp. MLB-32
TAGATGCCTTCGGTCTTCTTGTTGATCTCGTAAGCGAGACGACGACGACCCCAAACATCAACCTTGTCAATGCTGCCACCATCGTTGCGAACAACGTTGAGGAACTTGTCAAGGCTGGGAGCTACGGTGCGCTCATCGATCTCGGGATCGAGGATTACCATAAGTTCGTACTGATGCATGACTAACCCACCTCCTTCGGACTAAACGGCTGCAGAATTTCTACAGCAGGAGGGTTGTGCATGTGTTAAACGTGGAGGCCGGGAATCCGGCGCACAGACAACCTGCCTAGACTACCGGACGCCGCGTCATTTCACCACATCGGATGCGGCGCCCTCCGCGCCGGGACCGTTACGAAGAGTGTGTCACCGTCCAGCCAGACACGTTCAGCCG
>NZ_JPRS01000765.1 GCF_000738085.1 Cryobacterium sp. MLB-32
ACTCGATGGCCGGCATCATCAGCGAGATTCTGACGCTCGTGGGCCTCGTGGCCGGAGTTCCCCTGCTGATCATCGGCCTGATCGTGCGCGGGATCAGCCATCGCTGGGTCAAGACCGACGGCGTGATCGCCGTGTCGAAGAACGGATCCGTCATCCGCTGGTTCGATGAGGAGGGCGACGTGCACGCCGGACATCAGAACACCCACGAGTCGCACGGGCTGGTGCCGGGAGATGACATCATCGTGTGGTTTCTGCCGCGCTCGCCGGAACGGTGCCGCACCGATGACCCGAGTCACGACGGGCGAGCCCTGCGCCTGACCGGCATCATCCTCGTGGGCGTCGGTGTTGTCTCCGCTATCGTCGGCTTCGTTCTGATGTTCGTCTAGCCTCCTTCGCAACCTCCAAGATGCGGCGCGGAGCGTTCTCGTCCTGAAACGATGAGATGTTGCCGACCGGCCGACGCATAAGGAAGCCCCGCGCCGAGAAATGCGAAGCTAAACGTCACAGTATGCGGTGCAGAAGTTGCGAT
>NZ_JPRS01000766.1 GCF_000738085.1 Cryobacterium sp. MLB-32
CTGAAAATAACAAGGAGCCCTGAATCGTGATCCAACTACCCTCGATCGATGATCGCACCGCGCTGATCGTCGTTGACGCTCAGCAGGGATTTGACCAGGCCGACTGGTGGGGACTCCGAAACAACGCTGACTGTGATCAGAACATCGCAGCGTTAGTGAACGAGTGGCACAGGCTTTCGCGACCGGTCGTCTTCGTGCAGCACAATTCCTCCAATCCGCTCTCCCCGCTGCACCCCAGCAATCCCGGCCATGCATTGAAAAGTTATATGTCCGGCACCGCGGATCTATTGGTCCAAAAGACTGTCAACTCAAGTTTTTGACTATGGCAGCGTTAGTGGGACCCACCAGGGCAATCTAAGCGGGACCCACTTCGGCTGTTTCGGGGTGTCTGGGGCAATCTAAGCCGGACCCACCTGCACCGTTGTTGCAACGTGTTTTCGTTGCTCAAGGTGGAGGTTCGGATGGAGTCTCGGGTGGAGTTGTTCGCGCGGATCCGGCGTGATGCGCGTCTGGATGGCCTCTCGATCAGGGAGTTGGCCCGGAGGTATGGTG
>NZ_JPRS01000767.1 GCF_000738085.1 Cryobacterium sp. MLB-32
TCAAGCYTCGTACTCGGTCAGAATGTCGCGCTTGTACTTGGCGGTATAGGTTCGCCGCCGAGCACGCTCGGGAACCTGGGGATCGGGAACATCTTCCATCCCTACAGCCTGCCCGGTCAAGCCGGGTCCTGTCATCACTGCGTTCGTCAAGGGGAACTCCTTCCCCGCCCTCTACGACACTATTCGGGACGATCCCGGTGCCTTATCCAAGGTTGACAGAGAGGGCGCCGCTGAGTAATCCGTCAAGCGCACTCCTTAGAGCGACAACTCAAACTCATTATGCTCCTCACAAACGCGTTGCCGAACACCACGCACCCCGTAGCGTTGGGTATTCGACTAATTCACAAGCCACGCCACATTGAACTAATAGTTCAATCTGTGCAAGACAGGCGGAATGTGTGTGTGTCTCGAATCCATGGAAGTTGAGACGCTGCGCATTGTCGCGAATAGTGTTTCTTTGAGCGTGAAAAGATAGCACAAGATACATGTATCAAAAGAAGCATCACGAACGTAGAAGCGATACGCTGAATCGATGACGAAGAGAAACGGCATCGAGCCAGCCCCGGAACACTATGCCTTCGGCTACCGGCGAGTGTCGAGTCTGAAGCAGTCGTACGAACGGCAGACCAAGGCGCTGCACGATTTTGGGATTCCCGATGACCGGATCTACGAAGACAAAATCAGTGGCAAATTCAAGACCCGGCCAGGACTTGATGCTCTGCTGAAAGTAGCTCGACGCGGCGACACCATCACGGTCTCCTCCCTCGACCGTCTCGGCCGCACAGTGCTACATATCCTCCAAACGATCGAGGAGCTCGAACACCGTGGCATCTCCATCCACTCATTGAAGCCCGGGGAACAATTCGAGGGCGTCACCGGCAAGCTGGTACGCAACATCATGCGTCGATCGCG
>NZ_JPRS01000768.1 GCF_000738085.1 Cryobacterium sp. MLB-32
CCTGGCCGTGGGGCGGTCGCGAGCGACGCACTACCGCCAACACCCGCGGTCGCCACGGCCACCGTCAGCGCCGCGGCCCCGGCCGCAGCCGGCGAAGCAGCCGCGGGCGCTGACCGAGCTGGAGTGCGCTGCGGTTCTGGAGGTGCTGCGGTCCGAGCGGTTCGTGGACAAGGCGCCGGCGGAGATCCAGGCGATCCTCCTCGACGAGGGCACCTACCTCTGCTCCGTGGCGACGATGTATCGTCTGCTCCGCGCCCACGGTGAGACCGGTGAGCGTCGGGCTCAGGCCGAGCACCCGGCGCGCATCAAGCCCGAACTCATCGCGACGGGACCCAACATGACCTGGTCGTGGGATATCTCGAAGTTGAAGGGTCCGGCCAAATGGTCGTACTTCCACTTGTATACGATTATCGACATTTACTCGCGGTACGTCGTCGGCTGGATGGTCGCGACCAGGGAGTCCGCCGAGCTGGCTGAGCGGCTCCTGTTCGACACGATCGAGAAGCAGAACATTCGCCGAGACCAGCTGACGATCCACTCCGACAACGGCTCCTCGATGGCGTCGAAACCCGTCGCATTCCTGCTCGCCGACCTGGGCGTGACCAAGTCGCACTCCCGCCCGCATACGAGTAATGACAATCCATTTTCGGAATCGCATTTCCGAATTTTGAAGTACCGGCCCGAGTTCCCCGACCGGTTCTACAGCCTCGCCGAGGCGCGCTCATTCTGCACCGAATTCTACGACTGGTACAACCACGAGCATCGCCATTCCGGCATCGGAATGCACACCCCGTTCAACCTGCACCACGGCCGCGCACCCGCAATCCAGCACGCTCGCGCCCGCGTTCTCACGACGGCCTATGCCGCCCACCCGGAACGCTTCGTTCGGAAGGTCCCGCAGCCACCAACGTTCCCGACCACCACCTGGATCAACGAACCCCTGAAGGAAGGAACGAACTCAATGACCACCTAAGGAAACTGACTCACATAGGTTGACATCTTCCGGCGTGCGTGTATACACGCTTTCATCAATTGGGGGAACCATGAAAAAGATGCGGTTAGCACAAACTTTGGCGACAGTAGGGGTGACCCTGGTAATCGCACTGACGGGAAGTGTGGCGGCCGACGCGGCACCCTCGAACCAGATCCTTACTGTCGCAGCGCCGGTGGTGCAGAAGACGCAGAATCCCGAAGATATTGTGCGTCCAAGGGAAATGCCGGTTGAAGTAGCAGTCAAGCTCGCTGCAACCGCGGAGAACACCTACACTCTGAATGCTACGAACCCGGTTGTAACTTCTTGGCTGGATAAAGCCAATCGCCGCGTATACGCGCGATCATACGCGGTTGCCAAATACAAGGCTCACGGGCTGACAACGCCTCCAGTCAGGGCTGTTACGCAATGGGCCAACAACGTGACCGGGACTGGGACCAGCTACGTGTACCTCACAGAAATCGGCAGTCCAAGTCGCGGGTGGGTGCCGGTCAAGGTGGTAGTGGACTACAGGGCATATGGGACTCAGACGTTCGGTGTTGTCACCGCATACTGCACCACCGGTCAAGTCTGTCCATCTTGGGTTAATACGATTGTGGGTTAGTCATGACACTTGCACATCTGGCCATGGTTCTCCGCGATCTCGAGATCGCGGAGCGTCTCGGCGAACAAATCACGGCCGTCGATGCCATAGACGTCGACCCGTCGTCTGGGCGGATTACGGTGGTGCTCTCATCTGGTCAAAGTTTGTATTCAGAGCCAGACTCTGATGGTTTCGCCGAGGAAGCGGGTGCCGCTCTGGGGGCCTCCCATCTCGACAGCGAGGCTATTGCCTATATTCCTCGCGACCCGAGTTTGGATGAATCTTGGGCGTTGCTTCACTACGACTTGGCCATGACGCTGAGCGCCCTAGAAGACAGCGATCCGCCAGCATCGGTTGTACGAGTTGCCAAGGAAGGCGACATTGCACGTATCACGGTGATTGGAGAAGGCCGGCAGCTGGTCGTTGAGCACGAACTCTGCGGGTCAACTTTGAGCGGTATTGGTGCTGAACTGTTGTTACGGTGGAACGCACCCTAAAGCGAAATATGAAGAGTTCTACAGCCCGTGAGAAGTCACCGCGCCCCTTCAATATTCTCTCTGTTCGGTCATGTCCCATTGAGTGGTGTGGTTTCCCCGCTTTGAGCGTTGCTTCGCCAACGCGAGGAGCCATCGTGGGATGGTCAGTGAGTACCGACTAAAGCAACTCACAAAGGACACCACACGATGGCTCTAGACCAGTCTGCCCTGCTCAACCTGCTGGGAGAACTCAAACTCACCGATGTCACCGACCGCATCCGCGTCGCGACCGAAACTCTGTACCAAGAACTCATCGATGCGGAAGCGAGTG
>NZ_JPRS01000769.1 GCF_000738085.1 Cryobacterium sp. MLB-32
CACCCAGCCGCCGACCACAAGGCCATTGCACTGGAGCACTTCACTAATTTCGTGTAGCCCCACCCACACCCAAAGGCGCAGAATGAAACTTCATCAAGCCAAACAACACCACAAAAGCAGGCTATCTAAACTTGGGATTTGGTCCCGCATGAGGCCGGTAAGCTAAGCAGCTTTCCGCACCTGTGGGGCGACTTAGATGACATTACGGCCAATCCCCCAACCACGCAAATCAGACCCCCTTTTCACGACGTCCCGGGCGC
Source organism: Cryobacterium sp. MLB-32 (assembly GCF_000738085.1). GTDB lineage: Bacteria > Actinomycetota > Actinomycetes > Actinomycetales > Microbacteriaceae > Cryobacterium. The sequence continues at coordinate 261 of NZ_JPRS01000769.1, forward strand.
GTCGCCCCACCAACAGGACCCGAGACCTCGACCAACGGAAGGGACGAGCCACGTCACGAGGTCTCGATCGCTCCTTCGTCGCGCCTCGACCAACGGGGCTTCGACCGGCGAAAGGGGCGGCCCTCCGTTGCGCCTCGACCGGCGGACTGGGCGGCCCTTCGTCGCGCCTCGACCGGCGACGGGATCGACCGGACGGATGCGCGATCCCCGAAAGGGGGATGCGGTGTCCTCATTCATGCCGACTGTGGGGTGCGAAACCCGCTGATACATTGACGAAATAGGGCCAATCGGGCGCCGAACATTGCGTCCAGACAGGACGCAGTGCGTCACAACGCCGAGCGATTGAGGAGCAACCCCATGAGGATTACCTGCCCATACTGCCATTCGGACGCAAGTCTCACGCCCAATGCTGCGTACATCGAGCATGGACCGCTGCCCCTGTATGCCCTCGCCTGTACAGGATGCGACCGTTCCAGCGTTCGGCGTGACAATCAGGAGATGCTCGTGGCCGCACTCGTGGGGAGCCGCCACGGCAATGGAACCCACGAACTCACCGTGACCGAGGAGCATGGCGGCTTGGTCTACTTTCATACCGATCCGACGGGTCACAACCTTCCGAGGCTCGCTCACTCGGATCTCCTGGAATTCGTCACCCGCAGCATCGGTGCCGCACACTCGTTCACCCTCCTGCTGCGCACGATGGAAATTGGTGCGCGCTTCGCCTCACCTCACGGCAATATCCCGTATAGGGCAGTTCGCGGCTGGGTCGTGGT
>NZ_JPRS01000770.1 GCF_000738085.1 Cryobacterium sp. MLB-32
CGGGGAGCTGCGGCCGGATGGTGCCAAGCTTCTTTCTAAGTAGCAATAGTCCGAGAGGGTGGCTTGCTGCGCCGTGTCCTCGCGGCTATCGACCTAGAGTCTGAGACGTTCGATATCGACGTCGGAATAGCCAGCTTGATGACCCGCGTAACCGGCATATCCCGGATAGCCGGGATAGCCCGCATATCCGGGGTACCCGGGGTATCCCGGATATCCACGGTAGGGCTGAGCCTGGCGCTTCAAGAGTCGATTGCCCACAACACTGCCGAGGTACTTTCCATGTTTGTCGGCGGCGTCGTTGTCGCCCCAAGGGAACCACCCGATCCAGTGTCCATGCTTGTCGAAGATGAATTTGTCTTCGCTGGTGCGGCGGAATGCAATGGGATGGCCATGTAGGTCGAAGAGGAAGATAGCCATCACGCGCACGACGGGAGGTGGTCTATCTTGCTGCGCAAGGTTGTGTCGGCGACCATGTCGCGCCAGCTACCACCGCAGAGGATAACGGTGAAGCCGTCGATGTTCTTGGGCGCGCTGGTGAATTGCAGAGCCATAAATGGGGCCTTTCTGGTATGCCGGTGGAGCCGTAGTCGGCTCCACTGAGTATTCGAGTCTCTGAGCCCCATCCGATCGTGCGCTTGAGCCCCACTGGTCGTGCGGAAGAGCACCAGTGGTGGTGTGGCTCAGCACCACAGGTGCTCCCCGTCACGGATTACGCGGTCGCAAGGGCGGCTTGTTCCCTCATGTTGTAGGTGCCGGTGTCGACCCAGGTGGTGTTGTGGATTATGCGGTCCATGATGGCGTGACTATGTCAAGGAATTTCGGACCCACTAGGGCAATCTAAGCCGGACCCACCGCGTTGATGGTGTTGCGGATAGGTCAGCGTTCGATGTAATGTCAGTGAATGCTGACTATTGCCTCCCGTGCTGATGTGATGAACCGTTTGGGTCGCGCGATGGCGGATCCGACCAGATCACGGATCCTGCTCTCACTGCTCGAGCGCCCCGGCTATCCGGGCGCATTAGCGACG
>NZ_JPRS01000771.1 GCF_000738085.1 Cryobacterium sp. MLB-32
GCGGCGGAGAAGGAACTGGTGGAGTTCGCGGCGACCAACCCGGTGGACTCGGTGCGGAAACTGTCGGTGCGCTACCGCGATGCTCTCGACGTCGACGGCGTCGAACCGCGCGAGGAGGTGCTCGTCTCACGGCGGGCTCTGACCCGGCTGGTGCAGCCGAACGGCATGAAACGCTACATTCTCGACGCCGACCCGGTGTCAGCCGCGTTCCTCGACACCGCCATTGACGGGATGGTCAGTGCGGAACTGCGCAAGCCACGGTTTGAAGCGAAGGAAGACCCCGACGGGTGCGGTGACAACCACGAGATCATCGGCGACGGCCGCACAATGCCGCAGCTGAACTTCGATGCCTTCGTCGATATCGTGCGCCACGCGCTGTCCTGTAAAGAGGGACTGGGTGCGCTTGATCACACGACGATCATCGTGCGGATGTCCCTTGAATCCCTGCAGACCGGCCTCGGTGAGGCCCAGCTCGACGGGATCGAGCAGCCGATCTCGGCGTTCACGGCCAGGAAGATGGCCGCGGAGGCGTGTCTCATTCCGATGGTCCTCGGCGGCAAGAGCGAGGTACTCGATTTCGGGCTTGGGAAGCGGCTCTTCACCCGGGCGCAGAAGCTCGCGGCGATCGAAAGGGACGGCGGCTGTGCCACCGCCGGATGTAACCGGCCGCCGAGTTATGCCGAAGGCCACCACATCATTTGGTACAAATCGCAGGACGGGCCGACGGATCAATCGAACATTCTGATGCTTTGCAGTGCTTGCCATCACAGGATCCACCGCGAAGGGTGGGGCATCATCGTCAAAGACAACGTCGTGTACTTCATCCCGCCCGCTACCGTCGATCCGAAGAGAACTCCGCGTCGCGGCGGACGCCCACCGGTACCGACACCGAAAGGCCACGACGGCCCGCACTACAAGAGCTAGACACAGCGTGCTCGTGTCGGCTCGCGCAGTCTCGATCTCGAGAAGCTAGATCCAAGC
>NZ_JPRS01000772.1 GCF_000738085.1 Cryobacterium sp. MLB-32
CAAGAGCAGGGTAGGCAGGAGCTCAGCGGGTTTGTACCGGTGCGCTTGTATAGCGCCATCGTCTCGCGGGACATGGCCTCGCGGGAGAACTGGTCTTTCTTGCCCTTGTACTTGTCCTGAATCTTCTTGAGCTGGGGCGCGACCTCGAGCATCTTGCGCTGGCTCTTGATCTGCTTGACGAAGATGGGAATCAGCGCCGCACGCACCACCAGGACGAGCCCGACAATCGACAAGACCCAGGTGAGTCCACCGTTGAAGTCCATGCCAATAGCGGAGAACAGTGAGTGGAATGCGACAAGCAGAAGCTCGACCGCCCACTTCAGTGGCCAGAGGATCGTATCTATGAAACCCATACTTCGGATCAGCCCTTTCCGTGGCTTGGTGAGACGACAAAACCAAATGACGTCACGGAATAGCGACGCTTGCGTTTCAGGGGAACATCATCTATTCCACCTTCGGCCCACGGATGGCATCGGGCGAGCCGACGCGCGGCAAGTGCCGATCCAATCGTGAGGCCGTGTTCCTGAATGGCGCCGAGTGCATACGCCGAACAGGAGGGGTAATACCGGCAAACATCGCCGTAAAGAGGTGAAATGACCGCACGGTAGACACGTAAAAGCACGACACCCAGATTGCGAGGTATCAGCAGCACAGTGACCACAAAAGTATTCATCGCTTCGACGATACTTTGCGTACCTGTAAAGACTGCTCGAATGCGTGACCCAGTTCAGCCTTTAGTGTCGACCAATCTGTGTCCCTGGCAGCGGGAAGAGCTCGAACGACGATATCCGTGCCCGGCTCCACAGTGCCGAGCAAGTCGTAACTGGCCGCTTTCAAACGTCGTCGAACTTCATTGCGTCGCACAGCGTTACCCACGTTCTTGGCAACGATGAAACCAAAACGTGCGGGAACACCCTGAGCGTCCGTGGACACTGGAGGGGTTTTCCGCACGTAAATGACTGTGTGTGCGCCTACGCGACGCACACCACGCCGAACGACACCTTGATAATCGCTCCCGCTCGTAATGCGGTTCACATGTGCAAGCACGAGAACCCAACAAGCACG
>NZ_JPRS01000773.1 GCF_000738085.1 Cryobacterium sp. MLB-32
CGGCAGTGGTGACCTTCGCGGCCCGGCTAACGGAAGTTCTTCTTGGAATCCGTCTCGTTGGGGTGGCCCGTCGCAGCTTTCGTGATGATCACGCGTCCTGGCTTCTTCGCCTTCGCGTTGGGCTCGTCAACGGCGTACCAGAGACGAGCACCATCGGTCACTTTGTACTGCCATTGCGGCAGGCCCACCCCGTCTACAAGAACTGTTGAGAGATCACCTCGGAGTTGGTAACAGCGATCAGGGTCATACTTCGCGGGATGCGCGGTGAGATAGTCGTGGGCGTCTGCCAGGGCATTCTTCGCCGACGCCTTCAGGTCTATCCAACCGCGTTGCGCAGCGATGTTGCCAAAGAAGATTTCGTACTCGGTGCCCTTGACCGGCCGCGGAACCGCGACACCACGCTTCCCCGCCATCTACGGGCGGTTGACACGGACAGGAACATCGGGCAGCTCGACGGGATCGACAGGTCGCATACCCATGGCGTAAGCCACGGCCGTTTCCTTCCACTCCTGCTGCGCACGCAACAACCGCTCAAAAGTTCCCAACTCGCTCGCGGCATAGAGAATATGCTCAATCTCGGCAGCGTACGCGTGCAGCTCCCCCGGGGTGAACTCCCCCGTCCAAGCGAAAAGATCAGTCAGCGCGGCCGCGACGTCGCCCTTGTTCCGGCCGATCGCGCGGATCAAACGGCTCGACAAAGCGACACCCTGCTCCAGGACGTCAAGATCGTGACCGCGAAGTATCACGAGATCGTCACCATCCCGCCGCGTGATCCGCACCTGGCCCTCGTCAATGTGAGCCAGAACCTCCCTGGGCTTTCGCAAAAGGTCAGTGAAAGTCGCGTTCCTCATACCCACACACTACATCAGATAAACATCTGATGTGGGAGTCGGTGATTCTTTTACCGACCTCTGTGACGGCGCGCCCTGCGATAGCGGGCGGCACTTCAGTATTTACGCGTTTACTTAGTTACTGAGCTGCGCGCGAACAGCTTTGCCGATGGTCTCCTGCAGCGCGGGGTTGGTGTTGAGCTCGGCGATGAGGCGCGAATC
>NZ_JPRS01000774.1 GCF_000738085.1 Cryobacterium sp. MLB-32
CTGATACCGTGCCGTCAGCTACGTTCAGAGTCTCGGTTTCTTCGTCGTAAGAGATTTCAAATTCACCCGGAAGGTGAGTCACTCCCTGGGACCAAGCAATGCCTTGACGGTTTGCGAAATCGTCATGGGCAGCGTGGCCGATCGCTCGAGCCCCGAACGTTTGCGCGTAGATCAACTCGGCACCAACGTCACGCACTTCTGCAAAGAGAGAAGGATCCTTGGTAAACGGAACCCTGGCGCCGGGCACTTCTAACTCAGTACTGAAGCGCTCGTAGAAGCCTGGTTGAGCAAGAACCCCAAAGACATACGCCGCGATGTCTTCCGGAACCACGTCATACTCGTACGCCATAGTCAAAGTGTCCAACAGGCCGGCTGGAAGATTCGGCGCGCCCGCCGCGTCACGGTACAACGGGATCACGTCTTTCCCACCGTAACTGCCCCTGAAATAGTGCAAATCGGGTGGGGCCACGGCGACCGTGACGGCAGGGCCAGGGCCCAATGGACTTGTGTTCATAGAACACATGAAGAATTGTTGGACCGACAACGACGCCCACAGCGCCGGTCGTTCAAGGTTTATCAAGCGGGGATCATCGAAGATCCATTGCTGGTCGAACGGGCGGGCAGCGTACCTGACGATGGACCGCGGCGCAGCTCCGGGAAGCAGTTCTGATATCTTCTGCAGCCCTGAGACCTGAGTAAATATGTTACGTCCAGATGATGGGGTGACAAACTTCTCCGCCCGGGTGGCTGAATTTGGGTCCTCAAGCAGGGAGTCCCATCGCCGGCGCAGAACCTCTTTCGTCGTTGCGTACGGCCAGGCCCTGTTGACCTTCACGCCTGGTTGCTGCCACGGGAAAATATCAACCAGTTTCGGGAAACTGTCCCATTGCGTACGCGGCGGAATGGGAACAAACCCAAGCCTCGCGTCACCCGCGAGCTCAGTCCAGTCACCCGGTGACTCGTGCGGATTAG
>NZ_JPRS01000775.1 GCF_000738085.1 Cryobacterium sp. MLB-32
CCAGCACGCTCGCGCCCGCGTTCTCACGACGGCCTATGCCGCCCACCCGGAACGCTTCGTTCGGAAGGTCCCGCAGCCACCAACGTTCCCGACCACCACCTGGATCAACGAACCCCTGAAGGAAGGAACGAACTCAATGACCACCTAAGGAAACTGACTCACATAGGTTGACATCTTCCGGTCCGATCGGCCTGTCTCGGTGGCCTCCCCCAAAAAGAGCGTGATCGGGTTTCTTGCAAATGTCGTTCTCGTCGTTATCGGCGCCTGTTTTCTTCTGCCCCTGTGCTGGCTCATTTTCGCGTCTGTCGACAACAAGGCCACGTATCAGACCAAGCTTCCCGAAGAGTTCTCGCTGGACAACTTCGCGGCGGTTCTCACTCCCGAACTCACGTTCCTTCCGCTGTGGAATAGCCTCATCATCTCCGTGGGTACTGCAGGAATCACGATCCTCGTCGCGTTACTCGCGGCATATCCGCTTTCTCGCTATCAGGCGAGATTCAACAAGCCGTTTATGTACGGAGTGCTCTTCGCGACAGGGCTGCCAATCACAGCAATCATGGTGCCGGTCTACAGCCTGTTCGTCCAGTTCAATCTGCTCGACTCGATCCCAGGCACAATCCTCTTCATGGCCGCCTCTTCTTTGCCGATCGCGATCTTCATGACCAAGAATTTCATGGATTC
>NZ_JPRS01000776.1 GCF_000738085.1 Cryobacterium sp. MLB-32
GCGGGCAACAATTAGTTCAAGAATCACCTCGTACCTTCAAGCTTATGTCAGGGTCGAGTCTGTATCCAGTATTGATTGCCCATGTCGCTGTCTCAGGCGAGGAACGGGTCACGCTGAGGACCACCCCAGCGATCAATGATCATCTTCTCTTCGAAGGAATGCACCAGCGGATCTCGTGATCTCGACTCGAAATGGAAGAGTTCGACATCCGCCAGCCACAGCAGTCGATAGCCGGCTTGGCTGATCTTCTTCGACAAATCGACGTCATTGAAATTGCCGGGGAACAGCTCGGAGAACCCGCCTACTTCGACGAATACTTCGCGGGGTACGGCAATACAGGCCGCTGTCAGACCCGATGCTTCCCGATTGATCAAAAGAGACGAAAAGGCACCGAACGAGCCTCGCTTCGAGCCCAGGTAGGCGTGGCTGAACTGGCCCATGTGGTGCAGGTGGCCGGCGTGCTGAATCGCACCGTCTTCAAAGAAGAGAAAAGCCCCTGTCATTCCGACGTCCGGCTCGTTCAAGGGCGCGATCATCCGCCCGACGATTTCATCGCTGATCGTTTGTACATCGTCGTTAAGAAAGAGCAGCACGTCGCCCCGAGCCGCGAGGAATCCTTCATTGCACTTGCGGCTGAAGTTGAACGGCCCGGTGAAAGGGGCGAGGGTCAGCTTGTCGCCGGCAACGTCAGCAAGTTCCTGAAGGACGGCTTCCGGAGTATTGGCGTC
>NZ_JPRS01000777.1 GCF_000738085.1 Cryobacterium sp. MLB-32
GGGCAGCTTGCCTTGTGCTCGATCGAGCACTTGCACCGAATCCCAGAGCGCTGCTTCTGGCTTGAGTGAGTGCCAAACTCGGCAATATATGCCCATTTAAAACTTGACGAGGGTTTATCTAATCGATGTACTATTGCATCGAGGCATGGCAGCGGGGGCACCTTCTTCTCTCAAGTGCGTCGGACCACAGAGCATGTCCATTCGTACTCGGAGCAAGGGAGCACCGTGAAGAAAAGAGCAGCAATCGCCCTATCGGCATTCGCGATCGGCGGACTGATAGCACTTACCGGTTGCACGGCTGAATATTGGCTTCGGTGGGCACCACCTGTGGTGCGGTTGAGCCCCACTGTTCAGCGACGTGACCTGCATCGTTCAGCCCCACTACCGGCGTGGTTGAGCCCCACCTGAAAAGCTCCTCCCACCATGTGAGCGCCACACGGTGGAAGGAGTACCGGTAATGGTACGGAAGATCAAAGCGAAGCAGATCCTGCAGCTGCGTAATCAGGGCTTGTCGCGACGGGCGATTGAGT
>NZ_JPRS01000778.1 GCF_000738085.1 Cryobacterium sp. MLB-32
CGCGATGATTCATCCGCGTGAAGTCACCGTAACCGGTCTCAATCTTCGCGCTCAAATCCGTGCCACCGGTGCTGTACCCGTAGTACGCGCGGCCCAGCTTCACCGCATCGTGCGCCTCCGCCGCCGTCTTCCCCTGAGCCTGCAAAGCGATGATCATCGCTTCAGCATCCGGGTGCAACCCCTCACCGTACAGAGCCTTCATCTGCTCCTCAGTGACAACACCGGAAACACCCAGCGCGGCCACTCCCCCACCAACCCACACCCCGGGAGGGTTACCGTCCGCGGTGTAGTAATCACCCAGCTCCCGGCCGCTCTCGCGCCGGGCATCACCGGTCGCAACCTCGTTTGTGTAATAGGCATAACCGTCTCCCGCAGAGAGGATATGCACCGTCATCATGAAAATGACTTTACCTCGTTTATTACTAATGCCAGAGGTGTGACAGATCTAATGACGAAGAATGAGGAATGAGACTGGCCACAATCGAAGAGATTGTGCGGTTTCGGTACGGAGACTGCAGAGGGAGAAGAAGCTGTGAGGGACGAGCAGCGACGATGAACAGCGCAGTCGATGTACCGCAACCGAGAGCACTTGAGTCCCTGGGTCGGGCGCCGACTTGGGGGTGCCCAAGCTGC
>NZ_JPRS01000779.1 GCF_000738085.1 Cryobacterium sp. MLB-32
GCCTATTCCGGCGGCTTGGTGCACTAGATGGGCATCCGATTTCGGTTGGGTAGCTATTCAAACATTTACGGAGAGTTTGATCCTGGCTCAGGACGAACGCTGGCGGCGTGCTTAACACATGCAAGTCGAACGGTGATGAGGAGCTTGCTTCTTTGATCAGTGGCGAACGGGTGAGTAACACGTGAGCAATCTGCCCTTGACTCTGGGATAACTGCGGGAAACTGTAGCTAATACCGGATACGACCTTGGAAGGCATCTTCTTTGGTGGAAAGAATTTTGGTCAAGGATGAGCTCGCGGCCTATCAGCTAGTTGGTGAGGTAATGGCTCACCAAGGCGACGACGGGTAGCCGGCCTGAGAGGGTGACCGGCCACACTGGGACTGAGACACGGCCCAGACTCCTACGGGAGGCAGCAGTGGGGAATATTGCACAATGGGCGCAAGCCTGATGCAGCAACGCCGCGTGAGGGACGAAGGCCTTCGGGTTGTAAACCTCTTTTAGTAG
>NZ_JPRS01000780.1 GCF_000738085.1 Cryobacterium sp. MLB-32
GAGGCCAGCTCGACGGGATCGAGCAGCCGATCTCGGCGTTCACGGCCAGGAAGATGGCCGCGGAGGCGTGCTTGATCCCGATGGTGCTCGGCGGGAAAAGCGAGGTACTTGATTTCGGCCTGGGGAAGCGCCTGTTTACGAGGGCACAGAAGCTCGCGGCGATCGAACGAGACGGCGGGTGCGCCACCGCCGGATGTAACCGGCCGCCGAGCTACGCCGAAGGCCATCACATCGTTTGGTACAAATCGCAGGACGGGCCGACGAATCAATCGAACATTTTGATGCTGTGCAGTGCTTGCCATCACAGGATTCATCGCGAAGGCTGGGACATCGTCGTGAGAGACAACGTGGTGTACTTCATCCCGCCCGCTACCGTCGACCCGAAGAGAACTCCCCGACGAGGCGGACGCCCACCGGTACCGACACCGAAGGGCCACGACGGCCCGCACTACACGCGCTAGTCACCACCTACGCACGTTTGGTCCGCCGGTCGCATGTGGCGTGCCCGACACGGTGTGATGAAGGGTCGCTGCTGTCACACTTTTCGGTTCCAGGCTGCTTCAATTGCGTTCAGAACGTCTGCGAGCTCGACGTGGTCGCGGGGAATCATGCTGACAAGTTCGGCAGTTGTTCGATCGAGGTCGAACGCTGCGGTCTGGTCATGGCGAACGACGGTTCCTTGGGAACGTCGAGTCTCGACGAGACCCGCCTCCTCAAGCTCGCGGTACGCGCGCG
>NZ_JPRS01000781.1 GCF_000738085.1 Cryobacterium sp. MLB-32
CAAAGGACCTTGCCGCTGAGCTGACCAGACTGGGCCTGGCAACGGTACGCCGCGTAGAGACACTCACGCTTGAAGACATCCGCTCGTCAGTGGGACAACGTGCGGTCCTCGACGCAAGCCTCCCCCCGCTCAGATTCCAAAGCAAATAAGAGGGGCGTCGAGGCGCTCAGCGTCCATGATTTGCCTATTGCGGTCGCCGACAACGTGTCAGCGCCGTCAGCTTCGAAGAAGCTCAAGAATCGTTGATACCTTCCAACATCACCAGCACGCGAAGGTCGTCACGAGCTTGCCCGGCTTCAGAGAACGCACGGGCGCAACCCGCGGATCAATCACTGGTGGAGGTCACCAAAGCGAACCGGCAGGTCTACTTTCACGGCAACCAGGTCTCCCTGCCGACAACGTACGTCGACCGCGGGTTCTACCGGACGATCACCGACTGAATATTCTCTTCATTGGGCACCACCTGTGGTGCGGTTGAGCCCCACTGTTCAGATGCGTGATTCGTATCCTTCAGCGCCATTACCGGCGTGGTTGAGCACCACCTGAAAACCTCCCTACCTATGTGATCCAGTAACTTCGGGAGGACTGGCCCCAACG
>NZ_JPRS01000782.1 GCF_000738085.1 Cryobacterium sp. MLB-32
GCATGATGTCTCGACTCATCCCCTGCGCAGTATCACGGAGGGTCTTGAACGTGTTTCCCCACGGGTCCGAGAAGTACGACACAACACCGGTCGCGCCGTTGATGGCATCACCAATCCCACCAATCGGGTTCCATCCGCCGTCATTCGATGACAGCTTCGGAAAGAGGGTGAGCATCAGCACCCCCCAGTGAACGGCCGCCCCACGGAGTACAACTCTTCGGTTGTACGCGTGCCGTTCGCGTCGGCGACCTTCCACTGGCCGTCTTCCCAGACGGCGACAACAGTGATCGACGATTTCAACGTCGGGCTGAGCGCACCATTGATCACGAATGCCGTTCCAATGGTCACCTCCACGCGATCGTTGCTCCCCGACTCCAACAGCCAGACGCCGGGGATCGTACTCATGTAGTAGGTCTCACCTGGGGCCACGATCCCACCGGATAGGTCGGGTTCAGCCGCGATGTACGCCGCAAGATCGTTTGTAAATGATTCCCTGGCGAGGGCGTTTGAACCCACCGTGTCGGCCTCGCCAGAAGAAGGGTATGGGTATCGCTGAA
>NZ_JPRS01000783.1 GCF_000738085.1 Cryobacterium sp. MLB-32
GGAAGCCTGGGTCGCCGCCCAGGATACAACGGGTGGCGCCGGCAAATTCCTGCGGAAGTATGCCGCCTTCACGCTCTTGGTCATCGATGAGTGGCTGCTGGATAAGCCGACGGAATCGATGCGGACAATGCTGCTGGAGCTGATGGAGCGCCGTTACGGCGAGACCTCAACGGTGTTCTGCACCCAGTATCAACAGAAGGACTGGCACCAACGCCTCGGCGCCGGCGTTCACGCCGACGCCATTGACTATGGCAGCGTTAGTGGGACCCACCAGGGCAATCTAAGCGGGACCCACTTCGGCTGTTTCGGGGTGTCTGGGGCAATCTAAGCCGGACCCACCTGCACCGTTGTTGCAACGTGTTTTCGTTGCTCAAGGTGGAGGTTCGGATGGAGTCTCGGGTGGAGTTGTTCGCGCGGATCCGGCGTGATGCGCGTCTGGATGGCCTCTCGATCAGGGAGTTGGCCCGGAGGTATGGTGTGGGC
>NZ_JPRS01000784.1 GCF_000738085.1 Cryobacterium sp. MLB-32
TGCGTATCGTGCCGCGTCGACATCGACCCAGCGCCTGCTGACAGTGCTGGAAGAGAACCACCACGGCCAGGCGTTCGCTATCTTGAAAACCGAGGGTCTGCAAGCAGATGTAGCAACCCTGGCTCCCGAGCTGCGGGGCGCACCGTGGAGCAAACGCACGGTCTACGCCGTGGTCATGATCGACGCCGATTCGATCACGTTCTGGGATGGCCCGTTGAAAGCACCGTTCGTGACCGCTCGGTTAGCCAGAAGCGAGGTGACAAGCGTCGAGGTCTCCCGCGGCCTGACGAGATTCTTCACAGTTCGCGCTTATAAGGTTGCTCTCCTGCATGCCGGGACGATTCTGCGGGTAACGTTCGCACCCGTCGTCGTCGGAAGCATGATCGTGCGGCCGATTGACGATGATGCTTTTGTGGCCTTGCGATCTCTTCTGACCGAAACGAGTGACGCGTCACTCGGTCCCGCCTGATTTGGGAACCAGCGCTTCAGCGGCGCGGCCTGCGTCGACGAACTGAACGGGTGTGTTGGCACTCCAGCGACACAAGTTGGGATAAATTGCCGAGACAGGGCTGGGGCTCGTTCACCGCT
>NZ_JPRS01000785.1 GCF_000738085.1 Cryobacterium sp. MLB-32
CGCCGCCCAGGATACAACGGGTGGCGCCGGCAAATTCCTGCGGAAGTATGCCGCCTTCACGCTCTTGGTCATCGATGAGTGGCTGCTGGATAAGCCGACGGAATCGATGCGGACAATGCTGCTGGAGCTGATGGAGCGCCGTTACGGCGAGACCTCAACGGTGTTCTGCACCCAGTATCAACAGAAGGACTGGCACCAACGCCTCGGCGCCGGCGTTCACGCCGACGCCATCATGGACCGCATAATCCACAACACCACCTGGGTCGACACCGGCACCTACAACATGAGGGAACAAGCCGCCCTTGCGACCGCGTAATCCGTGACGGGGAGCACCTGTGGTGCTGAGCCACACCACCACTGGTGCTCTTCCGCACGACCAGTGGGGCTCAAGCGCACGATCGGATGGGGCTCAGAGACTCGAATACTCAGCACGGCAGGGTCGGCGCCAGCCGACAGCGAAGGAAAGATACTCAAGGTCGCCTACATCAAGACTGACGCCTTCACGGCTCTCGACACGCTTTTCACAACAGCCAAGGCGGACTTCGAGGCGACGCACGAGGGAGTGACCGTCGAGTTGCAACCTATTGCAGCAACAGATGACGACTACAAAACCAAACTCGCCCTCTCGCAGCGCTCAGCAGCGACTGCACCAGACATTTTCTATGAAGACACCACCACGTTGCGAGCTGACGCGGATGCTGGGTACCTCCTCAACCTTGATGAGTACGTTTCCGGGTGGGAAGACTGGGATCAGTTCACCGACGCCGCCAAGGTTGCGGGGGCCAGCGACGACGGAAGCATCTATGCCGTTTCCCTGGGCACAGATACTCGTGCGGTCTGGTACAGCAAGCCCGTTTTCGAGGCGGCAGG
>NZ_JPRS01000786.1 GCF_000738085.1 Cryobacterium sp. MLB-32
CAGCCGCGTTCCTCGACACCGCCATTGACGGGATGGTCAGTGCGGAACTGCGCAAGCCACGGTTTGAAGCGAAGGAAGACCCCGACGGGTGCGGTGACAACCACGAGATCATCGGCGACGGCCGCACAATGCCGCAGCTGAACTTCGATGCCTTCGTCGATATCGTGCGCCACGCGCTGTCCTGTAAAGAGGGACTGGGTGCGCTTGATCACACGACGATCATCGTGCGCATGTCCCTTGAATCCCTGCAGACCGGCCTCGGTGAGGCCCAGCTCGACGGGATCGAGCAGCCGATCTCGGCGTTCACGGCCAGGAAGATGGCCGCGGAGGCGTGTCTCATTCCGATGGTCCTCGGCGGCAAGAGCGAGGTACTCGATTTCGGGCTTGGGAAGCGGCTCTTCACCCGGGCGCAGAAGCTCGCGGCGATCGAAAGGGACGGCGGCTGTGCCACCGCGGGCTGTAACAGGCCGCCGAGTTATGCCGAAGGCCACCACATCATTTGGTACAAATCGCAGGACGGGCCGACGGATCAATCGAACATTCTGATGCTTTGCAGTGCTTGCCATCACAGGATCCACCGCGAAGGGTGGGGCATCATCGTCAAAGACAACGTCGTGTACTTCATCCCGCCCGCTACCGTCGATCCGAAGAGAACTCCGCGTCGCGGCGGACGCCCACCGGTACCGACACCGAAAGGCCACGACGGCCCGCACTACAAGAGCTAGACACAGCGTGCTCGTGTCGGCTCGCGCAGTCTCGATCTCGAGAAGCTAGATCCAAGCGCGCATTCCTCGCGCC
>NZ_JPRS01000787.1 GCF_000738085.1 Cryobacterium sp. MLB-32
TCTACATGCCAAGGCATTCACCGTTTGCTCTTAAAAATTTGACATCACATGAGTTTGAATCGATTAAGTATGCCGAATAAATCCGACATCGAAATTGACCAATGATCTAATTGCTTAGATCTTTGTAATTTGTCGAACCGAAGTCCGATCAAATTTAAGATGCTCGCGTCCACTGTGTAGTTCTCAAAGTACGGGCGGTACCCCTTCACGCCGGCGATTGATGCCAACAAGAAAAGGTCCAGAGGAAAGGTCAACCCCACACCCAAAGGCATGGAATGTTCCGGTCCCTCAGGACCCAACAGCGTGCATATGCAAGTCTCTCTGACCCGATCTTTTCCAACCTCCGAAGAAGCGTACTTGAACCGAACCAGCCGTTCTTGCATCAATGTCAATGTTCCACCCATGAGCGCCATCCACACCGTTCGGCGTGGTATGACTGGCAACCTAATTCCGCTGTATACAGACGGGATTGCACGTGCTCCTTAGAAAGGAG
>NZ_JPRS01000788.1 GCF_000738085.1 Cryobacterium sp. MLB-32
TGTAGTTGCCTGACGTGATACAGCACCGTACCCGGGTCCTGGGCAAGTCGATCCGCGAGCTGCTTGTTCGTGAGCTCATGGAGCCCGCACAACCGCAAGATCCTCAGACGGAGAGGGTGCGCCAAAGCCTTGATCTCGCGGGCGCTCGCGGACGGATTCTTAGTGTCCATGGCCGTCGGTTGTTCCTCCGTCATATGGCAATCCTACCGTCTGATGTATTTAATCCAATCACCTTGAAGTTTCTCAATCACCCTGTCAGAGTGAGCAGATGGTTCCCCGCAGCAGACACCCTCACCCCATGCCGCTGGGTTCGTCCTACTGGAAACTATGGACGTCCTCCGGGTTCTCCAACCTCGCCGACGGGGTGTTCAGCATCGCACTGCCCCTGGTCGCAATCCAGCTGACCCAATCACCGTCGCTCATAGCCGGACTCGTTGTCGCCGCGAGACTGCCCTGGCTTGTCTTCGCGCTGACAGCTGGGGCTCTGGCCGATCGGCTGGACCGGCGGACGCTGATGCTCGTCGCGAATCTCGTCCGAGCGATCCTCCTCCTCGCGCTGGTTGCCGTCCTGCTTCTGGGCATCAGTTCGATCTGGGCGCTCTATTGCGTGGCATTCCTTGTAGGCGTCTCGGAAACGATCTACGACACGTCGGCGCAATCGATCCTCCCGCAGATCGTGCAGAGAGATCAGCTCTCCCGCGCCAACGGACGCCTTTATGCGGTCGAGCTCACCGCCAATCAGTTCGCCGGCCCCCTCTCGGCGGAATGTTGA
>NZ_JPRS01000789.1 GCF_000738085.1 Cryobacterium sp. MLB-32
CGAGATGATCGCAGCGGAAAAGGAACTGGTGGAGTTCGCGGCGACCAATCCGGTGGACTCGGTGCGAAAACTGTCGGTGCGCTACCGCGACGCGCTTGATGTCGACGGAGTCGAACCGCGCGAGGAGGTGCTCGTCTCGCGGCGGGCTCTGACCCGGCTGGTGCAGCCCAACGGCATGAAACGCTACATTCTCGACGCCGACCCGGTGTTGGCCGCGTTCCTCGACACCGCGATCGACGGAATGGTCGGTGCGGAACTGCGCAAGCCACGGTTTGAAGCGAAGGAAGACCCCGACGGGTGCGGGGACAACCACGAGATCATCGGAGACGGTCGCACGATGCCGCAGCTCAACTTCGACGCCTTCGTCGACATCGTGCGCCACGCCCTCTCCTGCACGGAAGGGCTCGGTGCTTTGGATCACACGACGATCATCGTGCGAATGTCCCTCGAATCCCTGCAGACCGGGCTCGGGGAGGCCCAGCTGGATGGGATCGAGCAGCCGATCTCGGCGTTCACGGCCAGGAAGATGGCCGCGGAGGCGTGTCTCATTCCGATGGTCCTCGGCGGCAAGAGTGAAGTGCTCGATTTCGGGCTCGGGAAGCGGCTCTTCACCCGGGCACAGAAGCTCGCGGCGATCGAACGAGACGGCGGGTGCGCCACCGCGGGCTGTGTCTCGACAGGCTCGACAACCGGCGGCCGCCGAGTTATGCCGAAGGCCACCACATCATTTGGTACAAATCGCAGGATGGGCCGACG
>NZ_JPRS01000790.1 GCF_000738085.1 Cryobacterium sp. MLB-32
GAGAATGCAGGCATGAGTAGCGAAAGACGGGTGAGAAACCCGTCCTCCGAAAGATCAAGGGTTCCAGGGCCAGGCTAATCCGCCCTGGGTAAGTCGGGACCTAAGGCGAGGCCGACAGGCGTAGTCGATGGACAACGGGTTGATATTCCCGTACTGACGAAAAACCGCCCAAACTAATCCAGTAATGCTAAGCATCTGAATCCCCTAGATGGATCTTCGGGGTGAAGCGTGGGGCCTAGCGTGCGACCCTATGCTGGTGCGGTTAGCGTATTAACAGGTGTGACGCAGGAAGGTAGCTGAGCCGGGCGATGGTTGACCCGGTCTAAGGATGTAGGGCGAACGATAGGCAAATCCGTCGTTCATGATGCCTGAGACCCGATGGGTAGCCCGTAAGGGTGAAATCAGTGATCCTATGCTGCCAAGAAAAGCATCGACGCGAGGTTTTAAGTCACC
>NZ_JPRS01000791.1 GCF_000738085.1 Cryobacterium sp. MLB-32
TTCAGCGTCCACCCCGCTACCTCCTTCTTGTGCAGAGGAGTACGAACGAAAATGATGTTAGTGCAGAGGAGTACGAAAACGCCAGCGTTCACACTCGCGTGCACAACCCCGAAAACTCAAGGGCTGTTGTGCAGACGACTTCGAAGAATGACAGCGCGACCCCGGCCTTTCGTGCGCCATCCCGGACACTCTGACCAATGGCAAAGGACGCCCAGAATTTGGCCTCCTCGTCCACGTCGACCCTCAAATGATGCCGGTCATCAGTGCGATCAACATCCGCCTCCCAAGCCAACAGACGCACCGTCGTGAATCCCAATTCCGCCGTCGACTCGGCAACGGTCTTCCCTTCGCGGCGAAGACCAAGGTATTTTTCCCGCAACCAGCGGTACCCGACTTCTTTGTGCACGCCGACATCCTGGGCAGACCGTTTGAGACCGCGCCCCTCGTGAATGGAGGCGAGAAACCGTACCCCTGCTGCTGACGAAGATTGATAAAACATCACTGACCACCTGAAAGTCGGTGTTGCTTCGATCAATAGAATCCGGGGCACGTCTAATGCAACAACGTTGGCTGTCCTTCGTGAATTTGATAAAGACTTATATAAC
>NZ_JPRS01000792.1 GCF_000738085.1 Cryobacterium sp. MLB-32
TTCGCCGGCGATGTGGTTGTCCGGGCCAACAACGTGACGATCCGTAACTCCGTCGTGAACGGCCGGATTGCTATTGATCTGCCGTACTCCGGGCTGCTCATGCAGCGCATCGAGATCGTCGGTCCTGGCCCGGGCTATGTCACGAAATATCCCGGACTGGGCTTCGTCAACTTCACCTGTGACGCCTGTGACATTCACGGATGGGGTGATGGCATGATGACCGACGGGAACGCGACAATCACGAACTCCTGGATTCACGACATCGCCGCGTCGGGCGAGTCGCACAATCAGGCGATCTTGAGCCTGGGTGGGCCGAACATCACGATCACGAACAACCGCTTGACCGCTGGGCCGGCGTACAACTTCACCGCGGCAGTCTCACTGTTGAATCAGGGCAGTGCCTTCACGAATACTCTCGTGCAGGGCAACCTGTTTGACGGTGGTGGCTACTGCGTGTACGCGGGTGGCGAGCCGAAGGGCAACGCGGCACGCCCCTCGTCGAACGTCCGATTCCTGGATAACACCTTCGGAAACGC
>NZ_JPRS01000793.1 GCF_000738085.1 Cryobacterium sp. MLB-32
GGCTAGCTCACTCATGCGGCTCCTTCTGGTGTGACATTCAGTCTGGCGTATGGCGCTGGGAGCAACCCGCTCGGGCAGGTGGTACGTCTGGTCTCCTATCGCTTCCAGCGTGGATGACAGATATCGAAAACCGAGAATGCTTCAGGTTTTCCGACCGATACTCCCAGAAGTCCATAACTAGACGAAATTTCTACCCCTGTACTGGGGACTTTATGCGGATAGACAGGTTTGTCTGTCGTCCCTAGAGTTCTAGCAGGGGATGGCGCTGGAACCGGACCTGTCAAGCAGGCATCGATTCCGGCGCATTCTTTTTCGGCACACGTCGGGAAAGACGTCAGCAGTAGAACCTCGCGCCGTTGCGCAGTTCACGCTGATCTCGTAGCGAAGAAACACTCATGGCCTCTGTAGGCCCGCTTCGGCACGCCCGTGCCCCGAAAGGAATTCTCATGAACAAGCTC
>NZ_JPRS01000794.1 GCF_000738085.1 Cryobacterium sp. MLB-32
ACGGTCCGGTCGATGGTGGCGGTCGTGGCGGCGTCTGGTGTGCCTTCGATGAACCCGTTGCGAAGGAGCACCAAGCCCGTCGTCGGCTGCGTCGTCGTGGGCGCGGCCGTCGTGAGCCCTACCTTCGGAAGCTCGGCCGTGGTGGGCGCTGCCGCAGTGGGCCCTCTGGTCGTGGGCGCGGCCGTTGGATCCGGTACGGGTGCCCCAACGACGACCAGTTTGACCGACGGGCGGATGCGCCCGAACAGTGTTCCGGGGTCGGCGGCTGCGGCGACCTTGATCACCTCGATGAGGGACTCGGCGGCGATCTGGTCGGTTGACCGTGGGTCGTCGATGATGCGCTGCGCCCGTTCCTTTTCGCCTTTCTCGACGAATCGGGGGCCACCGGTGCGGGGTCCGGTGATCTGCAGCAGGAAGTCCTTGAAGTAGGACCCGTTTTCCGGGTCGAGCTCAAAGCTGCCGTGCAGCATGCCATCGGGCTTGTCGAACACCCGCAGGTACTGCCGTGCTCTCATCGCGTCGGCGCGGGAGGCGATCCCGGCGGCATCGATCGTGTCCCGGCACTGCCGGGCCGCCTTCGCCGCCTGGTCCGCGTTGAGGGTGCGGCACTCGGCCAGGAGATGCACGATAGCGTCGCTGAGCATCTCCTCCGTCACGCCGATGGCCGGTTCGCCCAAGCCGCGGCGAATGGCCGTCGCCGCGTCGGTGCTGAGTGTTCCGTCGGTCACGGCCTCGCCGAGCGGTGCGAACCACGGCCGGTGCACCTCGACCGGTGGGGCCTCGGGGTGTTCGAGCGCCAGCAGGTGGGCTTCCTTCTGCCGGGCCCGGGCAGCCTCTGCTTCGGTGGCCATGGTGCCGGCTTCGATCAGGCGGCGGGTGTCGGCTTTTGTGCCGCCTCCTCCTCCGCCGAGGGCCTGAACGTAGTCCTCTGTGGTGGCGTATCCCTTCTTCCTCGCGAGGCCTTCGCGGCCGAGCGTCCAGTCGGATCGGCCGGCCATATTCGCCGCCGACAGTGCGTAGGCCGCGGTGACCTCACGCAGGTGGTGGGCTATCGCCCGGTGGGTGTCCTCCGACCCGTCGTCGGACAACTCCGCGAACATCCTCGCGGACACATCTGACCGGGCCAAGGCCCCGGTCAGATCAACGAAAACACCTTCAATGGTGGTTGTCATAAGAAAAGTGTGACAGACACCACCG
>NZ_JPRS01000795.1 GCF_000738085.1 Cryobacterium sp. MLB-32
ACAGGGCGTTAACGCAAGAAAGCCACCCCGTGGGGTGGCTTTCAAGTGTGTTGCTAAGTTAAGTCCGGCGGTGTCCTACTCTCCCACAGGGTCCCCCCTGCAGTACCATCGGCGCAAAGAGTCTTAGCTTCCGGGTTCGGAATGTGACCGGGCGTTTCCCTCTTGCTATAGCCGCCGAAACATCTTCCGATGAATCGAACAAACCTATACAAATGTATTTAGTTATTTGTTCTCGACCGTACATCGAGAACCACATAGTGGACGCTAAAGCAGCTTCTTCAAACTGAGTGTTATCAAATTATCGGCTTATTAGTACCGGTCAGCTTCATGGGTCTTTAGTCCCCACTTCCACATCCGGCCTATCAACGCAGTAGTCTAGCTGCGAGCCTCTCCCCCTAAGGGATGGAAATCTTATCTCGAAGCCGGCTTCCCGCTTAGATGCT
>NZ_JPRS01000796.1 GCF_000738085.1 Cryobacterium sp. MLB-32
AGCCAGAGGATTGACCACACGGCGTCGTCTCCGCCAACGTATCCAGCGACTGTCAACAGAACCGCTACGGCAAACCACAGGGTTGCATTTACGCGCGTGATACCTTCCCACAAGCCGACCATGCCACCACCATATCGGTGGACGTCCGCAGGGGGTTCCCCTGATGGAACCTCGTGGTCATCGCGATCTTGATCTCAGCCCGTCGGCAGGTCGCGGCAGAGCAACACGAAGCGGCCATCCACAGCGTGATGCACCGGGTACTGTAAACAAGCCCAGGTCACGTCCCGCTGAGTGGTGGAGTTTCTCGTCACCGTGCGGGTCAGTTGTTTTAGTTTAGGCGGCAGCGAGTTCTGGGAGGATCACCGCCTCGTCGATGACCTCGACGGGGTTGTTCATTGTGGTCAGCTCCAGCATTGATGCTTCGGAGAAGTAGCGTCGTTCGCCGGCTTCCCATTCGTCGTGTTGCTCGATCAGGACTGACCCCGCCAGGCGC
>NZ_JPRS01000797.1 GCF_000738085.1 Cryobacterium sp. MLB-32
TCCGTGTTGCGGTTCTATATCGCGCTCCTCGCCGCGCTGGGCGCGCCTCTTCAACCCCGGTGGCGGTTGGCCGAGGTGGAACAGATGTCGCTGAGTCTGTTGCGGTCAACGGGTGTGCGCATGCTCGTCATCGACGAGCTGCACAACGTCCTGGCCGGGGCAGGCAGCAGCCGCCGGGAGTTCCTCAATCTGCTGCGTTTCCTCGGCAACGAGTTACACATCCCCATCATCGGCGTCGGAACACGAGAGGCGTATCTTGCCATCCGATCCGACGACCAGCTCGAGAACCGATTCGAACCCGTCGTCCTTCCCCTGTGGACTGTCAATGCCGACACCGTGTCGTTGTTAGCCAGCTTCGCGAGAGCGTTGCCACTGCAGCACCCGTCGACCATCGCGACCGACGACATGGCCCAATATTTGCTGGCTCGCTGCGAGGGAACCATCGGGGAACTCGCCCACCTCCTGACCGCTG
>NZ_JPRS01000798.1 GCF_000738085.1 Cryobacterium sp. MLB-32
GACCTGCACGAATGGCGTAACGACTTCCCAGCTGTCTCAACCGCGAACTCGGCGAAATTGCATTACGAGTAAAGATGCTCGTTACGCGCAGCAGGACGGAAAGACCCCGTGACCTTTACTACAGCTTGGTATTGGTGTTCGGTGTGGCTTGTGTAGGATAGGTGGGAGACTGTGAAGCTTGGACGCTAGTTCAGGTGGAGTCATCGTTGAAATACCACTCTGGTCATATTGGATACCTAACTTCGAACCATGATCCGGTTCAGGGACAGTGCCTGGTGGGTAGTTTAACTGGGGCGGTTGCCTCCTAAAAAGTAACGGAGGCGCCCAAAGGTTCCCTCAACCTGGTTGGTAATCAGGTGTCGAGTGTAAGTGCACAAGGGAGCTTGACTGTGAGACTGACAAGTCGAGCAGGGACGAAAGTCGGGACTAGTGATCCGGCAGTGGCTTGTGGAAGCGCTGTCGCTCAACGGATAAAAGGTACCTCGGGGATAACAGGCTA
>NZ_JPRS01000799.1 GCF_000738085.1 Cryobacterium sp. MLB-32
TCACTGTTAGACCAGTCTGAAAACTTCGGCTCATATCTGATCGAACCACAGACCGGACGCACACGGTGCAACATAGACCGAGGAAGCAGAGTGGCCAATTCGCGTTCGCGAGGAGGAACCCGCTGTGGGACATCCGGCCACCGCCACGTTAGTCGGAAGTGCGGTGCAGGACGAACATGCCGCCGAATGCCGGTTGATCCGAACGCTCCTGATCGCTATCAACAAACTCGCTGAGAACGGACTGAACCCGCGAGATGAACGTTTCCGCGTCCTGCTTGGAAAGGTGCACAACGAATCGAGACAGCGTCGCTAACGAGTCTGGTCCTGCCTCCATCAGCTCGTCTCTCAGCGCGTCGAGTGGAGCGAGAGGCGCTTCGGGGCCCGCGTCGCTGAGCGCGGTGTCGAGATTCCATGAGCGGCCCGTGGACCGGTAGGGCTTCTCCAACGCGCCACTTTCGCCGGTGCGAACCTCACCACGCTCGAGGAATCCCGCTGCGTGCAGTTGCCTGACGTGATACAGCACCGTACCCGGGTCCTGGGCAAGTCGATCCGCGAGCTGCTTGTTCGTGAGCTCATGGAGCCCGCACAACCGCAAGATCCTCAGACGGAGAGGGTGCGCCAAAGCCTTGATCTCGCGGGCGCTCGCGGACGGATTCTTAGTGTCCGTGGCCGTCGGTTGTTCCTCCGTCATATGGCAATCCTACCGTCTGATGTATTTAATCCAATCACCTTGAAGTTTCTCAATCACCCTGTCAGAGTGAGCAGATGGTTCCCCGCAGCAGACACCCTCACCCCATGCCGCTGGGTTCGTCCTACTGGAAACTATGGACGTCCTCCGGGTTCTCCAACCTCGCCGACGGGGTGTTCACCATCGCACTGCCCC
>NZ_JPRS01000800.1 GCF_000738085.1 Cryobacterium sp. MLB-32
GAGGGACCGGAACATTCCATGCCTTTGGGTGTGGGGTTGACCTTTCCTCTGGACCTTTTCTTGTTGGCATCAATCGCCGGCGTGAAGGGGTACCGCCCGTACTTTGAGAACTACACAGTGGACGCGAGCATCTTAAATTTGATCGGACTTCGGTTCGACAAATTACAAAGATCTAAGCAATTAGATCATTGGTCAATTTCGATGTCGGATTTATTCGGCATACTTAATCGATTCAAACTCATGTGATTTCAAATTTTTAAGAGCAAACGGTGAATGCCTTGGCATGTAGAGCCGAAGAAGGACGTAGTAATCTGCGATAAGCCTCGGGGAGTTGATAAACGAACTGTGATCCGAGGATGTCCGAATGGGGAAACCCCGCCAGGCCCGTGAGGTGACCTGGTGACTCCCGCCTGAATATATAGGGCGGGTAGAGGGAACGTGGGGAAGTGAAACATCTCAGTACCCACAGGAAGAGAAAACAATAGTGATTCCGTTAGTAGTGGCGAGCGAACCCCGGATGAGGCTAAACCGATCATGTGTGATAGCCGGTAGCGTTGCATGGTCGGGGTTGCGGGACTTCTATTCATTCTACCGAGATGGTGAGGGTTAGAAACGTTGTATAGACCGAACAGGATTGAAAGCCCTGGGTCATAGAGGGTGCGAACCCCCGTAGTCGAAATGCAG